>CAKKRK010000038.1 GCA_919902665.1 Nitrospiraceae bacterium
AACCGGACAGATCCTGTGCTCCATACACCGGACAACTTAACTTGCTATCTACAGGTTTGAGACGAGGGTTCAGCAGAACGGGGAGAAGACGATTCCTTGGGTTCCGAGCCTCGTCCATCTTGCCTATCGATCGAGATCTTGGCTAGAGTTTGACCGTCAGTCCGGTGTACCGCCCATTTCAACATGAATACATCATTATCAGATCACGCGATGCAGGTGTTGGAGTGGTCTCGTGTCCTTGAATTCCTCGCACAACATGCGCAATCGGCGATGGGCGTGGCTCAATGCCGATCGCTTACCCTATCGAGCGATCTCGCAGATGCCTGCCTGCGCCAACAAGAGACGACCGAGATGGTGAACTTGTTGGAGGGGAATGATCCAGTGCCGGCGCTCACCTTCCCTGATATTCGTGAACAGCTGATCCGATCTGGAAAGGGCGGCACGCTTGAGGCCGGTGAGTTACGAGACTGTGCGGTGGTGCTGGCCTTGATGGCAGAAGTCGAGCGATATGCTGAGTCTCATCAAGGCAAGTTGCAGGCTCTGGTGCAGGTCTTGGAGCCGCTGCATGTCACGAAAAATTTGAAGGGAGTCCTGAAGGCCATTGAGGGGGCGACTCAGTCGGACGGCTCCATGAAAGATACGGCTTCGCCGGAGCTCCGGCGTCTGACTCATCAGGCTCAGGGGTTAAAGCAGGAGATGCGGCAGCAGCTTGAGCAGATGCTCCACTCCAAGCGCTATGAGGATGTCCTACAAGAGTCGTATTTTGCCCAGCGAGAGGGGCGTTACGTCGTGCCGGTGAAGGCGGACATGCGGGGGAGAATTCCTGGGATCGTCCACGATGTGTCGTCCAGCGGGGCTACCGTCTTTCTGGAGCCGCGGGAGTTGGTTGAACTGAACAATTCCATCAAAGTGGCGGACTTGGAGATTGAACGGGAGGTCCAGCGTATCTTACGGGAGCTCACGGCGTTGGTAGCTTCAAAAGCGGCCGAGATTGAGCAAGGGATCGAGGTGCTGGCTAGCTGTGATGTCATTCGAGCAAAGGCCGAGATGAGTCGTCGGCTAAAGTGTCATCCCGTTGTCTTGAACGAGGACGGTCGTGTGATGCTTACGCAGGCGCGGCATCCGCTGTTGCTCATCGCGAAAGATGATGTCGTCGCGAACGACATTCTCATGGACGAGAAGATTCGTGTCCTTGTGATTTCCGGGCCGAATACGGGAGGGAAGACCGTCACGCTCAAAATCGTCGGGCTGTTTGCCCTCATGGTGCGGGCCGGACTGCATCTCCCCTGTGCTCCGGAATCCGAGATGGCACTGTTTACCGATCTCTATGCCGATATCGGTGATGCGCAGGATCTGACCCGTGATCTGTCCAGCTATTCCGCCCATATGACAAGCATGATCAGACTCCTCTCCGAGAGCGCTGTCCAACCGATGTCGAGCGAACGGTCCACGCCGTGCTCGCTGGTTCTCCTGGACGAGCCTGTGACCTCCACCGATCCGCAAGAAGGCGCGGCGTTGGCCGAGGCGCTGCTGTGCCGCTTGGCTGAGCTGAACATGAAGGTGGTGGTGACGACGCATTATGGCGCACTCAAAGAGCTGGCGCAGACGACCTCTGGTTTTATGAATGCCAGCGTGGAGTTCGACGTGGAACGATTGGCGCCGACCTATCGATTGTTTATCGGGATTCCTGGCGGGTCATCTGCCCTGGAGATTGCCGGGCGTCTGGGTATGGATCAAAGCATTCTGAACGATGCGCGGCGGCGGTTACATCATGAGGACCACCGGCTAGACGAATTGATGGCTGATTTGCAGCGCAAGCAACGCCAATTGGCCGACGACGGTGAGAGGGCCCGGCGAGCCAGGCACGAAGCAGAACAGGCGGCTCGGGAGGTACAGGCGCTTCGAGCGCAACTGGAAGAAGCCGAGCAGGAGGCTCAACGGGGTCTTAAGAAGAAACTGGGCGAACAATTTCAGCGGGCACGGGCCGAGGTCCAGGCCACTGTCGATTCCTTGAAGCGTGAGCAGAAACTCATCAAGGCCAAGGAGACGAAACAGCGATTGCATGAGTTGGAGACGAAAACCAGGCAGGAGCTTACGCCGGCCAGCACGCCGATTCCCCTTGAACAGCTGGATGTCGGGGATAGCGTGGAGATCGCCGGTTTAGGGATGACCGGAAGCCTATTGGAAACGCCACAAGGGAAAAAGCGAGTCCGCGTGAAAGTCGGGGAGGGTGAAGTTTTGGCCAGCGTGTCAAACCTTATTGGCATCCCGCGTGAGCCGCATCCTGTGACAGCCCAACCAGTCTCATCGGCTTCAGGTTATCGTCGAGTCTCGACAAGCAATGGACTGGGGCTTGATGAACAGACCGTGGTGGATGTGCGGGGCCAAGCGGCGGATGAGGCACTTGATCGGGTTGTGGCGGCCTTGGATCGGGCGACTTTAGATGAGGCACCGTTTCTCCGCATCATTCACGGCCACGGCACTGGTCGACTCAAGGCTGTTTTGCGGGAATACCTCAAGGGGTCGCCTTATGTGGCCGAGTTTCGCCCAGGTGACAAGGCTGAGGGCGGAGATGGGGTGACGGTGGCCAAATTACGGTGATTGGTTTGCTGTACTATTTTTCGTCACAGAGGGGGCGTTTTCCAAAATAGTCGATGCTTGCCTGTATCGTTTCTGATCCACCCCCGTATCTAACTCGATACCACATCTGATTCAGCCATCCATTCGTTCCGTGCCCTCTCGTGTTCTACCGAGTTCTGTAACTATCTGCTCTTACGATGGTTTTGAAGTATGGCGGCATCAGTAGTTTTGCGTGGCATCCAGTTTGCTTTGTAATTTTCATCAAGAGATATTCTTCAACTATCCATCTATCGTGAGGAGGTTCGTCATGCGTCGGTCAGTATCGAAGGGAAACCAAACCATGCAGAGGTTCGATGCGAAGCGGCTGAGAAAGTTGGAGCAGGAGAATGGCCTGCTCAAGCTCTTGTATACGGATCTGTTGCAGAAGTTCTTGTCGATGAAGGACGACCTTACCAGGAGCGCAAGGGTCTGTTAAGCATAGGTGCTTCACTCACCGGTGGGCGTGGCCATTTCGTAGAGCAGACCGAGTCTCACGCCGGTTCGATCAGGCTCTAAAGGCATGAGGTCTTGTGTCTCTGCATGCTTCGAGCCTCTCACTGGAAGGCTTTTGTCGAGCTGGTTAGCCTGGTAAGGAATTTGCCACAGCCTTGAGGATTCTCTATTGGCGATCCGACGTTTGCTTCGTGCTTTATAAGTGATTGATCTAGAGGGCTTGTTCCTTGACAGGGGAAAAGCATTCTTGCTAGCTTGGGACGTTATCTAGCGTCAACATCGAATCGTCTTTCCCGACTAGGCTGTAGGTTCTGTGACGTTTCAAGAACTTATTCTTACCCTCCATCGCTTCTGGGCCGATCACAGTTGTGTGATTCATCAACCCTATGACATGGAAATGGGCGCGGGGACATTTCATCCGGCCACGTTTCTGCGCTCACTCGGACCGGAGCCATGGCGGGCGGCCTATGTGCAGCCATGCCGACGACCGACGGATGGCCGCTATGGGGAAAACCCCAACCGTCTTCAGCATTATTATCAGTACCAAGTCGTGCTGAAGCCTTCACCAGACAATATTCAAGAGCTGTATCTGGAGAGTCTGGCTCGGCTGGGGATCAATCCCAAGGAGCACGATATTCGCTTCATCCAAGACGACTGGGAGTCTCCGACGCTGGGGGCGTGGGGACTGGGATGGGAAGTGAGACTGGATGGGATGGAGATCACCCAGTTTACGTACTTTCAGGAGATTGGCGGAATTGAACTCAGCCCGATCACAGGCGAAATCACCTACGGGACAGAGCGTATTGCGATGTATCTGCAGGGAGTAGATAACGTCTTTGATCTTGCTTGGACTGACAAGGTGTCGTATCGAGACATTCATCACGAAACCGAGGTGCAGGGGTCGCGCTACAATTTCGAGGAAGCGGACGTCACGATGCTCATGCAGGGTTTCCAGGCGAACGAAGCGGAATGTAAGCGATTGCTCGCGCAGACCGACCGGCGTTTGACGCTGCCGGCCTATGACTACTGCATTAAATCATCCCATCTGTTCAACCTCCTCGATGCCCGTGGGGCGATCAGTGTGGCGGAGCGGACGGGGTACATCGCGCGGGTGCGGGCACTGGCCAGGCAATGTGCCGAGCGCTATCGCGACGAGCGAGCCGCGATGGGGCATCCACTGATGAAGACGCAGGTCGCACATCGATGAAGCGCCCGCCCGTGAAGAAGAAACCCCGTCAACAAAAAACTCGTAGCCCCAAGCCTACCGCCGAGCTGTTGTTCGAAATCGGCATGGAAGAGCTGCCGTTTGAATTTGTTGCGCCGGCCCTGACGGCCCTTCGGGAATCAGCCACCCGCCTCTTTCAGGATGCCCGGTTGTCGTGCGGGTCCATCAAGACCTATGGGACTCCTCGGCGGCTTGTCTTGATCGTGGACGAGTTGCTGGCGCACCAAACTGCGGTGGTTAAAGAAACGATGGGGCCATCGAAAATGGTGGCATTTGACCAGGCCGGCCAACCCACAAAAGCGGCGATGGGATTCGCCGCCGGACAAGGTGTAACGGTCGAAGGTCTGGAGATACGGAGCACGCCGAAGGGCGAGTATCTGTTCGCGGTCAAGCGCGATGCCGGACGCAAGACCGCAACCCTTCTTCCGGAATTGCTGCCTCACCTTTTCGAAACGCTGTCTTTCCCGAAGGCCATGAAGTGGAACGAAACAGGCGTACGCTTCGCCAGGCCCGTACGATGGATCATGGCACTATTCGGGGGCAAGGTCGTGCCAGTACAGATCGCCGGGATCCATGCCGGGAATTGGACGTCCGGTCATCGCGTGATGGGTAGCAAAAAGCCCATCACCGTGAGGGATTTCAAGAGTTACAGCAAGAGTCTTGAAAAACTAGGAGTGATGCTTGATCCCGAACGCCGCCGAGCAGCGATTCAGCAACAAATCGATCGGCTCTGTGTTAAGGCGGGTGTTGGACTGAATGCTGATGACACCCTGCTCGATCAGGCGGTGTATACCACGGAATGGCCTTGTGCCGTTCTTGGCAGCTTCAAGCCGGAGTACTTGGCGGTTCCTTCGGAAATTCTCATCACGTCGATGAAGGAACATCAGGGGTTCTTCTCGGTTAGGGATAAGAAGTCCGGCAAACTGGCGCCGCATTTTATTGCCATCGCCAACAATGAACCCAAAAACATGGCGCTCATTCGGGCGGGGAACGAGCGGGTACTGGCGGCGCGGTTGGCGGATGCGAAGTTCTTTTTCGATGAAGACCGGAAAGTCACATTGGAGGAACGGGGGAAAAAACTTACCGGCGTCACGTTCCATCAAAAACTGGGCACGATGGCCCAGAAGCAGGAGCGAATTAGAAAACTGGCCGCCTTCATCGCCGCTCGACTGGATGGTGGACAAGATGAGCTACAACAGGTTTGTGACCGGGCGGCGGCTTTATCAAAAGCCGATCTTCTGACCGGGATTGTGGGTGAGTTCCCCGAGCTGCAGGGCATCATGGGCGGCGAGTACGCGCTGCATGACGGAGAATCAACGGTGGTGGCTCAGGCCATTCGAGAGCAGTACCTGCCAAAGGCGATTGAAGGAGAATTGCCCAAGACGTTGGTGGGACAGATTCTTTCCCTGGCAGATCGACTGGATTCTATTGCCTCGTTTTTCCATGTGGGTATCGTGCCGACGGGATCGGAAGATCCGTTTGCCTTGCGCCGTCACGCCACCGCGATCGTGAGGATTGTGCTTGAGGGAAAGTTTCAAATCGATCTCAGGCCATGTATTGATCATGCCATGGACATTGTGTCGAATGACGGATTCAAAGGTGTGCAAGATTTGGAACAGCAAGGTCGGCGCCGGATCACGGAGTTTGTCTTTGAACGGGTTCGGCACTACGTCCGAATTGTACAGGGTCTGCGCGACGACGTTATCGATTCGGTGCTGAAGTCAGCCTATGATAAATCGGTGGGTCTCGTCGATCTTGTGCAGAAGATGAAGGCCATTGAAGAAGTGACTAGGAAGCCGGAATTCGATCCATTGATCGTCGGTTTTAAGCGGGCTCACCGCTTGGTAGAAAAAGAGCAGTGGGAACGCCAGCCGGTTGATCCAGCGAAGTTTCAGGATGCGTCAGAATCGATCCTCTACAACGTAATCAAGGTAGAAGGAGAGAAGATAGGGTTTGCCCTGTCGATGGGTGACTATCATGAGGCATTGAATTACTTGGTAGGACTCAGGACGGTTATTGATGCATTTTTCGAAGCTGTGATGGTCAACGCAGACGATAAGGCGATCCGCAGTAATCGGCTGACGTTGCTCAAAGAGGTCGATGAGTTGTTCATGTCATTCGCTGACTTTTCCCAGGTTGTGGTACAAGGGCGATAGGTCGAATCGAACAACGAATTGCCTCAGCAGGGAAAGACGATCTCACAAGCTCCTGTAGGCTGTTCAAAAAGGCCTTCCAGCGAGGCCGCAGCGAGCGAAGAGGCGAAGCGAGGGGTCTTTTTCAACAGCCTGGTAGCGAGGATCAGAAAAAACGGGAGTCGCCATGGATCAGCCGATGACGGACGAGTGCCGTCGGGCGGACAAGATCCGACGATTTTCTCTTGCCGTCTCACTGGTTCTGATGGTGCTCTGCAATGCCATTCTTCTCGGCGGGTTCGCGCTCAGCGGCATCAATCTGGACGATTTGATGAAGACGCCGGATTTCTTCAACGCAAAGCAGGACGTGTGTCTTCGAATCACGTGGCAATCAATGCCTGGAGCGAATGAACCCGTTCGACTCTGTTCAGAATGGCTGAATCTCTCCGACCCGAGTGGAACGACCCATTATCTTCAGCCCGACACGAAGCTCAAAAAGGGGCTTGACGGCCAATACTACGTCGATCAAGGTATTCAAGCTGACTACCGGTTATTGATACTGATGCTGTTTGTCGCCGCTATTATCATCGGTGGCGTATGGGCGAAGTGGTTCTTGGTGAACCGCTATCGGCTCCGTCTGGAATCAACCGACGGTCGTCGTGCGTCGCCTGTTCATTGATACGCACTCTTCCGAGAAGGAGAAGTCACGTGGCAAAAAAATACGTCTACTATTTCGGCGATGGTAAGGCCGAGGGTACGTCGAACATGAAGGAGCTGCTGGGGGGTAAGGGCGCAGGATTAGCTGAGATGACTAATCTGGGGATTTCAGTCCCACCTGGTTTTACGATTTCGACAGAAGCCTGCATCGAATATTACAAAATCGGTAAGAAGTATCCACCCGGCATGTGGGATGCCACATTGCAGGCACTCAAACGTGTCGAACGCTCAATGGGGATGGGGTTTGGGAATCCTGAACGGCCGTTGCTGGTTTCAGTCCGATCCGGGGCTCGTGCCTCGATGCCTGGCATGATGGACACGGTACTGAACGTCGGTCTCACCACGAAGACCGTGGAAGGATTGGCAGTCAAGACCAGAAATGACCGGTTCGCTCAGGATAGCTATCGACGATTTGTGGCGATGTTCGGCAGTATCGTGATGGGTGTGCCACGCGAACACTTTGAAGCGATTCTGAATCTCAAGAAAGAAGAAATGGGCGTGAAACACGAGACGCAGCTTGATGCGCGCGCCCTGCGCGATCTCGTGGAGCGGTTTAAATCTTTGGTCAAGGAAGAAACGGGCACTACCTTCCCTGATGATCCCAATGCGCAGTTGAAGCTGGCGATCGACGCGGTGTTTTTATCCTGGAATGGTGCACGTGCGATCACCTACCGCCGGCTGAACGGTATCCCGGATCACTGGGGTACGGCGATCAACGTTGTGGCCATGGTGTTCGGGAACATGGGCGACACCAGTGGTACCGGGGTGGCTTTTACGCGCGACCCCAATACGGGGGAGCGGAAGTTTTTTGGTGAGTGTTTGATGAACGCGCAAGGCGAGGATGTGGTCGCCGGAATTCGGACACCGCTGCCGGTCACGGAGTTGGGACGAACCGTGCCTCCCGCCTATAAAGAGCTCGAACATACCTACAAGCGATTGGAAAAGCATTACCGCGACATGCTCGACCTGGAATTCACGATCCAGGAAGGCACGCTCTATATGTTGCAGACGCGTGTTGGGAAACGCACCGGTATTTCTGCCGTGCGCATCGCCGTTGAAATGGTCAATGAAGGCTTGATCACCAAGCGCGAGGCGGTGCAGCGGGTCGGTCCGGATCAACTCGCGCAGTATCTCTATCCGATCTTCGATACCCAATCTGAAGCGGGTTCTACCCCATTGGGCAAGGGATTGCCGGCTGGACCTGGAGCGGCGGCAGGAAAGATCGCCTTGACGCCGGATCGGGCCGTCGAAATGAAGGCGGCCGGGCAGCGGGTCGTGCTGGTTCGTGACGAAACCAGCCCCGACGATATTCATGGCATGAACGCCGCGTCTGGGTTTGTGACGGCGCGAGGCGGCATGACGTCCCATGCGGCGGTGGTGGCGCGACAGATGGGCAAAGTGTGCGTGGCCGGGTGCGAAGCGATCGAAGTCATCGATACCCAATCGGTGCGGATCGGGTCGAAAGTGTTCCGGGAAGGCGACTATCTGTCCGTGAACGGATCGACCGGTAACGTGTACGACGGCGACATTCCCGTCATGGAATCCGAGATTATTCAGGTGGTGCAGGGGAAGCTGGATGCAAAGAAGTCGCAAAAATATCAGCTCTTCTCCACCATCCTCTCATGGGCGGACAGTGTGCGGACGATGAAAGTGCGGGCGAATGCCGATGTGCCGGACCAGGCCAAGATTGCCAGAGGGTTCGGCGCCGAAGGCATTGGGCTCTGCCGCACAGAACATATGTTCTTTGCCGAAGACCGTATTCCGATCATGCAGAAGATGATTCTGGCCAGGACGAAAGAGGATCGGGAAAAGTATCTGGAGCAGTTGTTGCCGCTGCAGAAGCAGGACTTCATCGGGCTGTATCGTGAGATGGAGGGGTTTCCGGTCACCATTCGCCTGCTCGATCCTCCGTTGCATGAGTTTTTGCCGAAGCGTGAAGAGCTGATGGTGGAGATCGCTCAGCTTGAGTTGACCGGCGAGGACGGCGCCAAGCTGGAAGAGCAGCGTCGGTTGCTGGCGCGTGTCGAAGAGTTGCATGAATTCAATCCGATGCTGGGGCTGCGCGGGTGCCGGCTGGGTATTACGATGCCCGAGATCACGCGGATGCAGGCGCGCGCCATTATCGAGGCGGCTTGCGAGTTGGCGAAGGAAGGCAAGAAGATCGTTCCGGAGATCATGATTCCGCTGGTTGGCATGGTGGCGGAAATGAAGTCGCAGAAGGATCTCATCCGCGAAGTCGCGACAGAGACCATGAAGCGCTATAACGTGAAACTCTCATATCTTGTCGGGACGATGATCGAATTGCCGCGCGCTGCCGTGACCGCCGAACGGATTGCCGAAGAGGCCGAGTTCTTCTCGTTCGGGACGAACGATCTGACCCAGACGACCTTCGGATTTTCCCGCGATGACGCCGCGAAGTTCATCGATCACTATCAAACGGTGAAGATCATGGACGCGGATCCATTCGCCACGCTCGACCGGGAAGGTGTGGGGTCGTTGATGAAGACGGCCATCGCAGGCGGGCGCACCTCACGGCCGGGGATCAAGCTCGGCATCTGCGGCGAACACGGCGGCGATCCACGGTCCGTCGAGTTTTGCCATCAGCTCGGGTTGGACTATGTGAGTTGTTCGCCCTACCGTGTGGCTATTGCGCGGTTGGCGGCGGCACAGGCGGCGATCGCCGAAGCGGATGCCAAGCCACCAGCAGCACCCAAGAAAGCCGTGACGGCCCGTGTCAAGACGGTGAAGTCCGTGAAGGTATCTAAGTCTGTGAAGCGGACCAAGCCGGCGCCCAAGACGCCTTCAGGCAGCCGCAAGAAACGGTGACGGACCGCACACGAGATCTTCACTATATGACTCTGGCGCTTCGTCTCGCGGCGAAGGGCCAGGGAACGACAAGTCCGAATCCGATGGTTGGAGCCGTCGTGGTTCGTCAAGGCAGAATCATCGGGCAGGGGTTTCACCTCCGACCCGGAACTCCTCACGCAGAAATTCTCGCACTCCGGCAGGCAGGAAAGCAGGCGCGAGGCGGCACGCTCTATGTGACGCTGGAGCCCTGCTGCCATCTCAAAAAACGAACTCCCCCTTGTGTCCCCGAAATCCTTCACTCTGGTGTCCGCCGTGTGGTGATGGCGATGCAGGATCCGAATCCATCTGTAAAGGGAAGAGGAGCCGCCGCGCTTCGGCGAGCGGGACTCTCAGTCACGGTTGGGGTTGCTCAGCAAGAGGCGGAGAAACTCAACAAAGCCTACTGCCATTGGATGAAAATGGGCCGTCCCTATGTGACACTCAAGGCGGGAATGACGCTTGATGGACAGCTGGCTACAGCTTCTGGTGAGTCTCAATGGATTACCGGAGAGTCGTCCAGGAGAGAAGTCCATCAACTTCGCGGCAGTATGGACGCCGTTCTGGTTGGATTCGGAACAGTTCTGGCTGACGATCCGTCGTTGACCTCGAGAACGGGACCGCGACTCAAAAAACTAGCATTGCAGCAGCCTCTTCGGATTGTGGTCGATAGTCGCTTGCGTATTCCCCTCAAGGCACAGGTTCTGGCACAACAGGACAAGGCCAAGACAATCATTGTCACAACGGCTGCAGCTCCGGCAGCTCGACGATCGGCCCTGCAAAAGAAAGGCATAGAGATTCTCACGTTGCCCGCTCTGCAGGGCCGTGTTTCATTATCCGCTCTGCTCAGGGAGCTCGGTCGGCGCGGTATCATGTCTCTCCTCGTGGAGGGGGGTAGTGAGGTTAATGCGGCGATGCTGAAGGCAAAGCTGGTTGATCACGTTCGCCTCTATATGGCGCTACTATTGCTCGGCGGACAGAATGCCAAAGGGCTTATTGGGGGAGAGAGTCCAGCACGACTTGTCGGTGCGATAGCATTACGACATGTCGTGACCAGGTCCGTCGGTCATGATGTTGTGGTGGAAGGAGATTTGTGATCCTCTGGCTCTGGAGTATCATCCTGTCGGTGCTCTTGGCAGGCAATGTTGCGCTCGGCTTTGCAGAATCGTCTGTTCAACCGAGCGAGAGTCTTGATTCACTCGTCTATCGATTTCTCGATACGGGTGAGGCGAACGAAGCTGAACGTCTCTTGCAGACTATTCTGGCTGATGAAAAGGCTTCAGTCGAAGTAGTTTCTCAGATCATCAAGAGGGATGGAGCGTACCTGCGTCAACCCGTCGAGGTTCTTCCTCGTGAACAGATCATCGTTCGTGGGCGAACCTACCCGTTATCTTTGTCCATCCCCGCGTCGTATCAGACTTCCAAGAGCTATGCCCTCATTGTGTGTCTGCATGGATATGGTTTTACTGGTGCAGAGTATTTGGAGCGGTGGCGAGCGAGGTTGGGCGAGGGCTATCTATTGGCCTGTCCGACCTACCCGTCCGGCGCGTGGTTTACTAGGCCTGCCGAGGAGTTGGTCTTGGAAACGATCCGGGAAGTCCGACGGCAGTACCATATCGATCCGAATCGGATCTTTCTCACAGGCATGTCGAATGGAGGGATCGGAGCGTGGCTGATCGGGATGCATCATGCGCCGCTGTTTGCCGGCCTTGCCCCAATGGCCAGCGGATTGGATGATGTGGTACTGCCGTTCTTGGGGAATCTTCGCAATACGCCTGTGTACATCATCCATGGAGCGAGAGATCAGGTAATGCCTGTGAAGCTGAGCCGGTCGATCGTCCGGGAGTTGGAGACACTCGGCTATCCGCATGTGTACCGCGAACATGAGCGCGAGCATCCCATCGCAGGTGGTCACTATTTTCCGAAAGAAGAGCTGCCCGATCTGATCGCCTGGTTCGATAGCCAGCGCCGCGAGCCATTATCTACAAAACTGACCGTCGTGCGCGATGCCAGCCACTTTCAATCGTTCAGCTGGATTCGGATCGACTCAACTGATCCAATCGCAGCGTTCTCTCAGGACTTGGTCGACAAGCGAGATGAACGAATTAAGCGTCGGGAATATGCCAAGGTCGACGCATCGATCGTAGAAACCAATCGGATTGAAGTAACTGCTGATCGGGTCCAACGGTACAGCCTGTTCTTGAACAATCAACTCATCGACTTCTCCAAGCCGCTCACGGTCGTCACAAATGGACGTCTCTCATTCAGTGGCGTTGTGTCGCCGTCGGTTGAAACGTTATTACGGCAGGCCAGGCTACGGCAGGATCACCTACAGCTTTTTCCTGTCCATCTCACCATAGCCGTTGAAAAGCTCATCCCATGAGCTCCGCTTGGCGGGTCACACAACGACACATAGTCGGAATAGTCATTGCTGGATTCGGAGTGGGACTGTGCCTCTCTCCTGAGCAGGGGAGGACCGAATCGTGTTCCTTATTGCGTGATCATGCTGGGCTGACATTTCCTGTTGAACGAGTGGATCCGGCCTGGACCTGTAGGATACAACCCATTGTTCAGGGCCATACGACGGAGAGCAAAATAGGGCCTATTCGAGCCGCCTTATCTGAATCGATGTATCAGCATCTCCTGGATCACCCTCCATTTACCGCTGCGTTGATCCGGCGACTCAATCTCGGCCGGTACCAGTCGGAGTCACGAGGCCCCAGCCGATTCTGGGGCGATGACGGCGATGGGACGAAAGGGATTGTTGAGCTGGTGTACGAAGATCCCGCATCGCGTATCTACTTTCTTGAGGGAACTCATGAAAGCCGGGTACTTCCTCATGTGACGGGACAAGCGGTCGTCTTTCTCAGGATCAGTGCGATGCGAGATGCGAGCGGCCATGAAGCGACGGACAGTACCGTGGTTGCCTACACCAAATTGGATAATTGGTTTCTCTCTGGGGTGGTGTCTCTTCTTCATCCACTGGTCGACAAGATTGTCACAAGCCGATTGCAAAGGGGAGTCGAGACCGTCAATCGATTGGGTATTGCAATGAGGCAAGACCCTCAGCGGGTGTTATCTGAAGCAGCGAAGCCACCATCGTTACCTGAAGCACAGGTGGCCTTCCTGAAAAATGCGCTGAGCACTGATCAAGACAGTGACAAGGTGCTTCCACACAACCGATCCTTCCCATGACGACATCCCGCAGTTTCGTGCTGATTTGCATGGTCGGCATCTTTAGCTTCATTAGCTACAACATGGTACGGATGCCCGCGCTCTCCTTGTTCGCCGAATCGCTCGGCGCGAGCCCAGAACGGATCGGTCTGATCGTATCCGTGTCAACCTTAGCAGGCGTCTTGCTGAAGCTGCCTTCCGGCGCGCTCTCCGATATCTACGGAAGGCGCTTCTTGCTCCGGATCGGCGTGGTGGCGTTCGGGCTGCCGCCGTTTCTCTATCCCTTCATTACGGATTTAGATGCGCTGACAGCATTACGGTTTCTGCACGGGTTGGCGACGGCCATCTTCGCACCAAGCGCCTTGGCTACGGTGGCGGAGCTCTATCGGGAACGGCGTGGCGCGGCGCTCGGGACCTATACGGCCTGCACGCAGTCCGGCTCTCTCTTGGGTCCCTTTCTCGGCGGGTACCTCATCCATGCAGCAGGATTCGACACGGCGTTTGTCACGGCCGGCATCTTTGGCTGCATCGGCATGGTGTTGTTCTATAGCCTTCATCTTGACGTCGCAGTACCGCAGAGAAAGGAACAGGGAGCGGCGGTGGTGCTGTCCGAAATGTGGAAGGGGTTTGCCGCGGTCGCCAAAAATAACAAAGTCCTGATTACCAGCATGACCGACGCCGCCAAGATGATCGCGAACGGAGCCTTGATGGCATTTTTGCCGCTGTACGGAGTCTCAGCGGGATTGAACCCTGGTGAAGTCGGTCTGTTGTTTTCTGTCCAAGCCGGCACATCGTTCTTTGCCAAGCCGATCATGGGACGGATTTCAGATCGAGTCGGTCGTCAGCCGCTGATTATCCTAGGCCTCGTCATTTGCGCCAGCACTTTTGTCTGTATCCCGCACGTGTCGATGTTTCCCGTGTTGCTCATGCTGTCTGCTGGATTCGGTTTCGGTGAAGCGGTGGTATCCTCGTCGTCTTCAGCGCTAGTCGCCGACAGTTCTGAGTTTAAGAGGCTGGGGGCTGGTATGGGTATGCAAGGGACAATTATGGATATCGGGCATGCAAGCGGACCGCTCTTGGCTGGGTTGCTGATCGCGCGAATGAGTTATGGCGGTGCCTTTATGGTCATTGCCGGTATGCAGTTTGCCGCAGCTGTTGTTTTCTGGTTGGCCATGAGGAAGAATTAGGACGAAGTCGCTATAATGGGACCGCGAAAACATTTTCGGTCGCTAGAGTCATTGACGTACGGTTCATGACCGGCGGCCATCATCCGAGGGCTTTTGTATGTTCTCTGGAATTGTTGAAGAAATGGGCGCCGTGACTGTTCTGAGAAAAACGCTTGCGGGAGCCAGGCTCACGATTCTGGCCTCGACCGTGATGGAAGACCTGAAGATCGGTGACAGCGTGAGCGTGAATGGAATCTGTCTTACAGTCGTCTCGAGAAGCGAGCGCGATTTCTCCGTAGAGGTCTCGCCTGAAACGCTCTCGGTGTCGACGATCGGCGGCTTTGCCGTGGGAATGCCGGTCAATCTCGAACGGGCTATGAAGCTCAACGAACGCATCGGTGGGCATCTGGTGGCCGGTCATGTGGATGGCGTGGGTGTCATTCGCAGCCGGCAGCAGGACAGCAATGCCATCGTGTTCACCATCGGAGCGCCTCCGGAGATTCTGCGCTATTGTGTTGCAAAGGGCTCCATTACCGTCGATGGTATCAGTCTCACGATCAATGCGATGACCGAGCAGGGGTTCAGCGTCGCCATCATTCCGCACACGGCGAAGATGACGATAGTGGGCTTGAAGCAGGTGAACGATACTGTGAATCTTGAATCCGACCTCATCGGCAAGTACGTCGAGCGTCTACTCCAAGAGCGCGGCCAGCTGCCGAAACCCACCATCAGCATCGATACAGAGTATCTGCAGAAACGCGGGCTGATTTAATCGCTGCGACTGGGCAGTGGTTCTGTCTTATATCGTGTTTAGCCGTATTTCTCCTGGTGCATCTCACCTGAGCAGTATAGGCTGCTTGACCTATGCCGCGGAGCGGAATAGACTGACGTCTGATGATACGGTCATTCCAGTCAAAGGCGACCGAATCGTTGTTCGCTGATGAAGAGGTGCCGCGCTTTCGCGCATTTGAGAGGATCGCCAGGCGAAAGCTGTTGCTGCTCCATCGGGCGAAATCGCTGGATGATCTGCGCGTTCCTCCAGGAAACCGCTTGGAAGCCTTGCGTGGAAATCGGAAGGGGCAGTACAGCATTCGCATTAACGAACAGTGGAGAATTTGTTTTCTGTGGGATCAGGGCGATGCCCATGATGTCGAGATTGTAGACTACCATTGAGGTGCACTATGGCGCGCAAACGGTTGCTGGAGCCGATACATCCGGGTGAAATTTTGTTCGAAGAGTTTATGAAGCCGATGGATATCAGCATCAATCGGCTTGCCCGTGAGATTCATGTCTCGCCGGGCCGGATCAGCGCAATCGTCAATGGAAAACGCGCCATCACAGCCGATACGGCGCTTCGGCTCAGTCGGTATTTGGGGACGTCGTCGGATCTCTGGATCGGACTCCAGGGGGAGTTTGACCTGCGAGTGGCCAAGCGTACGATTGGGCGAGAAATCGAGAGGCATATTCAGCAGCATGTTGCCTGAGAGCATGTCCTACAGTGACGACATTGGGCTTCAAACAGGTGAATGATCCCGTCAATCTTGAGTCTGACCTCATCGGCAAGTACGTCGAGCGTCTGCTCCAAGAGCGTGGCCAGCTTCCTAAACCCTCCATCAGCATCGTACAGACTACATACAGAACGCGGGCTGATTTAATTGGTAGCGGTCAGTCTTCAGGTATAGGCGCTCGGCGAAACGCAAGGGATATGTCAGATTGTTCACGAACCGTTGTGGCGCGCTATACGGACAGGAACTGGCAGATCCGGCTCTTATGCGGCTCAACCTCGGGTTGCTCCGCGCCTGCTGGTGAGCCGCGGGGCCGTTAGCCAGCGAGGTAAGCAGAGAACAACGATGTGGGAAATAGGTTGGGAAAAGCTGTTGCAGGTTTCAGCACTCGTTCTGAGTGTTATCAACGGCCTGATTCTCGTTCGAGTTCACATTCGGGATAGGGCGCGGCTCAAGGTAGCTCCCGTTCATCCTGATACCTATCAATGGTGGTTTCGACTACCGGACGGAACCTCTCAAGGCCAGCCAACGAGGCTGTTTGGATTTCTCGTCTACATCGGAGTGCAGAACCGAGGGTATCGAGCCGTGTCCATCAATGAGTGGCGTCTTCAAATCGTCGCGAAGAATCATCAACGTGCCGAGTTGAGGGCTCTCAGCATTCCTGAACCTACTTACAGCATGGGGGAACACATGAAGGTTTTCCAGGTTCTGGGGCAGAAGGGATTAATACACCAAGGCGAAACGCGCATCGATTCCGGTAATTCCACTAGCGGCATGGCCTTCTATGTGTATGAGTGCTTCGGTTCAGACAGCTGGGACCCACTTATCCGCGACGGGCAGATCAAGGGTCAGTTTACGGTCAGAGACGTGTTCGGCGGAAAGGCTAAATGTCAGGTGATCTTTCGCGAGAAAACTCTTGAAAACGTGAAGGCGATAATTCCAGCTCTCAGAGACATTGTGCAAACAATCCATGCAGATCGAAGTACAGCCGCCAGCTAACCACGCGCTGGAACCGGTGAGACCGTTGCATGTCGCGGAGCCGCTCGTGAGAAGGAAGGTTGGGGGTCGGATCTTGTATCGTGCATCGCACAAGAGAGCCGGGTCGATCGCGCTACGCACCACTCAAGCACAGGTCCTGCTCACCAGCTACTTTTCTTTTCATGGCGCCGCAAACATGGGGCAAGTCTCGATATAGAGCGTCGGCACTGCACAACGGTCGCGCCATTGGATGACATGACTGTTCGAGCCATCGACTCACATGATTGCTACGAAGCCGGTGCCCTAGCTACATCTGATTCTGTCGTTTGATCCAGAGGTGGTGGGGGGGCACGCGCGGCTGGAAAGAGGAGCACTGAGCCCTGCCGAGGGTCGTCTGGCTATTCGTAGACCTCACGCCGATGCGCGATCCGCAGGATGCTCACCAGTTTGACGGTTTCATCGATGAAGTACACCACACGCCAGTCCCCGATCCGAATCCTCCACATGTCTTTGTACCCCTTCAACTTTTTACACCCTGCTGGTCGTGGGACATCAGCTAACGATAGCTAACGATTCGAGTTTTCGAATAACTCGGGCAAGTACGGGATCCGATAAGGCTTCGAGTTCTTTTCGTGCAGCAGGCTTGACCTCGACAGAATACTTACCCACGCAGCCGCCCCTGTTTGATCAGGTCGGCTTTGACCTTTTCGAACGGAATACCTTTCTCTTTGCGACGAGATTCACCAATTAATCCGTTCCAGAAGTCTTCTAAGATAGCCCCGTGCTTTTTCAGGTCGATTTGCACAGCAATTTTGTGCCCCTTCTCATCTGTGACGAACTGAATCCCAGTCATAGCATTCGTTCCTTTCCTGAAGCTCCCGAAGATAGTCTATCCGCATTCACCGCCTCCAGCAATCCTATCGCGAGGGAGAGCCTGGTTCTATCTATGGCTGATTCTGCGCCGACGATCTGTAGGTGTAGTAGAGGATGATACCGGCGAAGATTGAGACGAGAATTCCAAATCCCATCTGTGCACCGAAGCTCACTGGGCCGATGTAGATCTTGTAGAGCTGCAGCAGCACCACCGGCAGGCCCACTGCCAGGGCAAGCACGACCAAGTGCCGTCGCAAATAGATCGGCTCCCCTGGTTTTCGACCGTCCCGTCCCAATGCCGTCACTCCTCGATGGTTGAAATATCCCCTGGGTCCTGCCCAAGCTCTTTCGCTTTCAGCACACGGCGCATGATTTTCCCGGAGCGAGTTTTTGGCAGCGACGACACAATGTCAATTTCAGAGGGGACCCCGATCTTGCCCAATTCTTTGAGGACCTGATCCTTGATCGACTTGATCAACGCCGGACTTTCCTGTTCTCCCTGTTTCAAAATGATAAAGGCCTTGATGGATTCACCGACCGTCTTATGCGGTTTGCCGATGACGGCAGCTTCCGCGACGGCCGGATGGCTGACCAATGCGCTTTCCACTTCGGCAGTGCCAAGCCGATTGCCCGCAACTTTAATCACATCATCCGCCCGCCCCATGAACCAGAGATACCCATCGGCGTCTTTGTGGCAGATGTCACCGGCCGTATAGCAGTTGGGAATCGTATTCCAATAGGTCTTGTACCGCTCCGGGTCTTTGTAGATCGTGCGCATCATGGAGGGCCAGGGTTTCTTGATGACGGCAAAGCCGCCGGCGTTGGCGGGGAGACTGTTTCCCTCGCGATCGACAACATCGGCTTCAATGCCAAGAAAGGGGCGCGTGGCTGAGCCTGGTTTCAGCGGCACGGTGGGAAGCGGGGTAATCAAGATCGATCCCGTTTCCGTCTGCCACCAGGTGTCCATGATCGGTTTGTCCCCGCCCGTCACGCGGTGATACCATTCCCAGGCTTCTGGATTGATCGGTTCTCCAACACTCCCGAGAATGCGAAGCGTCGAGAGATCAAATTTCTTCGGCCAATCTTCGCCGTAGCGCATGAGCAGCCGGATCGCGGTCGGGGTCGTATAGAAAATCGAGACTCCATACCGTTCGATGAGATCCCACCAGCGTCCAGGATTCGGATAGTCCGGTTTCCCTTCCGCTGTCAGAATCGTAGCTCCATTGAGCAGCGGGCCATAGACGATATAGCTGTGGCCTGTGACCCATCCCGGATCTGCCACGCAGAAATATATGTCATCATCTTTCAGGTCGAACACATACTTCGTCGTCGTATAGGTGCCGACCATATACCCACCATGGACATGGACGACCCCCTTGGGTTTCCCGGTTGTCCCGGATGTGTAGAGGATATACAGCGGGGCTTCGGCATCCAGCTGTGCTGCTTCACAAATCGGTCGCTCAGATTCAATCCATTCTTTCCAGTCAATTTCCTTTGGGGCGGAAAGAGCTGGACCCTGGACCTCGCGGCGTACGACCACGACATGGTCGATCGTCGGGCAGGTTTTTATGGCCTCGTCCACCACTGGTTTTAATTGGATGGTCTTGCCGCGGTCGAACCCGACATCTGCGGTGATGACCAGCTTGGCCTCTGCATCGTTGATACGGTTGGCGAGGGCAGGGGCGCTGAACCCTGAATAGACGACGCTGTGGATCACGCCGATCCTGGCGCAGGCCAGCATGGCGATGACTTGTTCTGGGATCTTGGGCAAATAGATAGTGACTCGATCGCCTTGCTTGAGGCCAAGCTTTTTGAGGGCGTTGGCGCAGCGGTTCACTTGTCGGTACAGTTCGGCATAGGTGAAGATGCGTTCCTGATCGTTCTCGCCCACCCAGATCAGGGCTACTTTGTTCTTGCGCCAGGTCTTCATGTGGCGGTCCAGGCAGTTATAGGCGATGTTGCATCGTGCGCCGACAAACCATTTCGCCCATGGATAGTTCCACTCCAGGACCTTGCTCCAAGGAGAAAACCACTCCAGCTCCTTGGCCTCACGGTTCCAAAACGCTTCAGGATCGGCGATGGATTTCTTGTATTCGGTTTCGTAGTCTTTGATGTAGGCTGCGGCTATCGTCTTGGCGGTCGGCTGGTACGTCCGACTTTCCTTCAACAGGGTCTCAATCTTTTCGCTCATGGCGGTCGCGTCTCCTTCCTCAGCACGGTCCATCGTCGGCTGCGCAATTATGGAGAAAGTTGGGGATGCCTGCAACCATACAGTTGCTCCGTAGCCTGCGAGAGGCTTCTCTCGATTCTGTTTCTTGACACCTGTCTAGGCCGGAGATAGGCTGACCCGATGACCAGCGAACGGCATTGTAGGAAGAAGAACCTGTTGCGTGGGCTCGTGAGACTGCTCGTACGGGGCGTTCATGTGTTTGGACTGTTTTCAGTCGTCGCCCTGTCGACGGCTGAAGCTCAATCGGGCAAGCCGGAAGGCCTGTACTACAAGTCTTGGGCGATCATTATTGGGATCGAAAACTATGTCTTGGCTCCTCCCATCCCGGGAGCGATCAGCGATGCCAAGAAGGTGGCCGAGGCGTTTCGACGGTTGGGGTTCGACGAGGTGGTCGAGTTCTACGACAAGGATGCAAGCTCGCGACGTCTGCACCAGTTGTTCAACGACCTGTTGCCGAGAAAAGTTGGGCGCATGGATCGGCTCGTTGTGTTCTTTGCGGGCCATGCCGGGTCTATGCAGGATCCTGATGGGTACGATCGAGGGTATCTCGTGCCGTTCGATGCACCGGTCAACAACGCCACGAAGTCGATCACGGTTGAGCACTTAAAAGAATTTACGAGGCGGTCGGCTTCCAAACACACGCTCCTTATTCTCGATGCGCCGGTATTCGAATGGGAGACAACTAAGCCATCGGGACTGTCATTGGAAGGGCGTGTGGCTCCAGAATCGGATACGGATCGGCGTGCGGTCCAAGTCATCAGCGCGGCAGGTAAAGGAGAGACCGCTGTTCGCGCTGAGAAAAGTAGTCGTTTTGTGCAGACACTATTGATCGGACTGTCTGGTACTGCCGATCTGGACGGAAACGGCTGGCTCATGGCTTCTGAGTTGGGGACCTATTTGGTGCGACAGGTTGAGGAGGCCTCCAATGGTACGCAACGTCCATCCAGTCTCCGCATCGAGGGGGATGGAGACACGGCGTTGGTCGAAGGACGGAGGTCGGCGTTTATGCTTGGTGCCGGTCCTCGGACTCCTTCTGAGCGGCAACGGGAGGCGAAGGCTCACTACGAACGAGCCCTCGCGCTGTTGCAGGAAGGGAAATCAGGAGAAGAAGCCTTAGAACGACTGGATCGCGCGATCAGTTACGATCCGACCTACGGTAGTGCGTACGTGCTGAAGAGTTATGTTCGATTGGAAGTGGTGCCGAATCTCGACGAGGCCTTGGCGACCGGCCTTCTCGCGGTGAAATATGCGCCGAGGAACCCAGATTCGTTTTATACGCTGGGATTGATTCACGAAAAACGCGGCGAGTTTGCGGAAGCTGAAGCGGCTCTCCGACAAGCTTTGCTTGTGAACAACACCTATCGGGATGTGTACTTCACATTGGGGGCACTGTATGCCGATCATCTCAATGATCAGGCTCAGTCGGTGGAGGCCTTTCGCCGGTATTTGGAACTCGGCGGCACCGATCCTCGCGCCCAAGCCACTGTCAGTCAAGCCGATCGCACTCCCGTGCCTTAGCATGCTGCAAAAAGACTCGCGTACTCATACGGGCGGCGAGCAGCGCTGTTGAGCTACCTATCAGACGAACCGTCTGGGATTGCGCGGGTTAGGGTGCTTCTGAAGAGGTGAGCGAAGGAAGTGTGGTCAGGACGAGTGAGGCGGCCGGGTCGTCTGGTTTGAGCGGGGGAAGCAGCATGGGCCGTTGCTCTTGATTGAATTGAGTCTTTGCCGCCCAGGAGACTTTTTGGCGTACGTAGCCAGTGAGTTCTCCGAATGTGACGGTCCCGTTGCGATTGGTGTCGGCCTCTCCTCGGAGCCCTTTCAAGAGGTAGTAGGTGAAGAGGCCATGGCGGTGCTGGTCATCTTCCAGTCCCTTCGTCATGTCTTCGCCCCCGATCAGTCCGATCGTATGTCCTCCGCCAAGTTCCCAGCGGGGTGATGGGGTTTTCCCCTTGGTATCGCCGCGCAGTCTGGAGACCATGCCGTCGAACAGGAAGAGGACCTGTTTGGCCTTGAGCCTGGCAAAGGCGGACTCAAGATCAGTGAGCGGGTAGAGTCGGGCCGAGTCCGTAGCGCTGCCATCATGAAGAGCGAGCAAGACGTCGCCGGTGGGCGTCACTATTGCCTGTCCCGAGAAATAGACGATCACAACCGCATCTTTGGCCGCATGTTGTGGGAGCCAGCCGAACAATGTTTCGTGGAGATCGGCGCGGAGCGCCTTCTGGTTGTGCAATAGCCGAACGTTGGACGGGGGCACACCGCCGAGGGACTGAAAATAAGCGGCGACGGTCTCCGCATCCGTCGCGGCGTAGCGGCGGGGCGTGAGCTTGGGATCGCGATAGGCGCCGACCCCGATCGAGACGAGGTAGGTCTGAGGCTGGTGAAAGCCCGGCGCCGGTGCGGGAATTTGGTTGACGTCGTCCTGGCCGGTCCCGGCTGGCTGAATGGTCAACGAAAGGGTTTGGGACGGCGCCTTGGCTCCTCCCGATTCGACGACGGTGACATGGATCGCGGCCTGTTGTGCCTGATTGGTCGGGGGGAGGGTCGCGATGAACTCGAGCGATTTTGTTTGGCCCGGTTGGAGCGGCGGTATCGGCAGTGTCGTGGCGGGGAATTGCTCGATGACAACCGAGGTTCCGGTGAGCGAAGCAGAGGCGCTCTCAATCACCCTCGTTCCCGCATTGATAATATCCACACGCACCCGCACATGCTCGCCGCCTTCAAGAATCAGATTACTGTTCTCGTCGAGCAGCATCGCCTTAAATCGAAGAGCCTGTGATGGTGACGCCGGGGATGCGCCCACGCTTCCCACCGGTATCGGACTCAACTCGGTCGGGGAGGCGGTTTCCTGGCCGGTCACGGCTTGTCTGGCATTGAGAGAGACACGTGTCGCAAAATCGATGACGGTATCGCGGATGAAGGGGTCGATCAGATAGTTGCAGTTCTTGGAGAGCTGTTCAAGCCGCAGCCGTTCCTGACGGGCAATTTTGATGTCCGTCTGACGGAGCAGCGCTCCCTTTCGATCGTGGATACGAGCGATGGCGTTGAGGTGTAAGACGGCAGGGGCCCGATCGTACAAGGCCTCCTTATTGAGGTCGAACGATGAATCGACGAGATCAACGTGAATGACATAATCAGGTGTGGCGGTATCGCTGGTGCCGTCGTCAATCGTCGTGGTGAACGTTCGCCGAAGGCCTTCCCGTACGGCCTCCTGAAGTCGATCGCCCAGCTGAATTTCCTGGAGCTGTCCGCAGGAATCGCTGTAGCGAATCGTCAGGTCTTTGATCGATGGGGCAATGTCCAGCTTGGCGCTGGCGGGCAATGGCTCCCCCAGTGAAGGCAATTCCAGAGGTTTGACGCAAGCGGCGAGGAGCAACACGCAGACCATCCCCGCCCCAGTGACAAGCCTGGTATGATTGAGTCGTTCTGTTGGAATCACCGCATGACCTATGGTGACCATTTCGCTGCGGCCGTCCGCCACCGTACTGGAAACATCAGGTGAAAGGCAACCGTCCGGCTGGTATGACTGGTATGAGCAGAATGGATGTCTTTGGGGCGGTGAGAAGGTCTTTGATTAGATCTCTCTCATGACAAACTTTGCTCGTAAAGGGACTTTTCCTCTTTGAAGCCTGTTGAAAGAGTGGTGTAATATGAAGCGTTCAATAGCGCGGAGATACTTAATTCCTAAATAGCACTCTCGATGAGAGTCACATCCTGGAGGAATTTAGAATATGGTCACGTGGACTCAGCAAGCGACGAATATGCTTATCGGTGGTGGCTTGGCCCTGTGTGCTCTCGTCGGAAGTGGATGCGTCTCACCTGTCTCAGCTGCTGGAGTCCCTCCAGCATGGGCTCAAGGCTTTTCGGAGATCGTGAAAAAGACCACTCCGGCTGTCGTCAATATCGCGGTGACGGGTGGAGGAGAGGGAAGCCGGAGACGCGGAGGAATGCCGCCTAATCCGTTCGGCACGCCTCCTCCTGGCGATGAGCCGGGAGGTGGAGAATTGCCAACCCCCCCGCCAGGCCCGCATGGTCCACCCGCGCCGCATGGCCGCCCGGATCAGAGTGCGGGATCCGGAGTTGTCTTTGATGCCAACGGGTTCATCGTGACCAATAATCACGTCGTTGAAGGAGCCACGCAGATTACGGTGACCTTGAACGATCGGCGCGAGTTTTCGGCAAAGGTGGTGGGCACCGATCCAAAGACGGATTTGGCGGTCATCAAGATTGAAGCGAAGGATCTGCCGTCGCTGAAATGGGCGGAGTATGAAAAGCTACAAGTCGGTGATCTGGTGCTGGCGGTGGGAAGTCCGTTTGGTCTGAGCTCGACCGTCACGCTCGGCATCATCAGCGCCCTGGGGCGTGGGAATGTGGGCATTGCGGACTATGAAGATTTCATTCAGACCGACGCGGCCATCAATCCTGGGAATTCGGGTGGAGCGCTCGTCAACATGAATGGAGATCTGATCGGTATCAACACCGCGATTTTCTCGCGCACCGGCGGGTCGGAAGGGATCGGGTTTGCGATTCCCAGCAGTATCGCGCTCGATATCGTGGACAGTCTGCAGAAAACAGGCAAGGTCGTACGAGGATGGATGGGTGTTGCGATCCAAGAAATTACGCCGGCCTTGGCGAAATCGTTCAAACTCCCGGAGCAGCGGAAGGGGGTATTGATCAGCGATGTCAATGAGAATGGCCCATCCCATGCCGCGGGAGTCAAGCGAGGCGATGTCGTCGTGGCCTTTAATGGCAAGGAAGTGCAGACTGTCAGCCAGCTGCGCAATCTTGTCGCGCGAACGATGGTTGGAAAAGATGCACAGGTCAAGGTGTTGCGCGAAGGCAAGGAGCAGCTGATCGCGGTGAAGGTTGCCGAACGCCCTTCAGATGAACTGCTGGCCAAGAAAGAGTCGGCGCCGCCGAAGGACGCGGGCGAAACGATGAAGCTTCCGGACAATGTACTGGCGTCGTTGCGTGTCCAAACGCTGGATAATACGCTGATGAGTCAGTTGAACATTTCCGCGAAGACGGCCGGAGTCGTTATCACCTCCGTGGAACCGGGTGGGCCGGGAGAGGCAGCCGGACTCCAGCGTGGTGATGTGATTCAAGAAGTCAATCATGAGCCCATCAAGACGTTGGGCGATTATCAAAAGATCGCAGAAAAGATTAAGAAAGACGAACTTGCCGTGCTGTTGGTCAATCGGCAAGGGAACAGCCTGTTTGTGGCGGTGAATCCGAAGTAAGACGCACAGGGGTATTTGTTGATCTGTCGATCTGGCGATTGCCAGAGGCTCGATCATCAGATTGTTGGATCGACAGATTCAAAAATGTACGAGGCTCTGTGCTGAATAAGCTGAGCCAGTGGCTGCAAGATTCGGTCTTCAAGCCGCTGGAAGACAAGAAGATGCCGGTCATGGAACACCTCGTGGAGTTCCAGGTCCGGCTCACCCGTGCGGTGATCGCCCTGGCGGTCGTGTTCATGGGGACGTTTTTTTATGCCGATGCGCTGGTCAAATGGCTGCGGGTTCCGCTCCAGAACATGTTCGTGCCGAGCCAATTAACCTGGGAGCCGACCGATTTGCCAACGGTGCCGTTTGTCTTTCTTGCGCCGGCGGAGGCACTCTGGCAGAACGTCAAGGTCGCGGGGCTGTTTGCTATTGTGCTTGCCATGCCTTATCTCTTGTATGAGATCTGGCGGTTCGTCGTTCCGGGACTGCATGCTCAGGAGCGACGGTTTGTTGGGCCGTTTGTCTGTGTGAGCGCGTTGGCATTCTACGCCGGGGTCGGGTTCTCGTTTTTTTTCATTCTTCCCTTCGCCTTGAATTTTTTGATTTCGTACGGAGTGAACGCGGGATTCGTGCCGCAAATCTCGATCGCCCAGTATGTCGGGTTTGCCCTGTGGTTCTTGACGGTCTTTGGGCTGATCTTTGAAGTGCCACTGGCCATCACCCTCATGGCCAAGTTGGGCTGGGTCGATGCACCGTTCCTGATTCAGTATTGGAAGTGGGCGTTGTTAGGATCGTTTATCATCGCCGCGATTCTGACGCCTACGCCGGACCCGTTTAATCAGATGTTGATGGCTGGACCCATGTTTCTTCTTTACTGGGTCGGCATCTTCGGCGCGAAGGTGTTTGGCAAGAAGACATCTGCTGAAAATCAACAGGCAGGTGTTCCGACAGTCGCCATGGCTGGGGTAGGGGCCGGGGGAACTGCTTCCGGCATGTCGATGCCAAAATCTTCGGGTGATGACTATGTCGGCGTTCCCGGAGGGCGACACCACTAACGACGAGGGCGAGCGACAGCAATGGTCGCAGAAAAGAAATCCTATGGCACGTGAACTCAATGTCATCAATACCGGAAGCGGGAATAGCGACGCCTGTACGTATATGTGGGCCTGTGCCATCTGCGACGAAAACGAGCGGTGCCAGAAGGATAAAGAAGGACATAGTCGATGGCTGGTCGCCAAGCGGATGGAGCGCATCGAGCACAAAGTGCTCATCATGAGCAATAAGGGCGGTGTGGGGAAAAGCACCTGCACGACCAACATTGCGGTGAGCCTCGCGCTCAAGGGATGGCATGTCGGAATCTGTGACATGGATATTCATGGTCCCAATATTCCGAAAATGGTTGGTGCGGAAGGTCAGAAGCTCAAGGTCAGCACGTCCGGGGGGATTATTCCCTTCCAAGCCTACAATTTGAAGATCGCCTCGATGTCGTTTCTGTTGCAGAACTCGGATGACCCAATTATCTGGCGCGATGCCTACAAGTACGAATTCATCAATCAACTGCTCGGAGGTGTCGATTGGCAGGATTTGAATTTTCTCCTGATTGATCTCCCGCCGGGAACCGGGAACGAGTCGGTCACGACCATTGATCTGCTCGGCACGGTGAGCGGCGCCGTGATTGTCACGACGCCACAAGAAGTGGCGCTGCTTGATTCCAGAAAGTCGGTGACGTTTTGTAAGGATAGCGAGGTACCGATCGTCGGGATCGTGGAAAACATGAGTGGGCTCGAGTGTCCACATTGTCATACTCAGATTGATGTATTCAGAAAGGGTGGTGGGGAAGCGTCCGCGCTTGATATGGGCGTCCCATTTTTGGGACGGATTCCACTCGATCCCGATGTGGTGACACAGTCAGACGCGGGTGAACCCTTTGCCCTGTTCAACTCTGATTCGCCAACTGCCGAAGCGTATCACCAGATCGCCAATCAGGTTGAAGCCTTCTGTAAGAAGAGTGCCTCGTTGCTGAAAGTGGGGCGGACGACGACAGGATTGCTGAAGGGAGATCGTTAGTGAAAGCTGCGGATCCGATGACCGGATTGACTCAACTCTACGAGGCGCAAAAGGTGGTGCTCGATGCTGCGCCGTCGTTGGGTCTTGAAAAGGTCTCGATTCTGGACGCCTTGGGCCGTGTCCTGGGTGAAGACATTGTCGCTGAGCGAGATAATCCGCCGTGGGATAACTCAGCCATGGATGGGTTTGCCGTCAGATGGGAAGATATCAAGCAGGAACACGCCATTCAGAAACCAGTCACGCTCTCGGTTATTGAGGATGTTCCAGCTGGGACCATGCCGTCCAAGACAGTTGGTTCTGGTCAGGCCATCCGGATCATGACCGGGGCCCCGATCCCCCGAGGGGCGGATACGGTGCTGAAGGTTGAAGATACGGAACAGGGGCCTGATTTGGTCCGCGTGTTTCAGGCGGAGCCCAAGGGGGCTAACATTAGGCCGCAGGGAGAAGACGTCAAGAAAGGGGACTGCATCATCGCGAAAGGCACCAGAATTCGGGCCGGCGAGGTCGGGATGTTGGCGATCCTTGCGAAGTCGTTTGTGTTTGTCCACCAGCGGCCACGGGTGGCGATCCTTTCGACCGGTGATGAGTTGGCTGACTTGGATGAGCGGTTCAGCGAGGAGAAGATCATCAATTCGAACAGCTATGGGATCGCCGCGGCTGTGCAGGAAGCGGGAGGCATTCCGTTCTTACTCGGCATCGCCCGCGATACACCGGCGGCGCTCAAAGAAAAAATTTCTCAGGGGCTGAATGCGGATGTTCTGGTGTTGTCCGGCGGCGTCTCGATGGGGGACTATGATTTTACCAAAGCGGTGTTCCGTGAGCTCGGCGCCGAGATGAATTTTTGGAAACTCGCCATCCGACCTGGGCAGCCGCTGGCCTTCGGGAAGATCCAGGGCAAGCTCGCATTCGGTCTCCCAGGCAACCCGGTTTCCTCGATGGTGACCTTCGAGCAGTTAGTGAGACCCGCGTTACTCAAAATGAGCGGGTGTCGGAGCTATGGGCGTCCGGTGGTTCAAGCCCGATTCCAGGAACGATTTTCCAAGCGTGGCGATCGTCGGCATTTCCTGCGCGGCATACTCACGAGCGAAGACGGTGTGTTCAAGGTTCGAACGACTGGAGCCCAGGGGTCCGGTATTCTCACCTCTATGGTCAAGGCGAATTGTCTCATCGATGTGCCGGTGGACGTTGAGCGGCTCAATCCTGGCGACGAGGTGACGGTTCAGTTATTGAGCGGTGAGGCATGGCCTGCGAAAACCGAGCATGGGCATACCGAGGCCCATCGGCTCTCCTGCTGCTAGATTAACCGCACGTAACGGTCACACATGTCCATTCCAATTGTTTCGTTTATCGGCCGGTCGAACAGCGGCAAAACGACCTTGATCGAACGCCTCATCCCCGAGTTGGTCAAGGCCGGGTACCGGGTGGCGACGGTGAAACATGCCGGCCACGGGTTTGATCTTGATACGGAAGGGAAGGATAGTTGGCGCCATAAACGTGCCGGCGCCAGTAGTGTCGTGGTGGTCTCGAAGGGGAGCCTTGCCCTGTTTGCCGATGTGTCCGAACAACTGAAGGTGGAGGAAGTACGGGATCGTTTCGTGGATGCGTCCTACGACCTCATTATCGCCGAAGGGTGGAAAAGCGAAGGGTATCCGAAGATCATCATTGTTCGTGATCAGCTCGGTGAAATTTCATACTCTCTCGACGGTCTTCTGGCGGTGGTCTCCGACAAGCCGATTACCCTGCCTGTGCCGGTGATTCATCTAGACGATGTGGCCGGGGTCGCCGCCCTTTTGATCAAGCAGTTCCCTCGTAGACGACGGGAGCATGAGCTGGAAGCCTAAGGCCACGCTGCTGCTGACTCTTGTCATCGGAGCGATGGCTCTGGTTGGAACCGCGATACCGCTTACCGATCGCCCGACGTTCTGCGCCGGATGCCACACGATTGCCCCTGCGTATGAGAGCTGGGCCAAGTCTTCCCATAAGGACGTCACCTGTGTTGCCTGTCATGTGAGACCTGGTGTGCAAGGCTGGTTGTCCGATAAGGTCGTGGCGGGAGTCAGGGATACAGCCATCTACGTTTTTGGAACGCCGACCGACGCGCACAATCTGAAGGCCAAGGTGGATTCCGGAGTCTGTCTCAGTTGCCATCGTCATATCCTTCGTGTGTCCGAGACGGCGCCGCGGGATCTTCCATCACCAGTGAATGAGGTGGGGTTGGTCATGAATCATCGTCAACATATGGAGGCGTTCAGCGTCCGTGGACAGGATGAAGGTTGTACGACCTGTCATTCTGGGGTGGTGCACGATGCCCCCATCAAGGGGTATCCTATTGTCATTCCACGCGGACATGTCTCGGCCGACAGCCAGCCGTGGCACCCGACTCATCCGGAGGGCTCCTATCTTCGCGAGAGGGCACTCAGTGACTGTTTCCGCTGTCATGATGGGAAGGCGCAGTATGGCGGGAACGTGTTGGACCGAAAATGCGAGACCTGTCATATCCCGGAGAAGATCACCGGCACCTTGTTGTTCAATTGATCGACTGAATCCGCCCACGTGATGGCTATCCCAGTACTGAAAGCGTCAGCTCTGACCAAGCGGTTCGGCGACTTTGTGGCGGTCAATGAGGTATCCTTTGAGGTCAGGCCTGGGGAAATTCTCGGACTCTTGGGCCCGAACGGAGCCGGGAAGACCACGACCATTCAGATGCTCTTGGGACTCGTGACCCCGACGGCTGGTTCTATTCACATGTTCGGGCTGGATCTCTCGACTCATCGCGAAGAGATTCTGCAGCAGGTCAACTTCTCGTCCACCTACATCTCCATGCCTCAGGCGCTTACGGTAGAAGAAAATTTATGCGTTGTCGCGCGTCTCTACGGGATTTCAGATAGGGCGCGGCGCGTGAACGACATCATCAAAAAACTGGAGATGGAAGAGTTTCGCAGCAAGATTACCCGCAAGCTGTCGTCAGGGCAGATGACGAGACTGACATTGGCAAAGGCGTTTCTGACAGAACCGCGTATTCTGTTTCTTGACGAGCCAACGGCGAGTTTGGACCCCGATATCGCGGAGAAGATCAGGTTGTTGCTGAAAGAAGAACGGCGAGCATCCGGACTGAGCATCCTCTATACGTCTCATAACATGCGTGAGATGGAAGAAATGTCGGATCGTATTATTTTTCTTCAGCGTGGACGCATTGTGGCAGAGGGAACGGCGCGGGAAATTATCGATCGATTTGGGAAAGCGGATTTGGAGGAGGTTTTCTTGAAGTTTGCACGAGAGCAGCGGCAGGCATCATGACAGATGTAGTCGCCAATAGTGTTGCCGGATTCATGACTGGAGGGCTTGTACTCAGCGCGGCCTGGGGTCTCTTTTGGTTGGCGATCAGCCTGGTTGGGCTGAGTCGCGGCACGTGTGGTTGGCGCGTAGTGTTCATGAGTGTGCTGGGAGGATGTGTGCCGCTTGCTTTGGCGATTGCTCTTGTGTGGTGGATGGGTGGCCTTGATCGCATGACGTCCGTGTTCGTAATGGGGCTTCTGGGGATGCCAACGGTGCTGGCTGGCTTTGGGCTGCGGCGGATGCCAGACGGTCAACGGGCGGGGACGCACCTGGCTGCGGGAGTCCGGCATCTCAGGGAGAACCTTCTCGGTGTGCATCAGGGATGTGGTGGCTGTCACGATGGACATGACCAGAAGACGTGCCAATGAAATTGCACCGCATCACGGCATTGCTCGTCCGGCATCTCTACCTCTATCGCCGCAGTTTGCCCCGCATTATGGAAATCTTTTACTGGCCTTTCCTGGATCTCGTGATCTGGGGGTTTATCACGCTCTATCTTGCTCGATATCAAAGCCAGGTTCCAGGATTCGTGACCTTTTTTTTAGGCGCATTGATTCTCTGGGACATGTTGTTCCGATCGCAACAGGGGATCACGATTGCCTTTCTCGAAGAGCTCTGGGCGCGTAACTTGATGAACCTGTTTGCCAGCCCGCTGAAACCGAGCGAGTTTCTGACCGCCACGATGGCCATGAGCGTGATGAAAGTGATGGTCGTGTCGATTGTCATGGCGGGTAGTGCTCTTCTTTTTTATTCGTACAATATCCTGATCGTCGGGGTATGGCTCATGCCGTTCGTGCTCAATCTGGTCATTACTGGTTGGATTATCGGCGTGTTTACGACCTCACTGATCATGAGGTTCGGGCAAGAAGCCGAAGTACTCGCTTGGAGCATGGTGTTTCTCTTTCAGCCGATCTCCTGTGTCTTCTATCCACTGGAGGTATTGCCCACATGGCTGCAGATGATTGCATGGGCAAATCCAGCGGCACATATCTTTGAGGGCATGCGGACCGTCTTGAGTGGAGGGGCCTCGCCCCTTGGGAATCTTGCCTGGGCCGTGTGTCTGAACGGGGCGTTCCTTATCGTCGTCGTTGCATGGTTCTATAGGACGATCGCCTATTGTAAGGAGCACGGGCTCTTGGTTCGAGTCGGAGAGTGAGGTTGTAATCCAAGTGGTCCTGTGCTAGGGTTATACAGGCTCATGTCGCCCTGGGTCTCGGCGATACCGAGTGTTCATCAGAGGAGACCCACAATGCCGATGTTGCCTTGTCCGGGAATCTTGTCGGAAGTCAGACCTAAGTCGCTGCATCGATCGCGTCTTCGGCCCGCTCCTTCCCCGTTCCTCGTGTTCAAGACAATGTCATTATTTTAAAGGAGGAACCCCGATGGGTTCGAAGATCTATGTCGGTGGGTTGCCCTATTCGGCGACCGAGCAGCAATTGAGTGACTTATTCGCGGCCCATGGCGCAGTCGCCTCGGCGAGGATCATTACGGATAAGTTCACTGGCCAATCCCGTGGGTTCGGCTTTGTGGAGATGTCCGCAGACGCTGAAGCCCAAGCTGCTATCACGGCTCTCAATGGGGCAGAGATGGGTGGTCGGACTCTAACAGTCAATGAAGCACGTCCGCAGGAACCGCGCACTGGCGGCGGCGGTGGTGGGGGACGTGGTGGATTCGGTGGAGGCGGTGGTCGGAGCGGTAGCGGTGGTGGTGGTGGAAAGCGCGATCGCTGGTAATCCAATAGCATAGAACTCAGGATGGAATGGGGGTGCCGCAGAATGTGGCACCCCCTTCTTTTTTATGAGCTGTAAGAGCAGATAATAAAGTGCAGTAGGGAGAGGGCGTACTTCATCACTGGAAGTGTGACCAAGTATGAATAGTGCTCAGTCACCAATTGCATTAGCGGATTTGTCGTCGGTTTCCTTGCAGAGAAGCCCGGTGCTTGTTGTGGAAAACTTTTGGTCATCGGACGAGCGCCAGTTCTTTCGGGGAAAGATGAAGCAGGCGTCCTGGAAAAGCCTTTCCGACCTGCCGCATGTTCAGGAAGACTTTCCGAATTCCGGCAACTGGGCCAAAGCTGAAATCGGCCCAGAAGAGGGGCAGCGATTTCTGTCGCGGCTACAGCTTCCCTGCATCCGAGATCATATCGAGTCGTTCCCGAATATTATCGGGCGTCATGTAGGATTCAATTACTATTCCTATTCCGCCGGAGACTGTCTATTGACGCATGACGACACGGATCAGGGTCGGCTCGTAGAAGGCCGCCGAGCGCCAAAGCGTCGGATCGCGGTCGTCACCTATGTTCATGAGGAATGGCAGCCCGATTGGGGAGGGGAGTTGATCATCTATGAGCGACGAGCGGATCGCGCCGAAGGGCCTATCAATCTTATACCGACACACTGCATTGAACCTCGCCCTGGATCATTGATCATGTTTACTGTTCCTCGATTCCATCGAGTTTGCCGCGTGGACCCTACCGCTGGTGAGCACCGGCGGTTATCGATTGCCGGATGGTTCATGACGGAGCATAGCTAGGAACTTCAGAGGGCCAAGGCTAGGTGTAGGTGGATCAAGAGCCAAACCGCTTTCCTTGGTAGGCACAACTGACGTCTCTTTAGGCATTCAACCGAACCAGTCGGTATCGTTGGCTGCGCGTGGCCGGTCTTCTACTCCAAGGGTCGGCGCCGGCTGTGCGAGCACGTTGTGCACGAGGGCGATCAGGCGGTCACGCTCGAACGGCTTTGCCAAAAATGGGAGAGTTCCTCGCTTGATCCCATGGCTGGCAAGGTCCTTATCAGCATTCCCAGACATCAGAATAATTTGGAGACCTTTCCGAATCATGGTTGCACGAATGGCCAGTTCAAGACCGTTAACGTGCGGAAACTGATTGGAGGGCGAGGCAAGTTGAAATCCAGGTGGCGGTAACACGAGATCTGTGAGGAGAAGATCAATCGGACCTTCGTGGTGGGTACAAATCTGAAGCGCCTCCGAGCTGCCGTTGGCCCCTAGTACTGTATGCCCCGCTCCTTCCAACATTGCTTTGCAGAGTGAGACGATCGGCGATTCGTCGTCGACGACCAAGATGGTCGCCGAACTGCTTGATGATGGGGTCCTTCGTTGATCTTCCATAAGTTCTCTGTCCCATCATAGTGCCGAGCACGGCATGCAGCGAGGGAAACTCAATTTTCTGCACGTACTCTAGCGCAAGGTCAAGACGGAGGTGTTGGAGAAGCTGGCTCCCATCCTCCCCCCAGTGCTTTGAACAGGCTGACTATGCGAGAAACGAGTTATCGTTCAGAGGGTCCTCGAGTTTTCAGTGCGTCTAGTCGGGCCTTATCAAGACTAACATGCAGCGATTTTTCTTGGGTGATGGTTACGGCTCCGGGTGCCTGGCCCTTGGCCTTTTTCACCCACTTGCGCCTGGTATAGACGACCTCGCCTTTGCCGCTTTTCTTCAGATCGCTGTAGAGCAGGGCCAGGGTTGCTGCGTCACGAAGTGTTTCCGGCGGAGGATCTGTCCCCTTTCCTAATCGAATAACGACGTGCGATCCAGGCGCCCCGCGTGCATGCAACCACAGGTCCTCGCTTTTGGCCAAACCAAACGTGAGTTCATCGTTCTCGCGCGCATTGCGTCCGACGAAGATCAGCAGTCCGTCCGTCGAGGTAAATCGGCGAAACGGTCCGCGCTGCTGAGCATTGGCTGATATTCGCTGTCCCAATTTTGAGCGAGCCTGTGTCTTGGTATGCCCTGGAGCAGGGGGCGTGGCTGGCGGGGTCCAGGTGCCTTGTTCGATGTTTTGCAGTTCTTGCTGGAGCCTCTTCACCTCCTGGTCGGCTCGTTCAATGCGCGGGATGAGCTCCCGTTCGGCCGTCAGGTATTTGCGATGTTTGCGGAAGTACTCGTCCATGTTGCTGTGAGCAGATTTCATTGGGTCGAGTGGAATCGTGACTTCCGGGAGGCGCTCGTCGAAATAGTCCGTGACAGTGATGCGATCGATTCCTTTTGTGATCGAACTCAAATTGGCTTTGAGTAATTCTCCATAGCGGGCATAGCCTCGGTAGGTGAGCGCCTTGGCCAAGTCTCCACGCCAGGCTTCGATCAACCGCTGTTCTTTCTTGAGGGTTTTCTTCAAGAACCGGAACCGTGCCATTTTGGCATGGTCGACGGCGACGTGACCTTCCTGAGTTTCATAGAACGTCTCGATCGCTTCCGAAACGGGGAATGGATGGTCTGCCACTCCCGTGAAACGAGCCTGTGTTTCGCAAAATGGCGGCGCGGCCGTTCGAACAGGTGATGCATAGGGCTGGCCAACACGATCACGCTGGTGCGCCAACTCGCGGAGTACATGCCGTTCAGCGTTGAGTACTAGAAGATTGGCCTTTTTGCCAGTCAATTCACAGACAATTGTGCGGAGGCCTTCTTTGCTGGTGATCTGCAGCTCAACAATCCGGTCGGTCTCAATCTGACGGATCTCGTCAAGTCTGGCTCCTTGGATGTGGGCTCGGAGAAACTGGCAGAAGGGGGGAGGTGTTGGAGGGTTGAGATGGGGACGGGTGGTGAGGTGGAGTCGTGAGATGTCTGGTTCGCAGGAGAGTAGGAGTCGGTGCGTCTGGCCTGGCACACGAATGTCGAGTACGATCGTGCAGGGCCTGGGCTGCTGAATTTTCTGTATCCAGCCGTTCCGGAGTACCGGAGTCATCTCAGCCAGAACCAGCGCCAGGTCGGAAGCGGTGAGCATCATGAAAGCATTCCAATTCTAGTGTCGACCTACGTCAATGGGATCTTATTCTAGGACAGTAGTGGGTTGTCACTGTACGATTCGCCTTAAAAACACGCAAGAGTCTGAAGCGAAACATTCGGCAGATGTCGCTGCATAGTGTTGACGCGAGGTGTTGGTGAAAAGCAGTCGATCGTAATCAGGAGGACTGGCTGGCGTCCAGCTTGCGCTCACTCTCCCGCTACGCTAGAGTTCCTCCAGCATCTCATGGATACTCATTCCACCATGCTCCTTCTCGATTCACAGAGGCTTACGCAATTACGGGATGAATTTCGCCTCTCGATGCGGCGGCTGTTTGTCGACTTGTGCCGAGAAATGCATGCCCACCACGCTGATCTGGCCAGAGAATTAGGGCTTCCGACTGGCTTCTTTGACAGCCTCCATTCCAGCCTCAAGCCGAAGGCCTATTCCAACTGGAAAGTCGTCGGATGGATCGAGACGCTGAATGACCTCGTGTATCTCTTGGATGTATTCGGTCAGCTACAGAGTGAACAGGATCGGCCCGAGTTTGCAGCACAATTGTTGAACGAGTGTCAGGAGAAGTTCTTTGAGCATGGCTATCTGGATGACCTCTTTCCCACGGGCCAACCTCATGTGCGTGGATTGGAGAAGCGTCTGTTCGCACTGTGCCAGAGATTGGCACAGGAATTGACCCGGGAGGCCCTCTGGCTCGATCCGGCTGTGGCGGTGAAGTGGCTCCGTCAGCGGAAGATGAAGCGGTGGGATGTGTCAGGAATGCTCTCTGACAATTTCGAGCGTAGCGAAATTGCTGGAACCGTCTCCGTTGATATCTTGGGAGCCTGGTGCCAGGCGCCTAAAGAAGTGCCACCAGTGTTACGCCAATCGGAAGGACGTGTCTTGTTTCGAGTGGAGCCAACCGGCATCACGTTGAAGGCCGGTAAGGTTGTGTCACCCATCTGGTCGGATGGGGGCGGAGTAGGCCGCTGGCGGTGGGCGTACCATCCACCAGTCGTTGCACCCCATGGCGGCGACGATTTCATCACCGTTGGGCCGACTCTTGTCTATGGGAAGAATCGCCAGCCAAGAACAGTGAAGCCGACCGATCAACGACAGGTCGAAAGGATCACCTGTGCGTGGCAGACCATCCAGCTGGCTTGGCCGGAGGGACATGCGCTCCTAGCCTTACTCACTTCTCGTGTTATTCCGCTTCAGGCCAAGGGCGTGGTCAGTTTTAGTTATCGGCATCGTCCGGGGTTGTCATTCATCAACTGTTTTGATCGCGGCAACCTGGATTTGATTGATGATCTGATCCACGAGAACAGCCATCACCATTTGAATCTCCTGTTGCGAAAACATGTCATGTACCATGGGGACCATAACCAGCAGATCTTTTACTCGCCGTGGCGACGGAGCCTACGTCCACTACGGGGCATTCTTCACGCCACGTTCACGTTCACCATGGGTGCGCTCTTATTCCAAAGGCTTTCGTCCTGGGCTTCGGGGCGGGGTGGGGCGGCGAGATGGAAACAGGCCGGTCTGACACAGCGAGACTTGCAACGGGCTCGATTTCGCTGTCTGGAAGAAGTCGCTTCTGTCCGGTACTCGCTCCAAGATCTGCACTATGCCGATCACCATCTCGGGTGGCTCACCGGTTCAGGTCGGCGATTGGTCGGACAGCTAGTTGAGGCGATAGAGCAAATCGAACGTGAGAGTGAGCGATTCAAGCGCGACGTGTCTCGTTCGACGTTTAGCTCGGCCCTGCGGAAGCATAGTAAGGAGCTCCAAGAAGCCCGCCAAGCCTATGGGCCGATACGGTTGAGTCGAGCCTAATCCGTCTTGATTCTATTTTCTGTTCTTCCACTGGAAAAGAGACGCAGACAGCGGCGCCATCCCACATTGGCGAGAGGACGTTCCGGATCATCCTAGCAATCAGCGTCCACCTGCGGAACCCATGCCTGGAGAGTTGAGCGACGCCTGACGATCGAACATTCTATATTCCTTGACGATCGGTCTGTACGATGTAGACTCGACGGTAAGAGGTGAGGACTATGCGTGAATTCAAGGTCACGTTTGATGCGAAAGCTGTTCTCGTGGTGTGGTGGTGTCTCGTGACGATCGGTTTGGGTCTGATGGCCGTGGAAGAAACGGCTGCCATTGAGAATGCAAAGGCCATCAAGGTTGAGAAACTGCTGACGCTGATTCGAGTCTCGGAGCTCGAGGCGGAATATGACGCGTTGACCCAGAAATATGTTGGCGAATACGAGCAACAAATAAGAAAGTCTATCGGGAGCACCTATTCCAATCTGACAGGTGAAAAAAAGAAGGAAATCGAACGGCTTCTCGACGCATTCTTGCAGGACATCAGAAAATCAATCGGGCAGGTTGAGTCCCTCCACGACCATTTGAAGCAAGCCTATTCGAGAAGTTTCGGTGAAGACGAACTGGATCGCCTCATTGCGCACTATTCCTCTCCTGTAGGTGAAAAAGATGCAGGCATGAAGAAGAGTGCAGCCATCGAATACAACAAGATGTGGACGGAGCAATTCATGAATCAATACAAGGCCCGAGTCGAGAAGCTGTTTCAGGTCGTCGCAGTGGTTGCAAAAGGCAAGGGAAAGCAGGGAGCGTAGCGGCCACGCTTGAGTCCGTCGAGTTTCATCCCATTACGGTTCCACCATCACATCCACAAACGCCGGCAAACTGTCGGCACCCCTCCTATCTGTCACGCGTAATTTAAATCGATACGTTCGTGGTTCCGAAACAGTTGGTGCCAGGAAGGAGGCTTCGGAATTGTTGGCGTCGAGCAGCGAGACTTTGCTACCGCGCACTTGGTCCCAGCTGTAGTAGAGTGTGTCGCCTTCTGGATCACGGCTTTTGAGTCCACTCAGTTTCACTCTGGATCCTGCCTTGACGGACTTGTTCGCTCCGGCATCGGCAACCGGTGGTTCGTTCGGCTCCTCGTTCACATTCACGTCTACATCAAGCATGGCTTGTTTGCCACAATTGGTGACGGTGATGGTGGCTTTGCCGTTGCCGACGATCTGTAAAAGGCCTCCCGGCAGGACTTTAATGACTTTTGGACTTGAAGACTCATAGTTCGTCCCGCTGGCTGGTGTGCTGATACGCCGGGTGATGCCATCAGTAAAGTCGGCGACGACGGGAAGCTCAAAGACCTTGCCCAGTGAATCGACATGGCCAAAGGCAGATGATTGTCCAGCCCGGCCCAGTTGCAATGGCTTCTCCGTCTCGAAATCGATTGTGGTGAGAGCTGCAGAGGGTTCGACCGTCACGATCACTTCATCGAAGACAGATCTGGGCCCTAATCGTCCACGAGAGATTTCGGCTACCGCCAGAAGACGCATCGGTCCAATGCGATCTTGGGGAACTTTGAGTGGGCCGCCAAAGGTTGGGTCCGACCCAGCAAGTCCCATCATCGCGACGGGAGCTACAATCGATCCGCTGGCCGTCGAATCATCCTGTTCGACCAGCGTATCGTCCTGCTCCCCGTACCAATAGTAGCGGACCTTGACGATACCGGTGTCCTTCCCAGGATCCACGTGCGCGTTCACGGTGCTTCCCGCAGTTAGTATGGACCCTGCTGCCGGGGTGTTGATGGTGAAGGCAAACGACTGCTCAGTCGACAGACTGAGGACAAGTGCGAAATTTAGAAAGGACGCCAGCAGGGACGAGAAGGGGCAGTTGTCACACGTAGCCCTGTCCATCTTGAACGTGCTCCTGCTCGCGTTCACCTGGTCAGGTGATAGGGAACGTCGATAAGAATCACTCGATCTTTGAAGAGCAGTGCCGCTTTCAGCATCAGAGCCCGCTGATTGTGCAAGATGTTCTGCCACCATCTCGCCGGAAGAATTTCCGGGATGACGACGGTAATCCAGGCATCCGGGTCCTTCTCGAGCACTTCTTCAACGTAGTCCAATAATGATCCCAGGACTGAGCGGTAGGGCGAGGAGAGGGCAATCAAATTGACGCCACCTCCCCATTGAGCCCACTGGATTTTGACTTTGGCACTTTCTGCTGGGTCGACGTCAACGAACACGGCGCGAATTTCACCAGGCCGGCTTCTCGCATAGTCCAACCCACGGATGACAGCGCGATTCAAGCCGCTGACCGGAATGATCACGATATTGCGCCGAGGCAAGGGAGGGCGTTCACCTCGACGGTCCAGTGCGATCTGTTCAGAGACGGCCTTATAGTGCGAGCGAATCCCCTGGAACATGAGGAGGAGGACTGTGATGAGCAGGAAAACAATCCAGGCACCCTGCATGAACTTGGTGCTGGCGATGATAACCGTTGCGATGCCGGTGGTTACGGCGCCGACCCCATTGACAATCAATTTTGTCTGCCAATGGGTCCCTTTCTTGACGAGCCATTGTTTCACCATGCCGGCTTGAGAGAGCGTAAACGACAGGAACACGCCGATGGCATACAACGGAATCAGTGCGTGCGTATCTCCTTCGAAGACGACGAGTAAGAGGCAGGCGAAGAACCCTAGGATGATGATGCCGTTCGAAAAAACCAGGCGATCGCCGAAGGTGGCCATCTGATGGGGCATGAATCCATCGCGGGCCAGGATCGATGCCAGGTGCGGAAATCCAGCGAAAGCGCTGTTGGCTGCCAGTACCAACAAGGCCATGGTGCCGACCTGTATGGTGTAGTAGATGGGGCCGGTGCCGAACGTCAAGCGAGCCAGCTGGGAAACGACGGTTTCATCCACCTTGGCCAGGATGCCATAGTGAAAGGCCATCCAGCTGATGCCCATGAACAGCGAAGCCAGGATGGTCGACATCCAGATCATGGTGGTTGCGGCATTTTTGGACTCTGGTGGGCGAAAGGCTTTGACCCCGTTTGAAATCACCTCCATGCCGGTGACTGCAGAGCAGCCCGCCGCAAAGGCGCGGAGCACTAAGAACAGCGTAAGTGTTTCTGCCTCGACGGAGCTTGTCGTGAGAGGCGGGGCTCCAGAGTTGGATAAAGATCGAACTGTTCCCACGACGACAAGAATACCCAGTGCTCCGATGGCGAAATAGGTTGGAATGGCGAAAAACTTCCCAGATTCTCGAACTCCACGGAGATTCATGACGATCATGAACAGAATAGCAACTAGTCCCAGGGCTTCTCGGTGGATAAACAGACTTGGGATCGCTGAAGTAAGAGCGGCAATACCGGCCGCAACGCTGACGGCCACCGTTAAGACGTAGTCGATCATCAGTGCCGCAGCCGCCACCAGAGCTGGCCGATCACCGAGGTTGGCTCGTGCGACGACATAGGCACCGCCTCCTTCCGGATACTCGTAGATGATCTGGCGATAGGAGATGGTCAGGACCAACACGAGGAACAGAATCGCTAGACTGACGGGGATCGACCAGGTGACTGCAGCAGCTCCGGCGAGTATGAGCACCAGCAAAATCTCCTCCGTTGCATAGGCGACGGAGGAAATCGCGTTCGATGAGAAGATGGCAAGGGCGATCGTTTTAGAAAGCCGTTCATGCCTTGCCTGGGCGGTCTTGAGCGGATCGCCGACGAGCCAACGTTTCAGAATCATGGCGTGATTATCGCACAAACTTCCTAGAGGGGGAATGTTCAGCTGCTCTCGACGGTAGGTCGAAAGACTCATGGCCGAAGCAATTATATATGTGATGACCACGCCAGCGCTTCTGAAATCGTTCCTCTGTTGGGAAAATCCTACGAGAGAAGAAAAGAAGCGGTTTGACCAAGCAGCCGGTGCGCGACTGCGTGTGTTGGAACAGAAACAATAGGTGCCGGATATCTCCTCTTCATGCACTAATGCTGCTCGTCTGAAAAAGAAATATAGCGCTATAGAATCACTGCGTTACAGGGCAGGCTCCATTCCGAAGCATTGACAGCAATAGTGGGGACTTGTAGGGTGATGCCATGACGTTCAACGCAACGTCGACTGTCCCATCTCTCGCGCTCCCATCCTTCCCGCGCGTCTGATTCCCCAGTCTCCGCAGCTTCTTTGACATCGTGAGTCTCATTGGGTCAGGCGGTGCAAGATGCGAATGCCGCATTCCACAGACTTCGTGTCTTCTGTGCCCATTTAGTGGGTATGTGATGTCGCGGGTCACATGCGCTCTATCGCGTGGGTCTGCCCTGGGGTGTCCGAGCAGAGACCCCTAACACATATGAGGAGGTTGTCACCATGAGGATTCCAACGATCACAAGCTCTGGAGTTGTCATCTCAACCCTGGTGCTGTTTGCTGCATTGTCGATACGGTCGACTCAACCTGTTCAAGCGGCAGATCTGCTTGTGGAAAGGGCTGTGGGGTTCGCTCCGTTGGCAGAGCGTGGCGTCATGGCCTCGGGTGCTGTGGAGGATACGCTCAAGGCGTGCGTGGCCAGAATTCCTGCGCTCGCCAGTGCCGGGCAACGCATGCTGGCTGAGCAAAGCTGTGCAGGTGAAGATGAAGTGAGGAAAACGCTGCGATCGGCACCGAAATTCTGAATGTTGATCACGGGAGAGTCATGATAGCCGACAGCCGCTTCAGGGACCTGCTTGCGCTGAAGAGACTGAGGCGAAGCCTGAGGAGAGGTGAACAAGCAAACTCGAAGTGGTACTGAACACGAGGTGAGCACTATGTATCAGATCTATAGCTCGGTTGGGATTATCGTGCTGTTGTGGGGAATCACGATTTGGGCCTCGATCCCAGAGGAGCAGGAAGATCGGTGGTAGTGAACTGTTACGGGGCGCTCCTTCAGTCGATGGCCTACCAGTGTGTCAACGTCCGTCGTGTTCCCTTGGAGAAGTTGAGTTAGCGTCACGGAGTCGAGAGGGCGAAGGGATTATCATGGAAAGAATACGCCTGAGGCTGAATGAGGGAGTGGCAAGGCTGTATCGTGGATTCAAGGCTTGGGTCAAGTTGATTACCTTCTATGAGCTTGCTGTGGGGATGAAGTCGACGATGAGCCATCTCATTCACTACAAGCCGATCACGCTGCAGTATCCACACGAGAAGCGGGTGTTGCCGGATAACTATCGCGGTATGTTGGCCTTGCTACGGTATGACGATGGAACCGAGAAGTGCGTCGGGTGCGATCTCTGCGAGGCCGCTTGTCCCTCTCGCGTCATTGCCGTGGTGAGCGCTGAAGTGCCGGAGGAGCCGACGAAGCGATATGCACGAGAGTATCGGATGGATATGACGCGCTGCCTGTTTTGTGGCCTCTGTGTGCAAGCCTGTCCGGTCGATGCCCTTGCGATGACGAAGGAATACGAGTGGGCGGTGTACGACAAGCGGGACTTGCTTCTCAATAAACAGCAGTTGTTGGCGATCGGAGATCGCACGTTTCTGACGCGCGAGAAACGGCTGGAGTTCCAACATCCGAATCTGGCGGTCTTCAATGTTGCCTCATCGAACCATCCAGCCAAGGCGTGCTAGTTGCCCGAAAGGAGGCCTGACATGATCAGGCCGTGGGATCTTATGGTGGAGGTATGGTGGTATTGCCTCCCTCGAACCACAGCTGATTCCGTGTATGCGTGTCTGATCTGGAACGCAACATTGAGAAGGGTGTTGTAATGAAAACCCACGGAGGTGGCATGCAGTGTCTACGTTGCCGCGGCCTCTTGATCGCCATCCACATGAGAGACATGGGGCAGCCTCCGATATCTGGATGGCGCTGCATGCTCTGTGGTGCGATAACGGACCCAGGGATTGAGACCAACAAGGTGAAACCCAGTCTACCGACTCAGAACGGTGCCCGCCTTCCAGGGTCGTCTCCGGCCAGGTCCAGGAAAGCCCGTGCGTGATGATCCTCTCTGTGGTCGGACTGAGTGATTCGAACGATGGTCCATGAAGATGGGATTTGAGCTTGCCTGTCTGATTTCTGGGTGTGAGTATCGTGCTGGCGATCATCGATGCACACACGAGCTGTTGATGTACCGTGAAAGGCAGTCATGAATAGGTGGCGTGATTTTCGGAGTAATATGGCAACCGAACTGTTCTTACTTGCGTATATGATCGCATGGGGTGGGGTTCTGCTGGTGACTTATATGCTGACAAAATAACCACGCGCCAATCCTGTGTGTCATCATGCGGAGGCTTTCTTGGTCGGGGGCTGAAAATGCAGCGGATCTCTGAGGCTCTGAAGCTCGCGGTAATAGTAGAGTGGGGTCGGTCGTTTGTTCTCGAAGGTGAGTGTACGCAGAAACAGGAGTTCCTCTTCGCTCACATCCCCACTCAGCAAGGGGTCTTGGAGAAAGTCCTTCAGCCCAGGCTCCTCGCCTGACGTCTTGTCCGGTCCTCGTTCCATAAACTCGAACGTCTTATGGTGTCCCGGTGCCACTCGACGGTTCAGAACAATCTCAATACAAAAGGTGGCAAGGTCGATATCCCAGGATTCGAGCAAGGGGTTGAGGAACGCAATGCAGTTCTCGTTCGAGAGATCGAAGATCGTCGTATCTAAGAACTCCAGCACGGTGACGCGCATCTGTGGGTAGCTTTTCTTGCTCAGCCGAGCCACCTTGCGCATCCATGTCGGATTGTCGAGTTCCTGCCGAGCGACACTTTTGACGACGCCCAGCAGCTTCTGTGTGACGAACCGCTCGAGTTCGCCGAAGTGTTGTTTCTCAAAAATCGTGCGGATCTGCCTGGTCTTTTTGGGATGACACTTGCGGAGGATCAATTCCCGCACGTTGTGCAGGAAAGGCGTCGGCTGGTCTCCGAGCCGTTTCCTGAGTTGTTCGAGGCGCTGCTGATCGGCGAGCTTGGCCAGTTGCCCCTGAGGCAATTTCAAGGCTTGTTCGATCTTCTTGTACATGTCGGTCCGGTTCGGCGCGGGCGGGAGTTTTTTCTGCGTGAGCAGCTGTGAGATGTACGATTCAGTCACGTGAGCCGCACGGGCGAGGTCTCGCTGCCCTAGTTTCAATTCTTTCAAGCGAGTTCGGATGAGCAGTGCAACGGGCATGGACGATCTCCTTGTGCGGCGAATAACAAAATATGGTTAATGCTATTAGATCAAGGAGCGCATGGCAACATAATACTTGACTTTAGTTAGTTAACGCGCCTAGACTCCAATACGAGTGAGGGGAGAGGGGGTCATGGTCGAGGTGCTTCCTCCCTAACGTTTGCGTTACCTTGACTGTATTGTTGCTTGCACTCCCTTCTTCTTTCCTGCGCAACCGTTTCAGCAGTCTCAGTCGCTTCGACGCCACAGAGTGCCTTCAGGCCATGATCGGTTCCTACAGCTTTTGATTCTTGGCTCCACCTGCGAGGGGCAGGTTATGTCGTTGCCTGAAGTGAGGATAAATCCCAGGATGTGCAGAGAACGTTCCCAAAGCGCCGGAACTCTTGAAAGGAGTCCAAGATGGTGGGCGATGCCGCGATATTCTTATGCCTCGGATTGATTGCCGGAGGGTTGCATTGGGCTGGAATAGCCACGGTTGCGACTCAGAGTTCCTGGACCCTGCTTGCGAGCGGGATGGTATTGCTGATGATCCACGTGGTAGTGGAACGCACCAGCCGGGTGTTCTAAACGATGAGATCCATTGAGGAGATGCACAGATGAGAGAGGGGTTATGACAACAGAAGAACAGATCTCGAAGATGAAGAAAGCGATTGCGCAGGCTATCAAGGTGATGGGAGACCGGTTTGGATCGACGGAGCAAGATGTTGAACGAGCCATCCAGGAGCTGAAGGCATCGATGCAGGGGACGGTGGAGCCTAGTCTTTCTATGAAGCCCGTGCCGGGGGCAGCCACTCCGTCACCTCAAGGGGTGTAAGTCGCCATTGAGGCGTACGTGTGTCTGTAACTGGAAGGAGTATGAAGCATGGCCGTTCAATCTACCGCTCATAGTCACATCGACATCACGGATGCGTTGGCTCGATTGTACGTCTTCTTGGCGCAAAGCATGGATCGTTGTGTGAGCGAGGTTGCTCGCATCAACTATTTAGAGGCAGACGTACAGTCGCATCTCGCCTCGACCAAGGCAACTGTCTTGGACATGCTGGCTGTTAACCAGGTGGTCCAGGCAAAGGTCCAACAGGAATGTGATCGTGTGCATTCGCTTATCATGACCTGCCTTGAGGACGGTGTCGAGAAGGCGTTTGCGCTGGATGCCCTGAAGGCGGAGCGGGTCGTGTTGAAACACAAGACCATGGCATTGAGCGATTTGCTCGCGGTGTTTCGGACTGCATGACAGAGTAGAGGGTCCATTCGCTGTTGGATGCTTCGGCGTGATGCCGAAGTCATTGGTAGTCATTGCAACGGAGGATATCATGAAGAACACACAGCAGACCTATGTGTTGACACTCGATTCATCGTCGAAAAATGGGCTTCGACTGTGGCAGGGGCAGAGCATCCATGCTCTGCGCCATTGTTCGGTCAAACAGATCGGCCAGGCATTGAGAGAAATGCAACAGAATGTGGATAGCCTGCAGGCTCCCGCCCCGTCGTCTGGCGGATCCTACTCCCTGAACCGCGGCCGCTAAGAGGAAGGTGAGTGATCGTACGCATACGAACGCCGTTCAATCTGGACAAATTTCTCGATAAGATCGACAAGGGCATTCGAAGTCTCTCGTCCCCCAAGGATGGCACTCTCTTTTCACAGGGGGATACGACTGATGCGGTCTTCTATATCCAGTCGGGCAAGGTGAAAGTGACCGTGCTCTCGGAGCATGGCAAGGAAGCCGTCGTGGCGATTCTTGAGCGGGGCGCTTTTTTAGGAGAATCCTGTCTCGTGGGTCAAATCATTCGTACGTCGACCGCGACCACCCTGGAAGCCTCCCGCATTCTCCGCATCGAGAAAGCCGCGATGCTCCGGATGCTTCAGGAGCAACCCAGGTTTTCCGAGGCATTTATGTCCTATTTGCTGACACACTCGATCCGAGTCCAAGAGGATTTAGTGGATCAACTATTTAATTCCAGCGAGAAGCGGCTGGCGCGGGCGCTGCTGTTGTTGGCCCACTTTGGGAAGGAAGGCAAGCCGGAGACGGTCATTGCGAAGATCAGTCAGGAAACCTTGGCCGAAATGGTCGGCACCACCCGCTCGCGCGTCAGTTTCTTTATGAATAAGTTCCGCAAGCTCGGGTTCATTGATTACAAAGGCGGGTCGCGCCTGAATGGCGGATTGCACGTGCATAGTTCTCTTCTCAATGTCGTGCTCCACGACTAGAGTCTCCATCTGATTCTGGTTCTTTGATTCAGTCACGCTACACCTGCCTACGTTCGGCCTCGCCTCCATTGTGCAATCGTTCCCTACTGAGCAATTGTGAACAGACTGCAGCCGGCCGCTCCATTATACTTATCACTAGTGAGGTAGGTGTGGATACTTCCGGCGCAAGAAGAAGCGTATGTGGAGAATCTGACCAGTCTCGTGAGGGACTGAGCGTCAGAGCGAGAGGTCACGTGACGTGTGTGCGGTGTGTCATGTGTGCGCCATTGGGCGCAGAAGGAGGACCTATGGTCTGCCAACGCTGTCGGGGGCTACTGGTATGCGAAACCTTCGATGATCTGAGTATCGGAACAGACTCTCTCTACAGGGCCACACGCTGCATCAATTGTGGGTGTATCGAGGATGCCGTTGTTCGTGCGAATCGTTTCCGTCGTTCGGAGAACATGCGGGCGAGCCCGCGCAGGAGAGGCAGGACGAGCGACGTTGAACGCATCACGATTCCCTCGGAAGTGTATGCATCGCTCCGATGAGCATTCGCTGCTGTGGCGAATGCATCTGGAAGGAGCTGAACCTATGGTGGGTAGTAAGGAGGAGGCAAAGATGAAACTCGAGAAGCACGACGTACCAGGTGTATCCCAGACTTCGGCGAGCGTCATGAACGGTGAGGAGAGTCGGCAGTCTGTTCGCCGCAGGCCGGCCGGTCTGATGAGCAGGGTGCGGGAAATCGATTGTATGTTGGCCGATATCCAGGCGCACATGCAGAGACTTCGGCTGGAGCGAACCCATCTGGGACTGATGCGGGATGAATTGGCCTGTACGGAAGCCAAGTAGAACGGCATGAACGATGCGACGGCCAGTTCCATCGCGGTGATTGTGGTATACCGCCCTCCCTCTTTCTTCGTCTGAGCTATTTTGACCAGATTATCAGCTGGCCTCTCGCTATGCTGGAGCGTAGGTGCCCAGCCGTCCCTTATTCCGTGCTAGCAGACATCCGTCCGGCGAGCAGAAGGTGTGACTGTGGCGTGTATGGCCACAGGATAATCGAGTGTGTGGTGAATGTGAGAACTAAAGGAGAATCAAGATGAGTACTATTATTATTGTCGTATTGGGTGTGTTGTGTCTCGGCGTACTTCCGATCTGGTCGTACGGCGGAACCTGGGGATATGTGCCCAGCGGCGCACTGGGTTTCCTCCTCGTGGTGCTCACTATTCTGACTCTGATGGGCCGGACGGACCGGACGGCAACTGTCAAGCCGTAATGGGCATGAGCGTTCATAGCTGAGTGCGCCTCTGTTTGGTGGATCTCTGTTCATACCGGTGTCAAGTTCCGTCAGACGTCACTCTGCTTTAAGTGGTGGTGCCGCGCAGGTTCTCAGGGATATGGCTTGTCCATGGGATCCTGCGTATGGCCTGTTCAAAGGATGGAGGGCAGGATGATGACCTACGACAAGATCAAGGATCAGATTATCACGAGGTCGAAAGAAGGCAACCGACAAAAAAATCAGGACGCGGCGAATCTAACAGTGGTCAGAGCGCGTAGCCCGCAAGGAACCGCAAAGGAGGAGAATATGCAGAATAGATCTTTGGATATCCATCATGATCGTGACGGCATTCTTTATGGGATTTGGGCTGGGCGGGCTCTCACTGCACTATGCAGCTGCCCAAGGAATCTTTGGGCTTTTGACGTCGGTGAGCCAGCTCGGCAGTGCGTTGGTGGATATGCAGAAGAATGTCGACGATCTTCAAAAGAATATGGGGACAGTGAAACAGGTCAAGGAGCAGCTGAGCAGTCTGTCCCCACAAGGTGATGGCACTCCTGGAGGGGACCTCCTGAAAAAAGGTGGCGATTCGTTGAAGGACATGAAGCCGAAATTCTGAGTCGCATGACGCGAATACTTTAGGGAACTCACCTATGAGCCAGATATTCAACCGTGCCGCTGGTAAAAAGTCCAATTGTTCCAAAATGAATCTCGGCATGATCTGGGGGTTGATGGCGAGCATAGTTGTGCTGCTGATCGAGATTCCCGTGGCTTCAGCTGCGCAGACCGCCACAGAATCAGTGAAAAGCACGATCGATGAGGTGATCGATATTCTCAACAGTGAAGAGTTGAACCAACCGGGCCGCTCGGTGGAACGACGTCAGAAGATTGAGCACGTCATCAGGCAGGGCGTCAGCTATGAAGATATGGCCAAACGGGCCCTGGGCTGGCCTTGGCTAGAACTGACTGATAGCGAGCGGCAGGAATTTGGTGCCCTCTTTGTTCAATTACTCCGAGACACGTTTGCCTGTCGAATTGATAACTATGCCGACGAGCAGGTGCTCTACCTGTCTGAAGAGCGGGAAGAGAACTTTGCCGAGGTGAGGGCGAAGCTGTCGGGTCCTAAGACGGAGACTTTTCTCGATTTCCGGCTGGCGAACGTGTTGGGCCATTGGTATGTGCATGATGTGGTTATCGACGGCGCGGGCATCGTGAGCAATTACCACGCACAGTTCGCCAGCATTATCCGCACCCATTCCTACATAGGTTTAGTAAACAAGATGAAAGAGAAGACCCTTGTGGTAAAAGCGTTTGAAACGACGACGGCTCCATAGTTCTGCGCGCAAAGGCAGCGAGTGGGCCTGTTGGTGATGAACCGGAATGTCGCATTGGAAGGCCCATGGATACCATGTTTTCACCGGTAGGCAAGCGCGCTGAACTGGAAGAGCCAATTCGCGCCGAGCTCTTCGGCGCCGAACGGCTCGAACAGCATGCGGCAAGTCTCGCAGTGGCACAGGTTGTCACCGATGACGCACGCGTGGGCCGATTACTCACGCCACGAGTCCTTGAGAATGGACGAGTCTTGGTGGCGTCGTATCAGGCGATCGCTCGTACGATTCGCGATGAGCAATCAATTACTCCAGCGGCCGAATGGTTCGTCGACAATTTCCATATCATTGACGAACAACTTCGCGAAATCATCGACGACTTGCCTCCCGGGTACTACAGGCAATTACCCAAACTTGCATCAGGCCACTTAAAGCATTACCCACGGGTCTTTGGCGTAGCCTGGGCATTCGTGGCCCACACCGACAGTCGTTTCGATCCTGACATGCTCCGGCGCTTTGTGTCGGCGTATCAATGCGTGCAACCCCTGACAATCGGTGAGTTGTGGGCTGTCGCGATCTCGCTGCGTGTCGTCTTGGTGGAGAACCTTCGCCGGTTGATCGAGCGGATCGTTCAGAGCCGCGCGGACAGGCTGGAAGCCGACGAACTGGCCGACAGCTTGTTGGGGACCGGGGGGGGAGTCACCGAACCTCTAGCCACGATTCTTCGCCATGTTGAGCGCCGACCATTAGCTGCGGCATTTGCTGTACAGCTGGTTCAGCGACTCCGTGACCTGGATCCCAAGGTGCGTCCCGTTCTGCAATGGCTTGATGAGCGGTTGATTGGGCAAGGCACAACGGCCGACGACATGGTGCATGCGGAGCATCAGCAACAGGCGGCCACGAGCGTCACGGTTCGCAACATCATTACAAGCATGCGGCTGACGTCCGCGTTTGATTGGGCGGACTTTTTTGAGAGCGTCAGTTCAGTCGACAATATGCTGCGGGGCGATTCCCGCTATGCCGAGATGGATTTTACCACGCGGGATGCCTATCGCCATGCGATCGAGGATCTTTCCCGCGGTACGGGGTTGTCGGAACTCGACGTGACCGCACGGGTTGTGGAGCGTACCAGACTGGCTGGGATTGAGATGCATGCGAGTGAACAGTCGGAGTTGGATCGGCACATGGACCCCGGCTATTACCTGATCTCCCAGGGCCGCCAGGCATTTGAACGCGAACTCGGTTACAGGGTGTCTTGGAAAGGCTTGATCCTGCGCTGGTGCGTCCAGGTTCCGGCTCTGGGCTACCTGGGATCGCTCGCCGTGTTGACCGCCATAGTCCTGGCCTTCCCACTATGGCATGCGAGCGCCACCGGGGTGACCATTGCAGGCCTGGCCTGTCTCGGTCTCATTGCGCTCGTGCCGGCTTCAGATCTCGCTATGGCGCTCATCAATCGGATGGTGATGGCCATCCTCGGGCCGCGGTCATTGCCCCGCATGGCATTGAGAAACGGCATTTCTAAAGAGTTACGTACAATCGTGGTAGTCCCCATGTTACTGACGACCCAGCAGGGCATCGATGAGCTGGTTGAGCGATTGGAAGTGCACTATCTAGCGAATGCGGATGATGACCTGCGCTTCGCTCTGCTCTCCGACTGGAGAGATGCCTCAAAGGAAAGTATTCCAGGTGACGTTGAACTGCTGGATAGCGCGGTGGAGGGGATTGCGCAGCTGAACAAGCGGTACGGTCCCGCGGCGGGGAGCGGTCCGCGGTTTGTGCTATTGCATCGCCGGCGTGTCTGGAACGAATCCGAACAGGTGTGGATGGGATGGGAACGGAAACGAGGCAAACTGCATGAGTTGAATCAATGGTTGCGCGGCTCGATGAGCACGACGTTCATGTCTGTTGGCGGGCAGCTCCCCGAGGCGATTCCGTCGGTCCGGTTCGTCATCACCTTGGATGCGGATACACGGTTGCCGCGTGGAGCCGCGCACCGGCTCATCGGCACCATGGCTCACCCTCTGAACCGGCCACGGTTCGACCGTTTCGCTGGGTACGTTGTAGAAGGGTATGGGGTCGTGCAACCGCGGATTACCCCGTCGCTCCCAGGCAGCGGCGAGGGCTCGTATTTTCAACAGACATTTTCCGGACCCAGCGGGATCGACCCCTACGCGTCGGCGGTGTCTGATGTGTATCAGGACCTATTCCGGGAAGGGTCCTACACGGGCAAAGGCATATACGATATCGACGCGTTCGAAGCGGCGCTGGCGGGCAAGGTGCCGGACAATGCGATGCTCAGTCACGATCTTTTTGAAGGATTGTTCGCGCGCGCGGCGCTGGCGACCGACATCGAGCTGTTCGAAGCGTTTCCTGCCCACTATGAGGCGGCGGCAGCCAGGCAGCATCGATGGGCACGCGGCGATTGGCAGCTGTTGCCCTGGTTATTCGGGCGAGGGCATACCGGGTCTGAGCCGCATCGTGCGGTGGTGATTCCCGCCATTGGTCGTTGGAAGATTCTCGACAATCTCCGCCGGACCCTGTCGGCGCCTGCGGCGTTTCTGACATTGATCGTCGGATGGTTGCTGCCAGAACCATCTGGCTGGGTCTGGTCCGGATTCATTCTGAGCACGATCGCAATTCCCTCGCTGTTGTCCTTCGTGCTGGGGCTCTACCCGCGCCGATCCAAGATTGCCTTGCGCACCCATTTTCGTGGAGCAGGCACCGACCTAAAATTGGCCGCGAGGCAGATCGCGTTGACCGTCACGTTCCTCGTGCATCAAGCATGGGTCATGACGGATGCCATTCTTCGTACTCTCGGTCGGCTCGTCTTCACGCATACACGGATGTTGGAGTGGGTGACTGCGGCTCAAGCCGAGGATGCCTATACGTGCAATTGGACGGGGATGTATCGGCGCATGGCAGGCGGTGTGGCGCTCACCGTCGCGGCAGCTGGTGGGGTGGCCGTGTTTGGGGGCTATGAGTCCTGGGCCGCCGCCGCTCCGTTCGTGCTGCTCTGGATGTCGGCTCCTGCCGTGGCCCGGTGGGTCAGTCTGCCGCCTCGACTCCTGGGGGCCGAGCCGATTTCTCCGGCCGATGCGCGAGTGCTCCGATTAATTGCGCGCCGAACCTGGAGGTTTTTCGAAGCGTTCGTGTCTCCCGAGGACCATGCGCTCCCGCCTGATAACTTTCAAGAAGATCCGAAGCCGGTCGTCGCCCATCGCACGTCGCCGACCAACATCGGACTCTATCTGCTCTCAACCCTGGTTGCTCGTGACCTCGGATGGCTGGGGACCCTTGACGCGGCCGAACGACTGGAAGCCACACTCGCGACCATGAATCGTCTCGAGCTGTTTCGTGGGCATTTCTACAATTGGTACGACACACGCACCCTTCATCCGTTGGATCCCAAGTATGTGTCCACCGTCGATAGTGGAAACCTCGCGGGCCATTTGCTGGTCGTGGGGAACGGATGCCGCGAGTTGATTCAGCGCTCTGCCATCGACGGCGATGTGTTTGCCGGGATCGATGATGCCATCCAACTGTTACGCGATGCGCTGGAGGAGATTCCAGATGAGCGACAGACCCACACGGTAACTAGGAAGCAGCTGAGCCACGCTGTCGATGCGTTGGCCATGGCGCTCTTCTCGAGACCGGTCGATCCCGCCGGCTGGACCGTCAGGTTCGGCCGGCTCACGGCCTTGTCTCAGACGGTCGCGGATATGGCGCAGGCACTGGGACAGGAGCGCGGGGATGAGCACGATGGGGAATTGCGTACGTGGGCCGATGCGGTTCGAGCCTGCGTGGAAAGCCATCTTCGGGACGCGGAATTGTTGCTTCCCTGGGTGCGCTTCAGTGAGAAAGATCGGGCGGCTCTGTTCGACCATCCGTCGGGGCCATCGCTGGAGTGGGCGGCTATTGCGCCGTTCTTCCAACCCGTTCCCACGCTGGCGGCTGCCCCTGAGCGGTTTGCGGATGCGCTTCGTGCGCTCGATCACTTGCGTGACCAGTTGCTCAGTCGCCCCTCACAGGATCGGGCCACCTTGGCAAGAATCGCCCTACTGGCTGATGCCATACGGCAAGCGGATGGAGGCATCACAGGTTTGGTCCGCCGTCTGGCGACGATCGCGCAGCATGCGGAGCACATGGTTCACGCCATGGATTTTACCTTTCTTTTCGATCCGACCCGCAAGTTGTTGTCCATCGGCTATCGCATGCCGGAGAACAGCCTGGATCCCAGCTGCTACGACTTGCTGGCGTCGGAGGCCAGGTTGGCGAGCTTTATCGCTATCGCCAAAGGCGATGTGCCGTCATCGCATTGGTTTCACCTGGGCCGCGCCCTGACACCTGTGGGAGACGGTTCGGCGCTCGTGTCCTGGTCGGGCTCTATTTTTGAATACCTCATGCCGGCGTTGGTGATGCGTTTCCCGGCAGGCAGCTTGCTGTCCCGGACGTATGAGTTGATTGTCCGTCGGCAGATTCAATATGGGAGAGAGCGAGGCGTGCCCTGGGGTGTTTCAGAGTCGGCCTATAATGCCCGTGATCTCGACTTGACGTACCAGTATTCCAGTTTTGGCGTGCCGGGCCTGGGGCTCAAGCGAGGCCTCAGTGAGGATGTGGTCGTCGCTCCCTATGCCACTGCCCTCGCGGCGATGATCAGTCCTATGGAAGCCATGCAAGGCTTCGGGCGCCTCGCCGAGGCCGGAGGGAGAGGAACCTACGGATTCTATGAAGCGCTGGATTACACGGGGACACGGGTGCCGGAAGGAAAAGATGTGGCCATTGTGCGGGCCTATATGTCGCATCATCAGGGCATGTCGTTGGTCTCGATCGCAAATGTTTTGAACAACGGACTGATGCGGAACCGTTTTCATGCCGAGCCGATCGTCCGAGCGACGGAACTGCTGCTCCAAGAACGGACTCCGCGTGACGTGCCGGTGACACGCCCACGCGCGGAAGAAGTCGCGGCCGCAGCGCAAGTCCGCGACCTCATCCCGCCGGTCGTACGGCGATTTACCGCGCCTCATGAGGCCACTCCGCGGACGCATCTGCTGTCCAATGGGCAGTATGCGGTCATGCTGACCACGGCAGGCTCGGGGTACAGCCGGTGGCGAGATATCGCGGTGACGCGCTGGCGCGAGGATGCGACGCGGGACTGCTGGGGGTCTTATCTGTTTCTGCGTGACATGCAGACGGGGTCTGTCTGGTCGGCCGGGTATCAACCCAGTGGCGTCGAGGCCGACGACTATGAGGTGTCTTTTACCGAAGAACGAGCCGAAATTACCAGACGGGACGGAGACTGGAACACGACGCTTGAGCTTGTGGTGTCATCCGAGGACGACGCCGAAGTGCGACGCATCTCGGTCACCAACATGGGCGCGCACGCATGCGATCTACAAGTGACCTCCTATGCCGAGCTGTCCCTGGCTCCACAGGCCGCCGATGTGGCCCATCCGGCTTTTGCGAATCTGTTCGTGCAAACCGAATTCATACCGGAGGTCGGTGCGCTGCTCGCGACGCGTCGCAGGCGGTCGAATGAGGAAGCGACGGTGTGGGTGGCCCAGGTGGTTGTGGTCGAAGGAGAGACCGTGGGCGCCCTGCAATATGAAACGGATCGCGCGCGGTTTCTTGGACGAGGGCACCATGTCCGCACGGCGGTCGCGATGATCGATGGGCGGACACTCTCGAATACTGTCGGATCCGTGCTTGACCCGGTGATGAGCTTGCGCCGTACGGTGCGGGTGCCCGCAGGTGGGACTGTACGCCTGGTGTTTTCAACCATTGTCGGCGCTACCCGCGATGGCGTGTTGGAATTGGCCAACAAGTACAGCGACCCGAGAGTCTTTGAGCGTGCCCTGTCGCTGGCCTGGACCCAAGCGCGAGTGCAACTACATCACCTTGGTATCGAGACAGATGAGGCCCAACTGTTCCAGCAACTAGCCAATGCCGTGCTGTATTCCGATGTCTCGCTGCGACCATCCTCTGAGGTACTGAGCCAGGGTGTGGTGGACCGTGCGGCGCTGTGGGCGCATGGTATCTCAGGCGATCTGCCTATCGTGTTGGCCTGCATCGACAACGCGGATGATGTCGACATCGTCCGTCAATTGCTCCGAGCGCATGAGTACTGGCGGATGAGGCAATTATCGACCGATGTGATCATCCTGAATGAGAAGGCCTCGTCGTATGAGCAGGGGTTGCAGGGTTCGTTGGAAGGGCTTGTGCGGGGGAGCAGGTTGCGGCTCTGCCCGGATGTTGGCGGGGCACGAGGCAGTATCTATCTCCTGCGAACTGACCTGCTCTCCGCGCAGGATCGAATGCTGCTGCAGCAGGTCGCTCGGGTCGTTCTGCTCGGCCGGCGCGGGACGTTGGCGGAGCAGATCACTCGCTTACCGCGCAGGAGCCGTGTGACCTCGACGAACTCGTCTTTCCCACGCCTGGGCAAACGCTTGGATGTGCCGGTGCCTGAACGTGAACTCGAATTCTTTAATGGCTTGGGCGGCTTCGCAGACGATGGACGCGAATATGTCACGATTCTCGGCGAAGGTATTCGGACGCCACGACCCTGGGTTAACGTCATCGCGAACCCGTCGTTCGGGTTCCTCGTGTCGGAGTCCGGCTCCGGGTTTACCTGGTCATTGAACAGCCACGAGAACCAGCTGACGCCCTGGTCGAACGATCCGGTATCTGATCCGTCGGGTGAGGTGCTCTATATCCGTGATGACGACTCCGGAGAGGTCTGGGGTCCGACGGCGTTGCCGATTCGCGACGATCCGGCACCCTATGTCGCCTGTCATGGGCAGGGCTATAGCCGCTTCCATCATGGTTCCCACGGCGTCTTGGCAGAATTGCTGCAATTTGTACCGCCTGAAGATCCGATCAAGATCTCTCGATTGACGCTACAGAATATGTCTGGCCGATCGAGACGCCTTTCTGTGACGGCCTATGTTGAGTGGGTGCTCGGGAGTTCCCGTAGTGAGTCCGCACCTTACATTATCACAGAGATCGATCCGGGGACCGGGGCGCTTTTTGCGCGCAGTATGTTAGGCGGCGAATTTGCCGGACGCATCGCCTTTACCGATCTTGCCGGAACACACACATCGTGGACTGGTGATCGCAAGGAATTTCTTGGCCGTAATGGAACTTTTGAGCAACCTCTGGCGTTGGAAACGGGAGATGCATTATCCGGAAGGGTCGGAGCGGGTCTCGATCCTTGTGGTGCCCTTCAACTGTCGATTGAGTTGGCAGCAGGCGAACGCGCCGAAATTGTCTGGTTTCTAGGTCAGACAGCGGACAGAGAGCAGGCTCGTCTCCTGCTCAATCGCTATCGTGGGGCGGACGTGAATGTGCTCCTGCGTGAGGTCACCAGCCGATGGGATGACCTCTTGAGCGTCGTACAAGTTCATACGCCTGAACGTGCGATGGACATCTTCTTGAATCGATGGGTGTTGTATCAAACGCTGGTGTGCCGTGTTTGGGCACGTGCAGCCTTCTATCAGTTGAGCGGGGCCTATGGGTTTCGTGATCAACTACAAGATGGCATGGCCCTGAGTGTGGCGGCACCCGACATCACGCGCGAGCATTTGCTGCGGGCGGCCGCGCGGCAGTTTGTCGAGGGCGACGTTCAGCATTGGTGGCATCCTCCGTCCGGACGCGGTGTGCGGACCCGCATTTCTGACGATCTGCTCTGGTTGCCGTACGCGGTGATCCAATTTCTTGAAGTGACCGGCGATATGACCGTGCTGGATGAAATGGTGCCCTTCCTAGAAGGCCCGGCATTGGCCGAGGGGCAACATGAATCCTATTTTGAGCCACGTGTGTCCCAGACGAGGGCCACCCTCTTTGAACATTGTGCGCGTGCGTTGGATCGGAGCCTTGTCGTCGGCAGTCACGGTCTTCCACTCATGGGTACTGGAGATTGGAATGACGGGATGAGCCGTGTGGGCCAGCAGGGCAAAGGGGAGAGCGTCTGGCTCGGGTGGTTTTTGCATACGGTGCTCTGGGAGTTCGCCAAGGTGGCGGCTCAGCGTGGGGAGCGTGCGCGTGCCGAAACGTGGCGGCTGCATGTGAGTGCGTTGAAGGCCGCAATCGAGCGGGACGGGTGGGACGGGGAGTGGTACCGTCGCGCGTACTTCGATGACGGAACGCCACTCGGTTCCGCTGCAGATCCGGAATGCCGCATCGATTCCATTGCTCAGTCCTGGGGAGTGATCAGCGGCGCGGCAGATCCGGACCGCGGCGCACGCGCCATGGCTGCGGTGGAACGGCATCTTGTGGACCGGCGAGATGGACTGATCCGTCTGTTGACACCACCCTTTGATCAGATATCGAGGGATCCCGGCTATATCAAAGGCTATGTCCCCGGCGTCCGAGAAAACGGTGGTCAATATACCCACGCGGCGGTCTGGACCGTGCTGGCCTTCGCGGCATTGGGTGAAGGTGACAAGGCCGGCGAGTTGTTCCGTCTGTTGAACCCTGTTCATCGTGTCTCCTCGCGAGCCAGCGTCCAGCGCTATAAAGTCGAGCCTTACGTCGTCGCCGGCGACGTGTATGGCGAGCCCCCACATGTCGGACGTGGGGGATGGACCTGGTACAGCGGCGCAGCAGGTTGGCTCTACCGGGCTGGAATCGAATGGATGCTCGGTTTCCGCTTGCATGGTGCCACGCTCTCCGTCGATCCTTGTGTTCCACGCCATTGGCAGGGGTACTCGATTCGTTTTCGGTATCATTCGGCGGTCTATGACATCACGGTGGAAAACCCGCACCATGTATGCCGCGGCGTGACGCTGGTAGAGCTTGATGGGAAACAAATAATCGGCCGCGACGATATTCCTCTCATTAAGGAAGGCGAGTACCACATCCGTGTCGTGCTCGGATGATGGTCAGTCCAAGAGAGGGGCAAGTCCAAGCGACCGCCGAGATTTGCGGAAAGAAGAAATAGCGTGTCGGTTCCGGTTGCAATGACCAGTCTGGGTACCAGGAGATCATGGTGAGCGGCGAACTGTTACTGCGAAATTGTAGATGGTGGGGGTGGCCCATGAGGAGATGGGAGAGCGCGCGAAGCTCTGTTAGGGAAGGCCGGAATAATTAAGAGTTTCCATTAGCCAGCGCTCAAAACACAGAGGAATCCGGCTGGCTCCTATACGGCATTGTGAATTAGTCAGACCTTCCCGAGGTTGCAGGGCAGGAATAGGTGTGTTCTCTAGAATTTAACGGTTTTGCGACAGCTTCCAATTGACCCGACTCATCGATGGATCCCCTTTGCGCCCATCTGAGGGGAAGCTTAGGCGAGAATGGATGCATAAGTCGTGACGTAGAGTCGCAAACAATTGCCTGCAAACAATGCCCCTTCCAGGGAACTGACGGCATGGCAAGCTTGCTCACCTGAGCCCATTTCCACAAAACCATAGCCGGCAGATTTTCCACTGTGTTTGTGCCGGATGACATGGACGCGAACGACGGTGCCATAGGTTCCGAATAAGTCGCGGAGCTGACAATCAGAAGTCGCTTCCGCGAGGCCGCCAACATACAAGATGCAGTTACTCATGACCATATATCAGGTTGGATGCCGCGAGCATCTCTATAGATAAGAGCTAGCGCTCGTCTCGCGGTTCGAAACAGCATAGGGGAGGACCCCAATTACTCCTGTGATGTAAGGCAATGCAGCCGTACCGAGAAGATTGTGAATAAGCCATTGGACGAAGTTCTGAACGGTGGATATGAGTATGTTTTCTCGCTTCACCGTTTACAGGTACGGTATCGCTCAGATGCTGTTCCCTGCCTGGTCGGTCTTTCCACTATGACTGGTACTGAATGATTTCTTCCTCCCGTCTGAGGATTTGCTTGCCTTGGCAGTGGAACGCAAAAGGGTATCTTCTCCAAAACTATGTCTTGCCAACGAAGCGACTTCGCGTCTGATGACCTCGATTGAGGATGTATTGTCGACCGAATTGGGATCAGTTAACCCTAGAAGTTGCCAGCGGATTTTCGGTTTATGGGCGGACTTTTTCTTTCCTGCTTTGCGACTTTTCCAAACTGAAGCGAGATTCATGGAGCGCCCTTCTGTACAAACACGAAGCTCAAGTCAGTGGCTGCCTGACAGAGAAACTCAATAGCTCTGTCTCAGCTCCACTAATGGACCTGCCACGCTACCTGGGTGTCTGCCTCTACCATTTAGGCCGAGGAACATCAGGTTGGTGATATTACGCAGACTATCGTGCCAACACTGGGAGTGAGTACGAGGAGTGCACGGAGAGAGAAATAAAGCACAAGGAATATCATGCTAACATGTAACTTGTGAAGGAGTCAAACTTCACCACAGGGCTCATTATGGCGTAGGGCAGGCGGTATGCCCTGTCAATTGTCTGCTCTCCCGTGTCTATTGAAGAACTGGTTGACGTTGTGAGGGCCATGCTGTATGGTAACGCTACATTTAACTCGTAGTAGTCCGGCGAGGAGATGTTCCAACTATATCGGACTTCGCGATCGCATCGCGACCAGGTCCAGTTTGGAGTTGCACCATTCTCGGTTGTCTCTCCCCTCGGTTCTCTGATCCCGTCATAATGCGATCATACTGAAAGGATAACGTAGTGAATACGTCTGTTCACGCCAATTTTCACGCCCTCGGTTTGTCCGAGGCGCTTCTCCAGGACCTGGCTGATGCCGGGTTCGCATCACCCACGCCCATTCAAGAACAAGCCATTCCGCCCGCGCTCGCTGGGCGAGATGTCATCGGATGTGCCCAGACGGGGACGGGTAAAACCGCAGCCTTTGTCATTCCAATCGTCGAACGACTCGCTGCATTGCCGAAGGGGCAACCGCAGGCATTGATCTTAGCACCAACCCGTGAGCTGGCATTGCAGACCCTGACGACGATTGATAAGCTTGGCCGGAGTCGGCGCATTTCCGCGACCGTCATAGTTGGAGGCGCCGATATGCAAGCCCAAGTACGGGGCTTGCGACAGCGACCAGACATCTTGATAGCGACGCCTGGGCGTCTTCTGGATCACATGTGGAACGGCACGATTGTCTTGTCGTCTATGAAGATCTTGGTGTTGGATGAGGCGGATCGGATGTTGGATATGGGCTTTGCGCCTCAGATCAATCAGATTCTTGATGCGTTGCCTGAAGAGCGACAGACTCTTCTCTTCTCGGCCACCCTGCCGACAGATCTAGCTCGATTGGTTCAAGCCAATGTGAAGAATCCGGTGCGCGTCATGGTCGCGCCGTCTGCCACGACAGCCGATGGGGTCACGCAGGGGATCCATTACACCTCCCACGGCGAGAAGCCCGATCTTCTCTTGTCGTTATTGAAGGCTGATCAGGATACAGCTCTGGTGTTCACCAGGACGAAGCACCGTGCCGATCGGTTGGGGCGTATGCTGGGTAGTGAAGGCCATCGAGTGGCCGTGTTGCATGGAGACCGGAGTCTCTCACAGAGGCGCGCTGCGCTAGAAGGTTTTAGACGCGGGTCATTCCGGGTGCTGGTCGCAACGGATATCGCTGCACGAGGGATCGATGTCGCGAATATCGGCCACGTGATCAATTTCGATCTACCCAATTGCCCAGAAGATTACGTCCATCGTATTGGCCGCACGGCTCGAATGAAGACAACTGGCCGCGCCACAAGTTTTGTGACGGGCGAAGACCGGCAGCAACTTCGTGATATTGAGCGCCTCCTGGGACATGCAGTCCCGCTTGCGCCAGGAAGCAGAACTTCGTTGCCGGTGATCCATGGCGAGGATAGTCGGGCACATCGGGACGAGCGTTCCGCTCCAAGTCGCTCGAGGTTTGCCAGTCGACACCGCCGTCCGAACCTCAGGGGAGATCACGCCGAGCCATCATCGCGCAATGCCTCGCCTGCAATACGTGCATAAGTTTCGAAAATAGTTCCCAAACGACCCCTCGTGAGATACTCTGTGTCTCACGAGGTGGATGTGGACCCGTCTTTACACGGCGTGCGAGTGGGCCCTGAGGCATCGATCAAGCCCGGTGATCAGATCTCACTCATCCTTCGATTACCCAATGACACTGTTCCTGCTGCGATCGCACTCGCCGTGGTCCGCCTGACCAAGGGTTTGGTCAATGGGCTAGCCATCAAAAGGCTGGCTCAGCTGTCACGTAAATGGTTGACCTAAAGCAACAGGCTGCAGGCTTGGCGAAAGAGGAAACAATATGGAAGATCTAGATTTGAAGGCCATCACTGGGCAGAATACCCCACAATTACGCAAACATCCCCGCGTACGAGTGCCGGCTCCATTTCCTTGTTCATTGGCCCGCGTCGGTGTGATCAGAAAGGGGGCTGTCGAACAGGGGTTAGGGATAATTTTTGACGTGTCTACTAAAGGGGCACGTGTGATGACGGAAGCGGTGATTACGCCGGGAGACCGAATTGCCATGAATCTTCGCTTTCCAGATCAGACAACAGCAACGGTCATCGAAGCCGCGACGGTTCGGTGGGGTAAAGAGTACACCTATGGTGTGGAGTTTGAGGGACTCTCGCCAGCCGTGAACAAACATCTCCAGAGCGTCATTACACACCTCTCCCAGTCTGGGCCGGTGTTGACGGCCTGACTCTCACCTGGCGCCTCGCGAGTGGCAATTGTCCTCAACTGTACTATGGGCGTTCAGCAGGCACTGATTTGCCTTTAGGGCAGAGCCACGAACTGTTTCCGGAAGGTGACAACTTTGACGAGGTAGTCCCTCGTTTCCTGGTAGGGGAGGTTGTTGCGTAATCGGTCGTAGACTGCTGGTGGTTCAAGGGTATTAATTTGATTGAGGGCAGCCCTGTTGTCACTCGCAAACGTCTTAAAGACATTTCGTGGGCCTGTGTTATAAGCCGAGATGACGCAATATTCTCGCGAGACCTCATTCCCGATGTCTTCAAGCAGATTGTAGGACAGGACATTGAGATAGGCACTGCCTAACTCGATATTGTTCTCTGGATCGAAGAGATATTCACGCGATGGAATCGTATCCGTTCCCTTTGCTTTTCGGTAGGCATCTCGCCCGCCACTGGTCGGTACGAGCTGCATGAGCCCATAGGCGGGGGCGGAACTAACAGCGAAGGGGTTGAAGTTGCTTTCCGTTCGAATAACAGCAAAAATGAGGCTTGGGCTGATCTTGAATTGCTCCGCAAATCGGGTAACGGTGGCTCGGTATTTTTCTGCTTGCTTGTTCGAGAAGTTTGCCACCATCTTGATTTCGGCGATCAGTGCTTGCTTTGCCCCCCCGTTCATGTCCACCGTCCGCGTCTTTGCGCCCTCGATCGTTGATGTTGCGAACGCTTCCGCTTGTGCCGGGGTGCGGATCGACTGTCCTTGCTGATCCTGCACCAGTCCCAATAAATATGGAGGCCGGTCACTGGTCAGCGTGACGGGCTTGTCGGAAAAAAGATCGACGGAGCGTGGATCGTCGGGTGTGAGCAAGGTTGTGATGATCGCGTTTTTCAAGCTCTCTTTCGGTGCTTTGTCATCCAAGGTTTCTACGGTGATCGTCCCATTGTCGAAGTCGACGATGGTTCGGCTCATGTAGTTCTGGGTGTACTTCACGTACTTCTTCTGTTCCGGGACCTGTACTTCCTTCTCCCCCCAGGTTTGTCGGACGCGTCCGGTCAATGCGGTCATGAGGGTGTTGAAATCACGTTGAATCGTCCGCAGATCTCTGATCACGGATTCGGGGTCTCGCTGATAGGCGTCGACGCGCTCTTTGAGGATTAGTTTGGGGTCTTTGCCCGTGGCAATGTCGAGCACGGTCCTGCTAGTTCGGCTCCCGAGTACCCGTTCAGCGTTTGTGAGTACACGGTCTGTGGATTCACATCCCGTGAGAATGAGTAGTGGGGCCAAGAAAAGCGACGTGATTCGTATCATAAGTATTCAATACTGCGCGACGTATTCTACATGGTTGTGGGGAGAGAGTGAAGGGGGCTGACCCCAGAAAGCAGGGTGTATTGAATAAAGTAGAAGGCCTATTTGATGGCGACCGCTTTGACTTCTTTGTTGGTTGTAAGGCCTTGTAAGATTTTTTGAATCCCGTCCTGCACCAGCGTTGTCATTCCCTCTTCAATTGCGGTTTTGAGCATATCCTCGGTGCGCGATTTCTGCTGGATCATTCGCTTCATCTGGTCTGTGCCCAGCAGAAGTTCGTGCAAGGCGACCCGTCCCTTAAAGCCTGAACGGTTGCACGTTTCACAGCCCTTCCCACGGGAAAGGCGGAATGTATTATCTTGCTTGATACCGAGCTTGTCCCAATGCTCAGGCCCGTAACCCAGTCGGAGTTCTTCGTACTCCTCTTTGCTTCCGATGTACTGCTCTTTGCAGTCTTTGCAGATTCGACGAGCCAACCGTTGTGCCAGCACACCCAGCATGGCATCGGCAAAGCTGAATGGATCGCAGCCCATGTCGAGCAGGCGAGTAACCGTTTCGACGGCGCTGTTGGTATGCAGCGTGCTCATCACGAGATGGCCGGTGAGCGACGCTTCAATGCCGGTATCGGCCGTCTCCTTATCCCGCATTTCTCCTACCATGATGACATCGGGGTCGGCGCGGAGAAATGCGCGCATAGCAGTGGAAAAGGTGAGGCCAATCTTCGGCTGTACCTGCACTTGACGCAGGCCATACTGTGTGATTTCGACCGGGTCTTCGGCAGTCCATATCTTGATGTCCGGGGTGTTAATGTTGCCTAGGACTGAGTGCAGCGTGGTTGTCTTTCCAGAGCCCGTCGGACCGACGCAGAGAATGATGCCATAAGGCTTTTCTGAAATCTCTTTCAGCATTTTGAGGTTCCGATCCGAGAACCCCATTTTATCGAGAGGCAGTGGTTCGCTCGCCGCGAGGATACGCATGACCACGTCTTCGTTGTATCCGGCTGTGGGGAGGGTCGCAACGCGGAGTTCGATTTCTTTTGTCTCCGAAAGTTTGAATTTGATCTTTCCGTCCTGAGGTTTACGGCGCTCGGCAATATCCAGGCTGGCCATGATCTTGAGTCGGGAGACGATTGCACGGCGATAACTCTGCGGAATCTTCATGTACTCGAAACATTCTCCATCGACTCGGAAACGGACCAGCGTTTCGCGTTTTTCTCCGTACGGTTCGATATGAATGTCCGACGCACTCTGCCGGTAGGCATCGGCAATGATTTGGTTGGCTAGGCGGACGATTGCGCTGTCGTTTTCGTCGAGTCCTCCGCCTGCAGACTCTTCAGTTGCTTCGGACTGCGCCTCTGTCACCAGTTCGCCGAGAATATCGGACACATTTTCATCGAGTTTGCGTCCATTTCCACCACTGTCACTCTGTCCAGTCGCGGAACTCAGAAATTGGGCGATGTCTCGGCGAAGACTGACGGCGAATCGAATGTTAAGACCTGGAAAGGTCCGCTTGATGTCTTGAACGCGGTCAAGATCTCCTGGATCGTCGGTCAGAATTTCGATTGCCGTACGATCTCGCTTGAGCGGCATCCAGTGGTTCTTCTTGAGATAATCGACATTGAGGTTCTTCAGTAATTCCACGTCGACGATGGTGCGTTCGCTGTACTCGATGTATGGACATTTATGGAACTGGGCGAGCGATTTACCGATATCGAGTTTTGGAATCTTGTGTTTTTCGATGAGAAGACTCTCTAGATCGCTCATCCCTTTCCGCGAGTCGGCTATGGCCTGGTCGAGTTCATTTTGTGTGATGCGGTTATTGCTGACTAAGAGATCGAACTTCGTGGGGTTCTTTTTTGAGCTCTTACGGAGGTTGAAGAAGGCGATGCCGAGCGCTTTTGCAATCTCATCAACAACCTCTTCATCTTTTCGAGTAAAGCGACTGCCGCTTTTCTTATTGAGGAGTTGCAACACTCCCATCAGGTATTTGTTGTCGGCCACGATCGGATACGTCAGGACCTGCTTGGTCCTGAATCCGGTTCGTTTATCATAGAAGGTATCGTGGAGCAGGGACGGATGAATGCTTTGGAGTTCTGGGATGTTGTACGCGTCGGCAATGTTAACAGGGCGAAGATACTTGGCACAGAACCCGGCGAGGCTTTGTTCAGTGATGGGGATGCGGACTTCCTCCACACCGTCGATGTGAGGAACTTTGGAGAAGATTTCTTTCTTCTCTGCGTCGAAAGCGAAAAGAGTCAAATCCTCTGCGTCGAACAAACTTAAGATGTCTTTATGCAAGTCCAGAAGGATTTGATCAAGGGTGCTGGCCGCATGAATCTGGGTGGTAATACGTTTCACATGTTCGGCATGCTCGGCCTTGTGCTGCAATTCCTGAGGATTCTGAGTCATCGGCTTGGCTTGCATCCGACTGCGCTTTCGTTGTGGTTGAGACGTGAATCAGTCAGGTTATGCGCTGGATTAATAGGTGCCTGGTCATGAAAGGTTGTGAACTGAGACGTCGAGTCTCAGTCTAAACGAACAGGTCGGGAAGGCAAGGAAAAGGCATTTTCTGTCGGTGCATTCATGAAAAACGCGAGCGATTCAGCTCTGGAACTAAGCGAGAGGTGAGCCCGTGGATGGATGGGCTTCAAAAGAAAGTTGCTTGAGGTGGGCGACAAGCTCACTGGGTACGATGCGGGATTTGATTCCGGTTCGTCGAATCTTGATTTCTACAACGCCGTCCGCAAGGCCTTTGTCGCCGATGACGAGTTGGAATGGGGCGCCGATCAGATCCGCGTCATTGAATTTAACACCGGCGCGATCGGTACGGTCGTCCCATAAGACCTCAATGCCTGCCGCCATCAAATCGGTATAGAGACGTGCAGCGGTTTCGGTCGTCTTTTCTGATTGGCTGACCGTCAGGAGGTGGACATGGAATGGCGCGATGGGAAACGGCCAGATGATGCCCTTCTCATCGTGATTTTGCTCGATCGCCGCAGCGGCCGTCCGACCGACCCCAATACCGTAGCAACCCATAACGGCAAGGCGCTCTTTGCCCTGATCGTCGAGGATGGTGGCATTCATTTTCTGGCTATACTTGGTACCGAGTAAGAATACCTGTCCAACTTCGATACCCTTGGCGAGTGTCAGCGCACCTGGCCCTCGGGGGGAAGGGTCACCGGCCTGCGCATTGCGAAGATCGGAAAATTGTTCGGCGGTGAAATCACGGTCGAGATTGGCATTTTGGTAATGCGTATCAGCTTTGTTGGCACCGATAACGACGTTTTTCATTCCCTTAATAGCGTGATCCGCCAGGATTCGTGCGTGCTGCAGGCCGACTGGTCCGGCGAATCCTGGAGGGGCCCCTGTGACATGTTGAACCGTCACGGGATCGGCCAACGCCACATCAGTCACCTTGAGCAAACGCGCCAATTTGACCTCGTTCACTTCATGATCTCCCCGGACCAGCACGGCGACGGTTTCGGTGCCTGCGCGGTACAGTAGTGTCTTCACGAGTTGACGGGGTGTAATCTGCAAAAAGGCTGTGACCTCTTCCACCGTCCGTCGCTGTGGCGTATCGATTGGCGTCAGGGGGCGAAGGGGGGTGGTATCGACATCAGATGGAGGAAGTACTTCTGCCCGTTCAAGATTAGCGGCGTAAGAACCCTGGTCGCTGTATGCCACCATCGCTTCGCCGGTATCGGCCAGCACCATGAACTCGTGTGAGACATCCCCGCCGATGAGACCTGTGTCGGCTTCAACCGCCCGGAAGGTGAGGCCGCATCGTGTGAAGATTCGGGTGTAGGCGTTGTACATCCTCTGATAGCTGACCTTAGCACCAGCCTCATCGACGTCGAAACTATAGGCATCCTTCATGATGAATTCCCGCCCTCGCATGAGCCCAAATCGCGGGCGGATCTCGTCCCGAAATTTGGTTTGGATCTGGTAAAAATTGAGCGGGAGTTGTCGGTAGGATCGCACTTCTCGCCTGAAGAGATCGGTAATGACTTCTTCATGCGTCGGGCCTAGGCAAAAGTCTCGTTCGTGACGATCCTTAAAGCGAAGCAGCTCCTTCCCGTAGTAGTCCCATCGGGCTGTTTCTTTCCAGAGTTCAGCAGGAGAGGCGATCGGCATCAGCAGTTCTTGTGCGCCGGATCGGTTCATCTCCTCTCGAATGATCTGCTCAATTTTGCGGATGACACGGAGACCAAGTGGAAGATAGGTATAGATGCCAGCTGCCACCTTTCGGATCAGTCCGGCACGCAGCATCAATCGGTGGCTGACGGTTTCCGCTTCGCCGGGATCGTCCCGTAGTGTGGGGATGAGTAACTGGGATGTTTTCATGAGAAGGTTAGTGGGAGAAGATGCGTTCCAGGTCGTTCCAGAAGGCAAAGATCATGACGCCAACCAACAGAACTAACCCGACTTGCTGGGCAACCTCTCGTTGCCGTTCTGCGAGTGGCTTGCGCAGAATGCCCTCAATCAGGAAAAAGAGCAAGTGGCCGCCGTCGAGGATCGGGATCGGCAGCAAATTGAGGACCCCGAGGTTGATGCTCAAGATGGCGATCAGGAACACGACACTCGAGGCGCCCTGGGAAGCCGCTTCACCAGAAATATTGGCGATCGTCAGCGGTCCCCCGATATTTTTGCTCGAAATATCCCCCACGATCATTTTATAGAGGCCAACCGCAGTCAATTCAGTCCATCCCCACGTAGCTTCGAGTCCTTGATACACAGCTGCTGCTGCGTTGTCGGAGCGCATCAATGAACGGCCAGGTCCCGCGATGCCGATCTTTCCGACTTCGAGCGTCTGTCCGTTCATCGTCACTTTTTCACTGGTTGGCGTGACGGTCAGCGTGGTCCGTATTCCGTCGCGGAGGACGTCGAGTTTCAGTGACTTCTGCGGGTGCTCCCGTACCTGAGTTGTCATCTGTGCCCAGGTGTAGATAGCTTGGCCATCGATCGCGACTACTCGATCGCCTGGCTTAAATCCGGCCAGGGAGGCGGGCAATCCTGGCATAACCGAGGTGACGAGAGGAGGCGTTTCTTCAACGCCGATCGTATACAGCGGTTCGTTGCTGCTGGCCCCCTCTCCAGTGATTAGGATAGGAGTGGCTGTCAGTGTTTTCAGCTGATCGTCTCGTCGGACTTCGAGTAAAACAGGCTGGCCCTTGCTCTTGGAGACGAGATCCAGTAACTCCGTTTTGGTCGAGATGTCTTTGCCATTGATCTTGACGATGCGGTCTCCGACTTCCATCCCTGCCATTGACGCGGGAGAGCCGGGAGCCAGGGCCTCGACATCAGCACTCAGATCGTGAAACGTTGGGACAAACAGTGGTGCCCCAGTGGACAGCCATCCGGCGAAGATCAAGTAGGCCAGAATGAAATTAAACCCAGGGCCAGCCGCGACGATAAGAACCTTTCCCCACAAGCCCTGATGCGAAAACGATCGCCGCCGGTCCTCAGGTGTTGTGGCCTCCGTCTCATCCTCGCCAAACAACTTGACGTACCCACCGAGCGGGACGGCGGAGACGAGATATTCGGTTTCGCCGACCTGGCGGCCGAATAACTTCGGGCCGAAGCCGATGGAAAACTTGAGGACTTTCACTCCGACCCATCGAGCGGCGAGGAAATGGCCGAGCTCATGGAAGGCGACGAGCACGCCAAGGACCACAAGGAACCACCAGGCCTTCTGAAGGAGCAGCCACAATGTATCGGGGGACCAGGTAAGAGCGAACGTCATCGGAACTCCCTATCGAGTGTGATCTTCTACTCTAACATTCGCTGCGTGAAATGCAAACGATCGTTAGCGAGGTAACGCATGCACCAACGATTCAGCCTTTTCTCGAGCCCATCGATCCGCTTCCAGCGCATCATCAAGGCAGGTAATCTCCTGATGCGCATGCGCCTCCATTGTACTGCGAATGACCTGCGGGATCTCACTGAAGCGAAGGCCATGGTTGAGGAATGCATCGACGGCGATTTCGTTGGCCGCATTCATCGCGGCAGGCATGGTCCCGCCGATCCGAAGCGATTCGTACCCGAGATTGAGGCACGGAAAACGATCATGGTCGGGTTTGCAAAAGTTTAATCGTCCGATTTCCGTCAAATCCAGTGAGGGGAGATCGAGCGCCATTCTGGCGGGATATCGCATCGCGTACGAGATAGGAGTTCGCATATCCGGGAGACCCAGTTGGGCAATCATGGATCGATCTTTATATTCTACCAGCGAGTGAATGATACTTTCTCGATGAATTAGGACATCGATATTGGACTCGGAAATATCGAACAGCCAGCGGGCTTCCACCACTTCCAATCCTTTATTCATCAAGGTTGCCGAGTCGATGGTGATCTTGGATCCCATCTTCCAGTTGGGATGCTGCAGGGCTCGTTCCGGTGTCACACTCAGAAGCTCCTCCTGGGTCATCGTCCAGAGGGCTCCACCGGATGCCGTGAGGATCAATCGGCGGACGTCTTCAATCCGATGCCCTTCCAATGACTGGAAAATGGCACTATGTTCGCTATCGACTGGAAAAATCCTGACCCTATGTTTTCTAGCCTCATCCTGCATCAGCTTGCCGGCCATCACCATCGGTTCTTTATTGGCCAAGGCAATGTGTTTCCCGCTACGGATGGCGGACAGGGTCGGTACGAGTCCGGCTGCTCCCACGATGGCAGAAATCACCAATTCGGCATCGAGCCCCGCTGCGACCTGTGTAATGCCTTCTTCGCCGGCCATGATCTCAACCGGAAGATCGGCGCACCGGTTTCGGAGCAATGCCGCGGAGGATTCCGTAGAGACCGCCACGGCGATGGGTGTGAACTGGCGGATCTGGGCTTCAAGCTTGTCGATATTATTGCCGGCCGTCAGGCCGACGACGCGGAATTCATCGGGAAACCGTTGAACGATATCGAGGGTATTGCTTCCGATTGATCCGGTTGATCCCAAGATGATAATCGACTTCATATCCTCTCCTCTCCACTCTTATAGAGGCGGTGCCAGGTCCCGAACGTAGGCGACATAGTAGTAGAAGGTGGGGGCGGTGAACAAGAGACTATCGAGCCGATCTAACATACCGCCATGACCGGGCAAGATTCCACCGGAATCTTTGACGCCTGTGCGTCGCTTGATCATTGATTCGAATAGGTCTCCGATGAGCCCGGTTCCCGTCAGCAGCACGCCAAGGATGAACGCATCCAACAGTGAGAGTTGTGAGGCAAACCACCATTGAGCCACGATGGCTGCAGCGATGGCCAATACGAGCCCTCCAAGTACCCCCTCAACGGTCTTCTTGGGACTGATCGACGGCAAGAGAAGGTGTTTGCCCCACAGGGTCCCGGCGTAGTACGCGCCGGTGTCAGAAGCCCATGTGACCACCGCCAGAAACAGCACGAGGAATTCCCCGGTCGGCAGCGCGCGGGTCGATACAATGGTGCTGAGGGTGACGCCCACGTAGAGCACGCCGAACATGGTGATCAGCGCGTCCTTCCATCGATGTGCTGCGGATGTGGCAACAAAAGAGGCCGTCACGGCAATCATGAACGCACCGCCGAGAAGAAGCTCGGGAAGCGGGAGAGACACATGAGATCGGGCGAGTGTCAGAACAAAGGTTGCCGACCCGACGCCGACGAGGACATGATTCAACCGTGATTGAAAGCTGAGACGATACAGTTCGAGCAGGGCAAGAGAGCCGACGGCGATCAAGAGCAGCGTTAAGGCCCAGGGAGTGAGATGGACGATGATGAGGTAGACGGCAGGGATCAGCACAGCCGCAGTATAGAGACGTCTGATATCGAACTGTTTGGGGCGTGCAGGTGCGGTGGTCACGGATGTCGAGCTGTGGGCGATTGCTTCGGTGATGGGTGGATGTCCCACATGGGTTACGAAGACACAGTACTCAGCACTCGGCCGAAGCGGCGCTCCCGTCTTTGATACTCGATCAGCGCGAGCAGAAACTCCCGTCGCCGAAAGTCTGGCCACAGGGTAGACGTGAAGCACAACTCTGTGTAGGCCAGTTGCCATAGGAGAAAGTTGCTGATCCTGGCTTCTCCACTCGTCCGAATCAGTAAGTCCGGATCTTGAAGTGGGTGGGTGTAGAGGTACTGTTGAATCGTGGTTTCATCGATACGGTTCGGTTGGACGATTCCCGCCTGGACGTTCTCGATCAGTGTTTTTACGACATCGACGATTTCCGCTCGTCCTCCGTAGCTGAGGGCGACCGTTAGGATCAGCTTATCGAGATGCGCTGTTTCCTTCTCGGTCGTGCGAATCCAGTGTTGAGCCGATGAAGGGAGCAGCTCGTGGCGGCCGATGGTGCGGAAGCGCACGCCTTGCTCAATCAAGCTGGCTCGCTCCGTGGAGAGGTAATGCTCCAAGAGTCCCATGAGTGCGCTGATTTCTTGTGTCGGACGGTTCCAATTTTCTTGTGAAAACGCATAGATCGTTAGGGCATGAATGCCGAGTTCCAGACTGAGGGTGATCATCTCCCTGACGGAATTGATGCCTTCGCGATGGCCTGCGATGCGAGGGAGACCGCGGAGTTCCGCCCACCGCCCGTTGCCATCCATGATGACCGCGATATGTTTAGGGAGCAGTTCCGGTTCCAACTTGGCGGTCAATTCGCTCTCAGACAGGTGCTCAAAAGTTGAAGCCGGAGGGTGTGCCATAACGAGCCTAGAGCGCGTTCCTCATATCCAGTGTTAGCAGGGAGAGAAGTGGGGAAAGTCTACTGTCGGGGGTATGGAATGTCAAACGATAACTCGGAAACAATTTCAGCAACCCAAAGCAGTGAGGAGTCATTACATTGCGACGGCGGAAATGAATGGGCTATACTCGCCCATTACTCAACAGAGACAAGGAGGCGCCCATCACTATGCTCGAGCCGGTTCAGCTAGCCAAATTCGGTGTCACTGAACTCGAAGCTCAACACGCACTCGATCGGCTCAACGTGAGGGATATTGACTATGCGGATCTCTATTTTGAGTCCCGCACCTCAGAGTCGGTGTCGATGGAGGAAGGCATCGTGAAGCGTGCAGCCAAGAGTGTCTCTCAAGGGGTCGGCGTCCGTGCAACGGCCGGTGAGAAGACAGGGTTTGCCTACTCAGATGAACTCACAAAGAAGGATCTGGAGATTGCGGCCGATACGGCACGCTACATCGCCAATTCTCCTCAGGGGGCTTCCCCCGTTCCGGTGCCTACCCAGCGCCGACCGACCAGAGACCTCTATCCGATCGAACGGGCGAAGGCCGAGGTTGCCACGGCTGATCGCGTGGCGCTGTTGAATGCAATTGATGCCGAGGCCAGACGGTACGATCCCCGCATTAAGAACGTCATGGCTTCTTTTAATACCGAGTACAAGGTGGTGGCGGTTGCGACCTCTGATGGGACACTGGTCGGCGATATTCAACCGTTATCCCGTCTGCAGATCACCTGTATTGCCGAGGACGGTGACAATCGACAGGCCGGGAGCTTCGGCGGGGGCGGTCGGGTTGGATTTGAGTACTACCTTGAGGACAATCGACACTTGAGCTATGCGCGAGAGGCGGCGAGAGAGGCGATCCTGAACTTGTCCGCCGTGGATGCTCCGGCCGGGGTGATGCCCGTGGTGTTGGCCGGTGGCTGGCCCGGTATCCTGCTGCACGAGGCAATCGGACATGGCTTGGAAGCTGACTTCAACCGGAAAAAGACGTCGGCTTTCTCAAGCTTGATCGGGAAACGTGTGGCGTCGGACGTCTGCACGATTGTCGACGATGGAACTCTCCCATTTCGCCGAGGTTCGTTAAATATGGATGATGAGGGAACGCCAACCAGCTGCACGACACTCATCGAGAAGGGCATTCTCCGCCGCTATATCACCGATAAGCTCAACGCTCGCCTCATGGGCATTCCTCTGACCGGCAACGGTCGGCGTGAGAATTATCAAAGTGTGGTGCTCCCTCGAATGACGAATACCTTCATGTTGGCCGGTGAGTCGGATCCCCAGGACATTATTCGGTCGGTGAAAAAAGGGCTCTATGCCGTCTCGTTCGGCGGTGGGCAGGTTGATATCACCAACGGGAAGTTCGTGTTCTCTGCCAGCGAGGCCTACCTCATCGAGGACGGACAGATCACGAAGCCGGTGAAGGGAGCAACATTGATCGGGAGTGGACCGGAGATCCTCACTAAGGTCTCGATGGTGGGGCATGATCTGAAACTCGACAATGGGATCGGGACGTGTGGGAAGGACGGCCAATCGGTGCCGGTTGGGGTCGGCTTGCCAACCATCAAAATCGACGAAATCACGGTCGGGGGTACGCAGAGGTAAGAGAGTCACGAGTCATTTGGTCTCAGGGCCCACCAAGGAGGCCGGCCACATGACAACTGACAGAAAAGAGGGCGTGTGCATCAAGGGCAACGAGGAACAGAGCCTGCCACAATCACCAACGGCTATGGGCAGCTGGCTGCCAATGTTCTGGCTCGTGCGAAAGCGTGCGGTGCGACAGAGGCGGATATCGTGGTGGCCGACGGCGAGACCTTTTCGGTCCAGGTGCGGGTCGGCACAGTCGATCGATTGACGAAGGCGAGAGAGAAACGGCTCGGACTGCGCGTCTTTATCGGAAAACGTTCGGCGACGACCTCGACATCAGACTTTTCACAAGACTCTCTTGAACGGCTTGTTGCAGACACGTGCACCTTGGCTAGGGCGGTTGTTGAGGATGACGTATCGGGGTTGCCGGATGCGGCTCAGATGGCGACGGACCAGCCGGGCCTTGATCTCTATGATGAGACCGTGCTCGATACGGAAACACAGATTGATTGGGCTAAGCGCGGAGAAGCGGCGGCGTTTGCCACGGATCCACGCATTACGAACTCGGAAGGTGCGGAGTTTGATTCATCATCGGGACGAGTGGTGCTGGCGAACAGCCATGGGTTCGTCGGGTCCTACAAGAGTTCAAACTTTTCGCTATCCGTCTCTCCGATTGCAACTGAGTCCACGACCGGGGCTATGCAGCGGGATGCCTGGTATGAGGTGCAGCGCAAATTTGCACGGCTGGCTTCAGCGGAATCGATCGGGCAGAAGGCGGCCGAACGAGCCGTTCGTCGCTTGGGCGCACGCAAAGTGGCGACCAAGCGAGTACCGGTGGTGTTTGACCAAGAGATGGCTGGGAGCCTGCTCGCAAACTTGTGTGGGGCCATTTCCGGCTACGGTCTCTACAAGCGGGCCTCGTTCCTTCTCGATCAGCTTGGTCAGACGATTGCGTCCGATCTCATGACCGTGTACGACGACGGTCGGATGGCCGGAGGCCTTGGATCTCGCCCGTTTGACGGCGAAGGATTGGCCACGCGCAAGAACACGATCGTGGAGCGTGGTGTGCTACGGAGCTATCTGCTCGATACCTATTCCGGACGGAAGTTGGGGTTGCCCTCGACCGGCAACGCATCACGGAGCGTGGGCGAGAGTCCGTCTGTCGGCCCGACGAACTTTTATCTTGTCCCAGGATTGAAGAGCGCTCAGGAGATTATCGGTTCCGTCAAGGAAGGGCTCTACGTCACCGAGTTGATCGGATTCGGAATCAATATGGTCACGGGTGATTACTCGCGAGGGGCTAGCGGGTTTTGGATTGAAAACGGAGAATTAGCCTATCCCGTCGAAGAAATCACCATCGCGGGGAATCTCAAGCAGATGTTCAAGGATGTCGAAGTGATTGGGAGCGACCTCGTGTTCCGGGGGCGAATTGCGAGCCCGACGCTGAAAATTTCAGAACTGATGGTGGCAGGCAACTAGCCTGCGCATTAGTCACAGGGTTGAATTGTGAGTCTTGAGCGTGGTCGGACCCATGGCTGAATCCATTCGAGAAACGACCGTTCAGTATCAGAGTGGAAACGTGACGATGAAGGCATTCGTCGCAGCTCCGCATACCAAAGAACAACGACCGGCCATCATCGTCGTCCAGGAGTGGTGGGGACTCACGGATCATATGAAGGATATCGCGAGGCGATATGCGGCAGAAGGCTATGTCGCGATCGCGCCGGATCTCTATTCGCGCCTGGGATATGCACTGACGACAGATGCCGGCGAAGCCGGCACGCTCATGAATACGCTGAAACAGGAAGACGGCCTCGCCGATTTGAATGCTACTGTGGCCTATCTAAAATCAGTTCCAGAGGTCGATGCCACGAGGATTGGTGTCACCGGGTTCTGTATGGGCGGTTCCTATGCGCTCATGCTGCCCTGCGTCAATCCAGAGATCAGAGCGGCAGTGCCGTTCTACGGCCAAGTGCCCAATCCTGATACGCCGATTCAGAAGCTGGCCTGCCCGGTGTTGTATCTCTATGGTGAAGACGATGGCTGGATTACCAAAGCGGATGTCCAGCGACTGGCCACGGCGTTGAAGAAGTATGGGAAAGCCGGAGAGATTAAAACCTATCCTGGCGCTCCTCATGCGTTTTTCCGAGACACCGATCCATCCGTGTATCGGCCGGATGCGGCGAAGGATGCGTGGGCGAGGACGAAGGCCTTCTTCAAGCAACAGCTCGGGTAGCTCGCGCAACGCGAGACGAACTCAGAGGACTTTTTCTACATTCAAGAGAGAGACTCGACGTATGAGACTGATCTGGAGCAGCATTCTATGTGCGATCGCACTCATGCCTGGCATCAGTGCTGCGGCAGATTTTCAGCTCACCAGTTCGACCATTAAGCATAAGGGCATGATTGGCAAGGCACATGTTTTCGACGGATTTGGATGCACTGGCGACAATATGTCTCCGGAGTTGCGCTGGAACAATGCTCCTAAGGGGACCAAGAGTTTTGCCGTGACCATGTATGATCCGGATGCGCCCACCGGTAGCGGCTGGTGGCATTGGGTCATCTTCAATATTCCTCCGGATATCTCGGCACTCGCCGCGGGCGCCGGAAAGCCGGGCGGCTCCGGTGAGCCGCAACGCGCGGTGCAAAGCATGACAGATTTCGGTGAGCCTGGGTACGGTGGCCCCTGTCCTCCTGCCGGCCACAAACCGCATCGCTACCTCTTTACGGTGTATGCATTAAAAGTAGATCAATTGTCGTTGAAGCCACAGGCATCCGGCGCAATGGTCGGGTACTATCTCAATCAGAATGCTCTGGCCAAAGCTTCCTTCACCGGCCTGTATAGCCGCAAGTAACGACGATGCCGCTTGATACTGAGCTGGGAAAGAAGATGTTGCAGCTGATCACGTCACGGTACGACGATCGGCATTGGCGAAAGCAAATAGAAAAAACGCTTAGTCTTCCACAGACCGGCGTCACCGATCCAGTTCAACGGCAGATCTTCGTATATCTTAAGCATGGTTTGAAGGCGTATAAATCTCGCCGAGCCGATCCGGATTCCTGGATCATCGGTGGCTATGCGACGAAGGAAGTTATCAATCGCGCGAAATTCCAGCCTCAGCTCGTCGGGGCATCCCTCAAGCAAGAGGATGTCGCTTTCCTAGGGATAGACCCGGGAGCTGATGTGACCGAAGCCTGGTGGGAAGAAATGTTGGTCCAGTGGTTCGATGTGCCGGAAGAAGAGAAACCTGCCGAAAATGGAAACAGTGAAGCCTCAGAGTCTGATTCCTTGTCGACAATCAAAACCAAAGCCTAGCGGGCCATTCACCGCAGCATGGCGAGAGGTCATGCACAACTCAATAGTCACTCAGTCAGCCTCAGCGGTGCCCTCACCGTCAAGGGCTTTGCAGGAAACTACTGCTCTGGTGGGGCGAGAGGAATCTTGGTGTTCACAATGGGAAAATAAGCTATATCCCAGCTTGTATGGCACTTGCAGGGCGGTTTCAAGTTCCAAGTGCAACGGGTGAATAATGGCGCAGCTGCGCATAGACCTCCAGGGGCGTGGCAAAGTCCAAACATTTGCGGGGACGCGTATTCAACCGATGGGCAATGGCATTCAACTCACGCTGGGTATAGCCCGACAGGTCCGTGCCTTTGGGCAAATACTGACGCCGCAACCCGTTGGTGTTCTCATTGGTCCCGCGTTGCCACGGGCTGTAGGGATCGGCGAAGAAGACCTGGATCGCAAGGCGCTCGGTCAGGCGTTCATGCTCGGCCATCTCTTTCCCGCGATCATAGGTCAGCGTTTTGCGCAGCAGCGCAGGCACGTGCCGAAGTTTCTTCGTGAACCCCTCGCGGGCACTCCTCGCATCGCTCCCCTCCATTCTGGCCAGAATGACCAAGCGGGTCGTTCGCTCCACCAGAGTCCCGACGGCCGAGCCATTGCGTGCCCCCTTGATCAGGTCGCCTTCCCAGTGGCCCGGCACGATGCGAGTCGCCACGTCAGCCGGGCGTTCGGCAATCGGCGTCATATTGGGGATCTGGCCACGTCGATCCGTCCCTCGCGCTCGAGGCCGACGCGCCTTGCGCGCCTGACGCAGCGACGCCAGCAGTGCGCTCCGCAGCGTACCACGTGGCAACACATACAGCGCCGCATAGATGGTTTCTGCCGAGAGGTGCTTCTTCATGTCGCCAGGATACGCGCGTCGGAGGCGGCCGGCAATCTGCTCCGGCGAGCAGCCCTCAGCCAGATGGTTCTGCACATATTGCCACAGCCAAGGATCCACGAGTTTCCGCCGGCGTCGCGGCTGACAGGCTCGACCGGCTGCGATCGTGTGTGCCGTGCAGGCTCGATACGGTCGGCCCCGTGTCACATTGCGCGCCACTTCGCGACTCACCGTGCTGGACGACCGCCCCAAGCACCGCGCCAGCTCCCGCAGCGAATGGCCCTGGGCCAGCCCCAGGCTGACAGTTTCACGTTCTTCGGCACTCAGGTGTCGATAGGATCTCGTGGGCATGGCAACACCGTAGCCCATCCGGGCTTGAAGTGTTGCACTTGGAGTTAGAACTCAAGCAGTATAAAACAACCATAGAGGAAACGAACAACCTAATCGGCAAGCGTGTCGTATGATCCAATCGAGCTTTGTCCTGCTGGAGTTTGATCAGAAGTCAAAGACTATCAGTAAGGGTAAAGAGCGTGATATCCGCTATATCAGCCGTCCTGAGACTGTAATTGAGTGACGCAAAACAGTAACACAGTCGTGTGAACTTGCTCTTCGTTGGGACAACCAGCTCAACTATCCGAACAAATCCATCTGTGCCGGCTGGGGGGATTCAATATTCAAGACTGGTGCGGCTGGGGTAGAGGTTGTGCTGGTCGGTTCCACTGGTTTGGAGTGGCGGTCGAGAAATTCTTTGAGCTTCTTGAAGTCCTCTTTCAGCGTTGGGAGCAAGTTGCCCTGATGGAGCGCGGCTGCTGGATGCAGCAGTGGGAAGAGAACGAAATCCTTCATGTAGAAGGCTTGTGCCTTCACCTTCGTGATCCCCACCTTGCGCTCCAATAACGTTTGAGTGGCCCAGTTTCCAAGCGTACAGACCAGTTTCGGGCGAATCAGTTGAATCTGCTGCAGCAAGAACGGCTTACATGTTTCCACTTCGTCTTGCTCTGGGTCGCGATTGTTCGGCGGCCGGCACTTGATGACGTTGGCAATGTAGATGTGATCGCGTGAGAGACCTGCCGAGGCCAGGAGGTCATTCAGGATTTTACCGGCTGCCCCCACGAACGGCTCACCCTTCTGATCTTCATTGAGACCTGGCGCTTCTCCGACAAACATGATACTGGCATGAGGGTTCCCCACGCCGAAGACGACTTGGCTGCGGCCGAGCTTGGCGAGCTTGCACCGCTCGCAGTTGACGAGGGATTGAGCGAGGTCTTGAAGAGGAGTGAGTGTCATGAGTTGTGATGGCACGAAATTAGTAGCGGTATCTTAAAAACGGACAGCCGGGATGTCAATCAACATAATATGGGCTAGGAGGCTAGCCAAATGGCGATGAAACGGACTTGGATGGGAAGCTTTTTGGTCGCGATGCTTCCAACATTCGTATCTGCGGCATCAGTGGAGCTGGCAGCGTACAGCGACAAGCCGCTGTGTGAAAAAGTGATGAAGTTGTTTGGAGAAGGGTTGAATGCCGCCCTCGACCTATCAAGGACTGTAGAGTGGACCTCGGTGGAGTTGAAGGGAGAGGGACCAAAGATCAGGCGCTGTTCGAGTCTCGACAAGACAAACATGGATCTGAACAACGATGGGCGCGACGACTTAGTGGTGAAGACCACGTTTTGTATGAAGGGCGCACCGAGTGAGAGCTTCTATGTCTTTCCCGCCAATAGTCCGGTCCTCGACCAGCTCGGTTGGCAAGACCTGAGTCCCCTGTTGGCAACGCAGGACAAGTTTGAGCGTACCGGCGGAACATATCCACTGACGTCTCTTCCCATGGACAAAGCATCGTCATCTCCTGTGTTGAGTACAGTCTTTACGATTCAACCGTTTCGGCTTGATGGTGTGGCCTATATCGGCCTGACCGATGCTCGACGGGAGTGGATGGTCATTGCGAAGTATCGAGGTGGCAAACGGTTTGAGGATCTGTGCTACCTGCACGCAGGATCTAATTAAGCTGGTAGCCTTTTGCCGCCAGACAGGTATCTCGCATGGCGTTGATGGTCGAGAGGCCATGCAGTGCGCGGGCATGGTCGGCCGGATTCTGAGGTCCGGCACCGAAGGGAAAGGGTGAACTCTGACTGTAGAAGTGCTGCTCGTTGGCTAACCGTGCTTTGTACTCACACTCCATATAGTCCCTCTCCACATCATATCGGCTGAGGCCAGCGGGGTGGATTCCGCGCTCGTAAGGACTTTGCGCACAACTCCCCATGAGTAGCGGAAGCGCAAGCACGAAGATTTTGGCCCGTGCGGTCATTCTATTCTCGTACCATCCAGCCTGGACTGGGTCAAGCTGGGTGGGCGGCGACGAGCTCTGCACAGCGATAAGCGCTGACAAGCGCACTCTCCAGATTGGCAGGCCATCCAGTGTCGGTCCATGCCCCAGTGATGAACAAGTTCTGGATAGGACTCTGTTGAAGCGGCCGCAATTGCGCAGCACCCGGTGCCAGCAACAGGGCCGCGTGGTTCTCGTGAAAGACTGACTGAGCGCTTATATTCTCTTTGGCCGTTCCGGGGAACAACTCGCACATCTCGGTCTGTGCTGCCTCGATCAACTGATCGTTGTTCAACTCGGTGAGCCTGTTCCCAACCGCAGAGAGCCGATACTCAATTTCGCCTGACTCGAGTGATGTGCTGGTGAGCTGGTGGAATGGTCGGCCTGGGAGGAGGAGCAGACGAGGTCTTGGCTTCGTCGTGGAGCAGGTCAATTGAACCACGACCTCGCTCAGACTTGTCAGCTCGGTGAGTTGTGCGAAGTAGGCGTAGCGGGTCAGCAACCGTTCCGGCAAGAGCTGCAGGAGATTCTGGTAGGACAGCGCGATGATGTACCGGTTGGCTCGGAGTCTGGTGTCGTCGTGAAGCCGGATTTCGCTCACATCAGTCTGTCCAAACTGAAGGGTAGGCTGATGGGTCAGAGAGACAATCTGTGCATTGCCTTGTCGGAGCGCCTGTTTCATGGGTGCGATGAATCGGTGGTCGACGGAGCCGGCTAGGTGTGTGAGTCTCGCATCCGATGCATCGCGCAGAAACACAGTCGAAAGCAGATGGACGAAGGTTGAAGCGGCGAGCCCTGTCAGCGCGTTGTCGGTCAACCACTGAGCGAGCGGATCCCAAATCCGTTCTCTGGCTTCAGGACTTTGCCCGGTCGCCGTCAGCCATTCATCTGCTGTCCGATTCTCTAAATCCGCAGGGAGAGTGTGGGCCTGCTCCCAAATTTTCTCGACATGGGAGAAGAGTCTCCACCGATCTTGCCAGGAAAGGCCGTGGAAGTTGAAGAGGCTCATCAGCCACTGAAAGGCTCCAGGAAGACGGGCCGACTGATAGGGGGCGATTCGCCCATCGGGGAGTCGAAATTCGAGTGGAACGGTCTGGTCGGATTCCGAAGGCCTTCCTCGGTCGAGCAGGCGAAGGACTCGCTTCGTCTCCTGGTGGCATCCTAGAACAATCGGGGCTGGTTGGAATGCATCGGTCCGGAACCCATCGAGCCAGCCAGGATGATCGAGCAGGGTGATGTGGTAGCCCTGTTGATGAAGATGGTACGCAGTGGCCAAGCCGGCCAGTCCAGAGCCGAGAACGAGGACGGTCTGTGAGGACGGCGCAGTCACGAGAATCGGGAGCGGAGCCAAACCCGTAGGGCAATAACTACTCGTTGGGTGGTGGTGAGACTAATACGCGGTCCGAAGACCTGATAGTTCGACCGTTCGATCCGTTCCAGGATCCGACTGTAGATGCCACGCATGATTTCTGCCACTGTCAACGCACGGCGTTCATGAGCTGGTAGTTCCTTGAGGGCCGCATCGGCTCGCTTGTAATAGTGGTGCGCGCGTGACGCCTCATACTCCATCAACGCTCGAAATTCAGCCGAATAGCTCCGATTCAGCAGAGCTTTCTCGGGATAGTTCCATTTCTGCAAGTCATCCAACGGCAGATAGATTCGGCGTTGGGCGGCATCCGTTCCGACATCGCGCAGGATATTCGTCAACTGGAACGCCATGCCGAGTGCCACTGCATAATCCTGTGCCCGCGCTGATGTGACTCCGAATATATGCAAGCAGATGAGCCCCACCACAGAGGCGACGCGATAGCAATAGAGCGACAGCTCATCGAACGTAATATACCGATTATTAAACAGATCCATCTCGACGCCTTTGATCAGTTCCTCGAAGTACGCCTTTGGAATACCCAAGTGCTTCACGTGGTGGGCGAGGCTCACCATGATGGGCGTAGTCGGGATGCCGGAATACACCGCGTCAAGCTCCTCGCGCCAGCGCTTGAGTTCGTCTTTCGGGTTGCTCCCGGCAGCCGGTTCATCGACGGCACTGTCGACGGCCTTGCAGAAGGCATAGATCGTGTACATGGCATCGCGTTTGGCTTTGGGAAGGAAGAGAAACGAATAGTAAAAATTGCTGCCGCTTTTCTTCGTGGAGGCCGTGCAATAGGCTTGAGCTTCAGAGGCATTCATAATGCGCAGCTCCTGGTCAGCGTGGAGGCTTCAAGTTTGATCGCCTGGGCTGGGTCAAGAGGATGGTCAGGGGTCGGATGCAGAATGGATGCGAGCAGTTCCACGCCGTCGACGAGTCGAGGGCCAGGGCGGCTGAAGTAGGAGGCCGCATCGACAACGTAAAGATTCGGCCATTGTTCGCAAGCCCGCCGCCACGCCTCACCGGTTTGTCCACCGCGTTTGAGCTCATTGACTGTGCGCTCGACGGAGTACCCGCAAGGCATTATTAGAACTACGTCGGGCCGAGCGGATTCCACGGCGTGCCACGTCGTTTCCTGTGATGGGGCATCCTGAGATCCAAGGACATCGAGACCACCGGCCAGCTCCACCATTTCCGGAACCCAGTGGCCTGCAACATAGAGCGGATTTAGCCATTCAAGACATACCACGCGCGGGCGCGCGGACGTCCTACTGGTTGTGGCGCGCACGTGGTCCACTCGACGATGGAGTTCCTGGGTGAGTGCCCGTCCCTTCGAGAGTGCGTTTGCCGCTTGGGCGATGCGCTCAATATCATGGATCATGTCGTCCAGCGTGGTTGGACTGAGCGTGAGCACGTTGGGTCGATGTTGGAGTGACTCGATCACGCGTGTGAGTTGGTCCGGCGTAACCGAGCAGACATGACACAGGTCTTGCGTGAGAATGAGGTCCGGACGGGCACGGCAAAACGCGTCTTCATTGAGTCGGTAGAGTCGTTGCCCGGACGCAACCAGTTCTTTGACCTGCTGGTCGATTTCTCCACTGGAGCCTCCGTCCTTTCCGACCAGAGGTTCGATCATGACGGGAATCTGCCGAACCGAGGTGGGAAAGTCGCATTCATGGCTGATGCCGACCAGCTGATCGGCCAGATCGAGAGCAGCAACCATTTCTGTTGCCCCGGGGATGAGTGAGCAGATTCTCATTGTTTTATGTCGGCCATAAGCGGGCACGCACATCCTTGAGGCGCGTTTCGCTCAAACTAGCGCTGATGGCATCAGCCTCGTGTAGGTCCTGGATGGTGTGTGTATTGGCCACCGCCAAGACCTTCATCCCCGCCGCTTTCGCGGCACGAATGCCGGGGAGGGAGTCTTCGATGACCAGGCATGAATTCGGCACAATTGCAGCGGTGGACTGATGACGGTTCAGTCCGGCCAGGGCCTGCAGAAACGGTTCCGGATTGGGTTTGCCGCACGTCACATCCTCTGCGCTGGTAATGTGATTAAATGCTTTTCGGATCCCGATTTGTTCCAGTACCAACTCGATCTCAGGGCGTAAGGCACCAGAGGCGATGGCAATGGGGTAGGTGGCTGCGGCAGCTTCGATAAATTCTCTGACACCCGGAAAAATCACGAGGTGATCCTTGATCGAGGTCAAATAGGCGGCGGCCTTTTTCGTCATCAACTCTTTGAGAAGCGAGGGAGAAGGCGGTCGGCAATTGATTCGCAGTGCCTCCAGAATACATCCACGATCGTCGAAGCCGAGATAGTCGGCGTAATAGTCTTGTTTGGTCAAACTAATCTCAATGTCTGCCAATGTCTGGCGCAGACTTTCAAAGTGCAGCGGTTCGGTGTCGGCAATGACACCATCGAAGTCAAAGATTACGGCGTGCATGAATTCCTGAGGCTCGTGATGTCTCACCTGCCATGATGGAAGCGTGAACGGGGGCATTATAGCACAGAGGGCGGCGATGTGATCGCCGCCCTCTGTGCTGAGGAAGTAGAGTGCAAACAGACGATCAGGGTTTCAATTTAAGCTGCTTTTCAGCCAGCCAACCTTTTGTGCCGAAGTCACTGCGGACGGAATACACCCATCCGCTAGCCTGCAGGTCGCCATCAAGAATCGTGAGCGCAGTTCCCGGTGGAATGGCTGGTCCAGGTTTTGTCCCTTCGGCATCCTGAGCTAGGACCACTTTTTTCCCAGAATTCGTTGGATCCGCGAGTACGCTGACTCGCTGACCTTCGCTGAACAGCGGAGTCGGTGACGCAGTGATAGGTGCAACGGGCGCCGGTGCTGGTGACGGCGGGGCCTGTAGCGGAGCTGAGGCCGTCGGCATCGGTTGGGGAACTGGAGGAGCGGGAACGGGATCCGTCGGTGCTGCAGCCTGCGGTATCTCAACTGGTGCTGCGGGGGATGATGGAGTCGAAACAGCCGCTTGAGGCTGAGTAGCCGGGACAAGTGGCGTTGGCTTAGGCGGCGCCGGTCTTCGGGCGACAGGCGGTTGAGGTTGCGGGGCCGGCGATTCGCCGAGAAGCGGCCCGACGTAATCCATGATCATCTCCTGCTCCATCGCAACATAGGCGCCGCCGCCGATCACTATCAACAGAAGTACCCACAGAAGCGGGCGCCCACTCGACTTTTGGGGAGGCTTTGTGGGTGAAGGAGATCGAATCGTGGTGGTCTGTTCCAGCTCTTCTTCCGTGAATTCCAGGTCCGGTTCCGGCTGACGAGCGAAAAACAGGCTCCACGTCAGAGGACTGCCAGTCAACGACGGACCCCCAGCGATAGCAAACATCGAGCACCTCCCTCTAGCAGACAGCATCGTACAAACTAGAAAAATACTTATCACCAAGGCGATAGGCTGTCAATTTTGTCCGAATATTCAGCAGCACCCATTCTGGCAGGAATGCAGACGCAACAAGATTGTACAGGGGAAGAGGACAAGATGTGAGTGCAAGGGGCTCAGCTGATGCCATGTCTTCGGCCACGCAGTGGAACCTGTCGCAGGTGATTCAACTGCGATGTCCCGCTCGTTCTTGGCCGAGTAGCGCTGGCGCAAAACCGTGAGGACGTTCGGTGGCAGTCTGGGTGGTTGAAGTGGGGTGATCATAACGAGGCCGAGATCATTATAGCTTTTTCCCTCGAAGCGAAATATGCATGAGAAGGGAATCGCTCGGGCCTCTTGCATGTCTGTCTAGGCGGCAGGCACAATGCAGCGATCAACGATCATGAAGTCCTACCGCGAAGAACTCTGGTTTGAGACAAAGACCAGGCGGGCCTACATCAATATCACGCCCCACATCGAGGCAGTGGTAAGGAAGAGCGGGGTACGAGAAGGTCTTGTTCTGGTGAACGCGATGCACATTACGGCCAGTGTGTACATTAATGATGATGAGTCTGGCCTCCTACAAGATTATGACGAGTTTCTGGAACGGCTTGTTCCTCAGAAGGCGGAGTATCGGCACAACGACACAGGCGAAGACAACGGTGATGCTCATCTGAAGCGACAGGTGATGGGGCGAGAAGTCGTGGTCGCGCTCACCGGGGGCAAACTCGACTTCGGTCCATGGGAACAAATCTTTTATGGCGAGTTCGACGGACGTCGTCGTAAGCGGGTTCTTGTGAAGATTATCGGTGAATAGGAATGTGCGGAGAACCTGCGTGTGACAAGTCGCGAGTAATCGTCCTGAGACTTGCATGGGTAGGAAAAGTTTGGCAACATGCGTTTTGAGTTGTCGAGTCATGGTCGCTGGCTTGTCCAGCAGGGAGCTTCGATGTTAGGCTGGTCTCGTCCCGATCCCCTCACACGGGATCTCATTCATCTCATCAATGCTCGTCGCCATGATCATGGCGACACCGATGATGCGATCGATACCTTGCAGGCATTTCTGGAGCAGGGCCGCGAGCATGATCTACTGACCGTCCTGGCGGCGCTCGACGAGGAAATGGCCGAATGGCTCTTTGATCTGGTCGCAGAGGCGAGCTGCACGTTACTGTTGGACGGACCGGACGACGAAAAGTCGGCCTATGGCACGATGGCGGCTCTGGAGCTTCCCCTGCAGGCAAACTTAACCGCCCCGCTCAAACTGAAGATTGATCCGATCGCCACGGCCGATCTTTTGCATAAGTCTCTTCAGCTTCCCGCGGGAACGGTTGTTCGTGTCGAGTCGCGCCTCTTGACCGATGCCACCTTGGAGATGCTGAATCTTCAAATGTTTCATGACCACCTGGTGACGGTCACGGATTCCAGACGTGTCCAATCCGTGGCGGCGCGGTTGCTTCCTCCGGTCGAAAATACGGCGTTTCTTCTATTTGAGCTGATCGGCGCTCCGGACCCCGGTTTGCCCGATACGTGGGAAGACGGACAGCGCCGTGAGATTCTCGAAGGGCTGGTGAAGCAATGTCCGGAGCTGGCCTGTGCGCCCGATACCATCGAGGCGCCGGTCTATGCCGCCTATGCGATGTTCGACGCGCAGAATGCGGTACGGCTGCATCACCTCGCCGATGAGACGGCGGCAGTGTGGCGAGAGCTGGACCCGCTTGTCAGATCTCGCACCATCGTGCATCTTCATACACAATGTGGGAATGGGGTCTACATGCCGGTGTGGACCGATCTGTTCGATCCAGAGCTTCCGGAAGAACATGGTCCGGTCTGGACCTCTCCGGACGTCTGGGTGTTTACCGCCGATCTGCCGATCGAATGGCCAGGGGAGATGTTGACGAATCGGCTATTGGCCGAAGGCTGTACCAGGTTCGAGAATCACATCGTCGAAACGCCGGATAACTAGTTTCACGCACTCCTGCCTTTTGTGTTTCCTGTGTTCTTCACACCAGTCGGTTTGGTCGATTGCACGGTTCTGCGAAAAACTCCTGTTTCGATGATTTTTCCGCCGCGTTATTTTATCCTCACCGTGATGAAGCCCACCAACACCCAAGAACGATTTGGGAATGCGATCACGAACTCCATTTCGGTGGCGGGGTTGACCTTAGTGTGGACCATCATCTGGGCGAATCTCCCATCGAAAGAAGCGCTCTTCTCGGCGCCATCGGCTTCATCGATCACTGACGCGCCGCGTGTTCTTGAGCTCGATCTCACGATTCCAGGTGTGACCAGGCAACCGACTGACAGTCTAGCAGGAGCGAGAGAAGCGGAATCGGTGGCCACTCTCGGTGGCGTATCCGCTCCGCGCGACAGCCGTGCCAGGCAAATCGAGGAAATGAAGTGTGAGGCCGAGGTCCAGCAGTACTGTCCCGATTCGCTTTCAGGAGAAGACAGGCGACGTTGTGTGGTGCAGCGCATAAAACGATTGGACCCTCCCTGCCAACAGATTGTACGGCAACGGCTGGTACGTTGGACGGAAGCTGAAGGGTATAGGCTCGCCTGCGCCGACGATGTGAAGCGAGTCTGTCTAACCGTGCAGCCGGGTGAGGGCCGCATCCTGCAATGTTTGCAGGTGCATGAGCAGGAGCTTTCAGAGGGCTGCTACCAAAGCTTGCCTAAAGGGCGTCTCCACTTACAAAACTGAAGATTCGCATATCAGGCATCGTTCCCTCACGGCTGTGTTTGTGTCGTAGTTCGACTACCAACCTGGGGCGATTCAGAGATACTGATGGGGAGGAGTTGCTCGAGCTGAAAACTCGCGAAGAGTCGAGAGAAGGAGTACTCCGTATTTACGCAGCCAACTCTTCAAGACAGGAGCGGAGTTCCATGGCGAACTCTCCGGCGCGGCGATAGCGGTGGACTGGGTCTTTCTGCAACGCTCGATCCAGGACTTTCTTTACGATGGGAGAAAGATCTGGCCTGATGGCTTTCACACTGGGATGCGGCGTGTGAGCGATGGCAAACAGCAATGCCGAGACGTTGTCCGCAATAAAGGGAGGACGACCGGTCAGGAGCTCGAACATGACGACGCCGAGCGAAAAAATATCTGAGCGCCCATCCACCTTTTTCCCTGAGATCTGCTCGGGGGACATATACGTGGGAGTTCCCAGCACAATATTCGTCTGAGTTTTCGACGATGTCGCCATCTTGGCGATGCCGAAGTCCATGATCTTGACGACCTCATCGGTGGTCAGCATGATGTTCGCCGGTTTGATATCGCGATGCACAACGCCCTGCTGATGGGCATAGTCCATCGCGTCGGCGACGGTCGCCAGTATCGGAATCATTTTCGTGAGCGGCAGGAGATTGGGTTTCCGCGACCACTGCTTGAGCGTGGTGCCCTGCAGCATTTCCATGGCAATGTAACCGAGGTCGTCTTCTTCCCCGGCGTCGAAGATCGTGACAATATTGGGGTGAGACAATCGCCCGGTGGATTCGGCTTCCTGAAAAAACCGAGCTTTCACTTCCTGCAGTTTATCGTGGTCATCGATCTCGTCGAGCCGCATGGTTTTGATCGCCACGAATCGCTGGATCGTCGGATCTTTCCCCAGATACACCACCCCCATTGAGCCGCGCCCTAATTCCTTGAACACCTTATATCGACCGAGCGTACTGGGTGGACCGTTCTGTGTGGTGAGGATGGGCGTTGCGGCCTCGGACTCGCTCTGCTCTTGTTCCGAGTCGATATCGGCAGTGCCTTCGGCGGACACTCCCGGTTCTTGGTGTCGAGTCGATTGCACAGGTTTTACAAAAAAACGGCGAAGAGCCTCGAGATGCAGAAGCCAGGCAGCGGTGATCCAAATCCCACTCAGCGTCAATGCTGCGGTATACGCTAGGGCGTAGCGTGTGGGGCCTACAGGGGCGAGAAGCGCAAGCCCGGTAACCCGGATGGTCTTATCTGTCACGATCACCATGAACAGAGTGGTGACCGGAAGGACCAGTTGTCGCAGAAACGAGAAACCTCGTCCGTTATCCGGCATCTGGAAAAATGCGCGGAGCGAAAGCATCCAGAGTGCGACCAGCCCTATTCCTTCGGCAATGAAGCGAATGGTTTGAGAACTTGTCAAGCCGAACAGCGAGAGAGGAAGCGATTCCGCCGCCGGCAGTTTGCTCAGTATGGGACCGGCCAAAAGTATGGCCAGTGTGACAAGCACATATTGAAGGGTCCAGCTCGACGCGTTGACCATGGGTGACGAGATCAAAAGATAGTCAGAGTCTAGCGGATACTGAAGGAGAGTCAATGGATTGGAAAATAATATGCAGAGGATATCGCGCTAGAGTCGTCCTGCGGCTTCCTTCATCTTGGGAAGCAGCGAAGTCGGAATGTGCAGCGTGCCCTTGCCGATACCGACTTCGATGTCAGGTTTCGTGAGGCCATGGAAATCGCTTCCGCCGGTGACCAGGAGGCCGAGTTGTTGAGCCAGGCTGAGGTATTCTCGAGTCTGCCGCGCGGCATGTGTACTATAGTAGACTTCTACCCCGTCAAGCCCATCGGCTTTGAGCTGTCGAACCAGATCAACCAGCGACTGCTCCGCGATTTTGACCCATGTCGGATGAGCCAGGACGGCAAGTCCTCGAGCTGCCTTGATCCAGGAAATGGCTTCGGCAGGGCTCGGAAGTTCCCGAGGAACGTAGGCCGGTTTACCCTCAGCAAGAAAGCGATCAAAGGCTTCTTTAGCAGAAGCGACGATGTGTTTGTCCATTAAGGCACGGGCAATGTGCGGTCTACCAACCGAATCGCTGCCGGCGAGTGCGCGGACTTCATCGTACGTAATGTCGATTCCGAGGGTCTGCAGCCGTTCGATGATCTGTGGATTTCGGCGGTGACGCCCGTCCCGCAGTGTCTTCAGGCGAGCAAGCAGGTCAGGATCCTGCTGATCAAGAAAGTACCCCAGGACGTGCAACTCAGAGTTGCCGGTAAACGAGCTGATTTCTACCCCAGGTATGATCTCGATTCCACACTGTTGTCCGGCCGTCATGGCCTCAGTGACACCCGTCATGATGTCGTGATCGGTGATCGCCAAGGCCGTCACCTTTGCGTGGCGTGCCATATTCACCACTTCAGTGGGCGTGCAACTTCCGTCAGAGTGGGTGGTATGCAGATGAAGGTCCAGGCGACTCATGTCGATGGCTCTGGAGTAAAGGGTTTCTGCGCAACAAGTTGGGCTGTGTAGACGGACTCTGACCCATTCATTCCTTCATGGAGTCCTTCATCATAATGGAGAATGCGGAGGTCGGGGAGAAGGCGTACGAGTTCACTATGTGCAAGGCAAAACTCTCGACGCTTTGGATGCTGGTGCTGGACGTGGTTATCGACAGTAAAGGTTTCATACAGCAACACCCCGCCGGGCTTAAGCGCGTCAATGAGAGAAGGGAAGAGGGGGCGGTGCAGGTAAAAGCAGACGACAACGGCATCGTACGCTTCGTGTCCGAGATGCGGCTCTTGCAGCGGTTGCCGCTCCAGATCCAGCACTCGCGAACTGATGCCGGTGAGGTGTCGTATTCGGGCGCTGGCTGAAAGTCGTGCGAGGGCCTGTTCGTCACGATCGACAGCATCGATCTGGTAGCCTAGTGAGGCAAGGAACAACGCGTGACGCCCGCTGCCGGAGGCCACATCAAGGACTCTGCCTTTGGGAAGCCGTTGAAGCTGCTGGACGAGAAACCGGGCCGGTGGTGGATCTGCTCGCAGGATGTGCTGTGTGAGCCTTGTACGTTCAATGCTGATCCCGACAGAACGGGTCACGTTGGAGATCGGAGGATGCAGCTTTCGGAGCCACAACTTGACATGATCGATCGAGAATTCAGCAAAGAGGGCTGTCAGGAGTCGTTCTGCCAGCGTTTCCAGCAGCTGTGACTCCTGAGCGGTCCCGATGTCGACGACTCGCTGAGCCACTTTCGCGTAGTCGATCGTGTGAACAAGATCGTCGGACAACCCTGCTGCTTCCAGTAGACAGTCCAATTCCAGATCAAGCGCGAGGGATTGTGGGCGAGCGCGTTCCTCAGGCGTTACGCCGCAGCGGCTGCGGAACTCCAATCGTTCGATGACGACATGTCCACCCATGTGTGCATTGTCGAAGATCGGAATTCAGGCTGTCAAGCGAAGAGGAGCACGTTGCGGACAAGAGGCGCGCAGTCTATGACGGTTAGACGAAGTACCGGCTGGTATCGAATTTGTGCTCCGTGTTGTCGACCAACCGAATGATGCTGTGACGGTACTCGCCGGTGTCGTCCTTCTCGGTCAAATCCAACTCGGGACCATTCTCGATGGGAGTTCCCTGCGCATCGGTGATGACCTTGACGACCGGCCGTTCGCTCTCGGTGATATCGGCAGCAGGCTTGAGTACGACGGCGAATGCATCGGAATCGAGGACGACCAGGCTTCCGATCGGAATGATTCCCACGCAATTGACGAACAGTTTGAGCAAGGTCGCGTCAAAACTTTTCCCAGATTTCGACAGCATCATATTGAGTACTTTTGAGGGAGACATCGGTTCTCGGCGGTAGACACGGGACGATGTCATGGCATCGTAACAATCGGCGATCGTCAGAATGCGCCCCGTCAGAGAAAGTTTCCACGGTGTCTTTAATTTAGGATAACCGGAATAGTCCAAGTTCATGTGGTGTTCGAAGGATGCGGCGGCCATGCGGGTTGGAAGGTTGGTGATGCCGCGTAACTGTGTGAGGCTCAAGACTCCTTCCGTGGGGTGGTTACGCATCATCGTCCACTCGTCTTCCGTAAACTCACCCGGTTTATTCAAGACTTCCAGGGGAATGGTTGACTTTCCCATGTCGTGAAACAGCGCAGCTAAGCCGAGATCAGCGAGTTCGACTTTTGGATAGCCCGCTCTGTTTGCGAGCGCGATGGAGAGGAGCGAGACGTTGACGGAGTGGTTATGGGTGTATTGATCGTGACAGCGAAGCGTGGTGAGGCCCAGCATGATCGGCTCATCTTGCATCATCAGGTCGACGATGTTTTGAATTGCACGTTTGGCCTGCTTAAAATTCAGGGCTTTACCATCGCGGGACGATTGAGTCAGATTGCTGACCGCATCGCCGGCTTTCCCATAGGCGGTTTTTGAGCGTGCTTTGTGCCGAGCTTTCGAATTTCTGTCTTCTGCAAGATCTTCTTTTAGGTTGAGCAATCGAGGGTCCTTCAGTTCGATGCCGGTCACGGCCAGGTTACTCAATTCCTGTCGGAAGTCTTCAATCGATTTCGTGCCAGGATCGAGACTGACGAAGAGGTGGGCGAACTCTCGAAGGTCCTTGGAGGAAACCGATGAGGAAAACATCAGGCCGCCGATCTTCCAATTCTTCAAGGCATCGAGGATGCTTGAGACGACCAGCATTTGTTGTGCTGTCACTTTCAGATGATTCTCGCCGAGAAAGAGGAAGTCTTCCTGTACCCACAAGGTGACCGGTTGGTCGTGTGCGAGGGTTTCGATGAGCGTCAACATCGTTTCGACGGGTTTGTCGAGCGCGGCGTTGACGCGTCCATGGATCTTTGATGTCTTAATCAGCGTATTCAACTGTGTGATGAGTTGGAAGCCCAACATCACCAACTGTTGGTCGAGAATATCTCCGGCTTCTGATCCTTGGCCAATCTTCCGTGACAACGACTTTTCGTGTGTCAGAATTGGCTGGTTACGATCTTCGCTGGGAGGATTTTGCAGAGACTGCGACTGGCCTTCTTTCACGATTGTGTTTCCTACGGTGTGGAGCCGGTTGAGGGGAGACTACGTTGGAGCCGTTGCGCGTGCGCCAGTGCTGTGGCGCACGCTTGACGAACCGCGGCGTTTCCCTTGTTCGCTCCCAGTGAAATCGCGGCGATCGCGGCAGGAGTGGCGAGTTTTCCGAGTGCTTCTGCTCCCAGGACCGCCAGCTCTTCCTTTTTTTTTCGGTTCGTCCATGTCCATTCGGTCATCAGCCCTTGCCAATAGGGAATGGCTTCGTCTCCGCATGTGGTGCGGATAGCCTGAAAGATCGCTCGTCGCTCACTGATAGGGCGATCCATAAACTCTTCTGCCGATAGAAGCGGGGACCACTGGGAGAAGGGAACGGTGTACTGACCGGATATGAGTAGCTTCAGCGCAGCAAAGCGAACCCCATCGTCTTCATCGGTCGAAAGGGCGACGAGTTTGGTGCCATTGCCGGTGGGTCGGAAGAGGCCGAGGGCACGGATGACTTCCCGCCGAACCTGCGCGTCAGGATACCGAGTCAGTCGTTCAATCGAATCGGCGAACTTGGGATTGTTCCACTTGATGAGGATCACAAGCAGATTACGAACATACCCAGGCCTACGATCCGATAACCCTCGTACCAAGGGGTCCGGGTGGTCCTTCGCAAGGACAACCAGGGCTTCCGATACTATGGCTTGGTGGACCGGAGACGTGACGTTCGCGAGGAGCGAACAGAGTGAGGGGACGGCATCCGCCTGCATCAGCAGTAAGACGGTCGAGAGTCCTTTCACATCGGCGTCGGGGTTTTGATTGAGATAGTCCTCGATCATCTTCACTCGTTCCGTGCGGCCGAGCCCGTTGAGGAGCGAGGCCAACTGTTGTTTGTGTTCATCGCCCAGATCCGGCCGCACGGCATCCGTTTCATGGAGGAGGCTTAAGACGTTCTCCAAGACCGTCCATTTGCCTCCGCGAAGAAGGGATTCCACGACGGTGCCCCACAGATTGAAGAGTTTCGTCAGCAACGCGGGAGATTTCTCTGAGGCGAGGATGGCGGTCAACATGTCCAGGATGTACATGAGACTATCCTGTTTACGCTCTGCCTCGATTTCTTGCACGAGGACGGCCAGTTCTTCTTCCGTGACCTCATAGCCTGCAAGCCCGGACTGGAAACGGTTTTTGGCGTTTCCTGAACCACCGCCCTCAGCGCCGGTCTCTTCTTTGGCCCGCTTTTTCCGTTCTCGCTCTTGATCCAGCAACTCTCTGAGCGTTGAATCGGACGAACTCATGCTGCTGGCAAGGCTGTCGTTACCTACCGACGACTTTGAGAGTTCTTCGGCCGTTGTGAGCGTGATTGTCGAGAGATTTCGAGCCCATAGGCGTGTGACGATATCATCGTCATCCTCATTCGAATCGACGTTGTTCCAGAGGGAGGCAAGGAAGAGCGACAGGTCTTCTTGTGTGAGTCCCTCGTGCAGGACGAGTTCTCGGATGCCGTCGGCGTACAGTTTGAAGGCGAAATTCTCGCTCCCTCCATCCTGTTCTGCCTGGTAGACGACAGCGTCCTTGCACAGCAATTCGGATCGTTGAACGAGGAACGCCAGTCGTGCATACGTGGTGAGATGAGTGGTCAATTCTTCGAATAGCTGCTGGGTAAATTTCAAGGCAACGGGATTTGCTGAGCCGTACGTCCGGTTCGATTTGGCCGTCTTGTCCAGGAGTTTTAAGACACGTTTGGCGGAAAGAATCTCCGGGTCTTCAGCTGTGCGCGTGGCGACTGCGGCGGCCATCATTTCTTGAGCCGTTTTGAGGTCCGTCGTCATACGTAAGACCTACCGGCAGATCGCAGATTCGTCAAGAAAATCACCGTTCTCTGCAGTCGTAGGACTCTGAATACGTACGTGATCCAATGGCTTGTTTGCCACGAGTGGCATCGGTAGAATCGAACCGCACATGAGTAGAACGAGTAGGACTCCCCTTGTGATCTGTTTTGGCGATAGTCTGACAGCAGGCTTTCAGTCGCCGACACGAGACAACCCAACCGGGCGGGAGACTCCGTACGGACAGTTTCTCCAATCCCTTGTTAGCGATGAGGTGCACGTCTGTATTTCCGGGATCTGCGGTGAGTTGACCGGCGAAATGGTCATGCGGTTCGCGCGAGATGTACTCAATCATCAACCGGGTTATGTCCCGATTCTTGGTGGCACGAACGATTTAGGATGGAATGCGTCACCATCCGAAATCATGGCCAATCTCATCAAGATGTACGAACAGACCCTGGCGATGGGTGCGGTTCCGATTCCTGTGACGGTGCCTTCGATTCGAGTGGAAGATGTTTCGGGCAGCCAAGAAGGACAGGAATGGGTTGCTGAGCATCTTACCCGCCGAAGTCAGATGAATAAGCTCATCCGAGAGTATGCCAGCTCCAAATGCCTTGCCTTTGTCGATCTTTTTGCAGCTACTGCAGATCCGGGGAGTGGCCAACTGGCGGCGATCTATTCGAACGACGGGATTCATCTGACCACCGCCGGATATCGGCTGTTTGCCGAGCAGGTAGCCCATATCTTGAAGCCGCTGTTTGCGCAGAACAAGCAGCTATGAGTTCTATGCTCCAAGCCGTCACTGATCGAGAGTTTGACCGGGTGGTGGAGGCAAGCATTGTTCCGGTGTTAGTCGAATTCTGGAAGCCAGGCTGCGGCCATTGCCAGGCTTTGATGAAGGAGCTTGAGCAGTTGCAGCAAGAGTTGGGCGGGCGGGTATTCATCCTGGCAATGAACGTCGACGAAAATTTTCAGATTCCCGCCGAACTGGAAGTCTCCTCGCTTCCCGCACTGGCGTTGTATTGCAACGGGGAGTTCGTAAAATTTATCGGTGGGCTGGGAAAGAGGGATGAGATTGCGAAACAAATCCGAATTGCGTTGGGTCGATGATCGGTCTCCGTGCAGATCAGTCTACAGCACTCGCCAAGTGCGGCCGTCGTTTTGAATCAACCGATCGGCTTCCACCGGTCCCCATGTACCGGCTTGATACTCGGGGAGCCACCGTTGTCCCGACTTGTCCCAGGCTTCGAGAATCTGGGTGATCCAAGCCCAAGATGCTTCCACAGCATCGCGCCGCATGAAACGAGAGGCATCTCCAGCCATCACATCGAGTAGGAGGCGCTCGTAGGCCTCTGGAGACGGTCGTCCAAATACTTCTCCGTACTTGAAGTTCATTTCAACTGGATGAGTCTGTGCGCGAGTGCCGGGAACCCGTGAGACGATACGGAGTGAGAGTCCTTCTTCCGGTTGAATTTTCAAGGCTAAGACATTTGGGGCTTGAGGATTCTGTGCGTTAGCGTTAAAGAGGATCTGCGGAATTTCTTTGAATTGCACGGCGACTTCGCTCGCGCGCAGAGGCAACGCTTTCCCTGTCCGCAAGTAGAACGGGACTCCGGACCATCGCCAATTCTCCACGAAGCATTTTATAGCCACGTAGGTTTCAGTGGTGGAGTTCGGTGTGACGCCTTTTTCGCGTCGATAGCCGGGTACTGGTGTGCCATGGGCCGTTCCTTCTGTGTACTGTGCCCGCACGGTAAATTTGTCCGCGTCCTTTTCCGTGATGGGCCGCAAGCAGCGGAGCACTTCCATCTTGGCGTTGCGCACGACATTCGGATCGAGCGAGTACGGTGGCTCCATCGCAACCAGACAGAGTAATTGTAGTAAATGGTTCTGGATCATGTCGCGAAGTGCGCCGGCTTCTTCATAGTAGCTTGCTCGCGTGCCGACGCCTTCCGCTTCGCTCACGGTGATTTGGACGTGATCCACGTATTTGTGGTTCCAAATGGGCTCGAAAATGCTGTTGGCGAAGCGCACAACCATGAGATTCTGAACGGTCTCTTTCCCGAGATAATGATCGATTCGGAAGATCTGCGATTCGTCGAAGACGCGGCCTGTGACCTCGTTGATGGCCTGTGCGGAGGCCAGATCGCGCCCAACCGGTTTTTCCACGATGATGCGTGTATAGGGCGAACGAGCTCCAGGAGTTCCTGCCAGTCCAGAATGGGACAATCCCTCACAGACATCAGTAAAGGAACTGGGGGGAATGCTGAGGTAGAAAATTCGGTTCCCGGGCAGTTGGAACCTACGCTCAAGTTCTTCGGCCCGTTCCTTCAGGCGCACATAGGTCTGCGCGTCGTCGTTTCCTCCCGCCAAGTAAAACAGGTGTTGGGAAAAGGCATTCCACGTATCTTCGATGAGAGCTTGTCGGGAATGTTTGACGACGCCATCGCGGACGCTGGCTCGGAACTCTTCATCGCTCATGGGGGTACGGCCCAGGCCGATCACGACATAGTTCGACGGGAGTAACCCGTCGAGGAGGAGATTGTAGACTGCCGGGATCAAACGTCGACGAGCCAAGTCGCCTGAACCTCCAAAAATGACCAGGGTACAAGGTTCGACCGGCGGCAGTGGTTCCTGCGTGGGGTGGATATCGATTCGTTGACCATTCGTTTGAGCCATCAGGATCTCCTCAATGAGGCCAGACCATTATCGTCGGACCGAGTGGCCGCCAAAGGCATTTCGCAGGGCTGCCAGCATCTTTTCAGCAAACGATTCGTCCTGCCGCGAACGAAACCGCGTAAAGAGCGCTGTCGTGAGAGTGGGTACTGGCACGTCCTTCTCGATGGCATCGGCGATCATCCAGCGGCCTTCGCCAGAATCTTGCACGTACCCCTTCAGTTTTTCCAGCTTTTGATCGTCCTTGAGCGCGCCCGCGGCCAGTTCCAACAACCAGGACCGGACGACACTCCCGTGCATCCAGAGATCGGCCACGCGCGCCAAGTTCAGCTTGTACTCGCTCTTCGACATCAACTCAAATCCTTCGGCGTAGCCTTGCATCATGCTGTACTCAATGCCGTTGTGCACCATCTTCACATAGTGCCCGGCACCGGCCGCACCGACGTGAGCCCAGCCGTTTTCAGGCGCCAGGGTCTTGAACACCGGTTCAAGCCGTTTGACGGCTGCGTCTTCTCCGCCGACCATGAGACAATAGCCGACTTGCAGTCCCCAGATCCCTCCACTGGTTCCCGCGTCAACGTAGTGAATGCCTTTTTTCTTGAGCTCGGCAGCCCGCCGCACATCGTCGTGAAACCTGGTATTTCCACCGTCCACGATGGTGTCACCTGGTTGCAACAATGCAGCTACAGCCTGAATAGTTTCTTCGGTCGGGGCTCCGGAAGGCACCATTACCCAGACAGCACGCGGGGCGCTGAGCTTACTGACAAGATCAGCAAGGGATGAGGAACCGATCGCGCCCTGGCCCTCGGCCTGTTTGATCAAGTCGCTCGAGCGGTCGTAGACTACGACGCGGTGTTGGTCGCGCCGAAGGCGCGTCACCATGTTCATCCCCATCTTGCCGAGTCCGATAAATCCCAGTTCCATAAGGGTGCTCCTTGGTTTGTCGCCGGTCACAGCCAATGCGGCGTCCGTCGATCGATTTGCAGGCAGGTACGGTTCCTCTCACGTTGTGTACGAAACACGTTCCCAACGCGGAGGCAACCGGTTGAATGCACTGCTCTCTTCAGTCGATGCGAGCAGGATTCGGGACATCCTTAAAGAGGAGATCGGCAAATTGCCGGCCAAAGTTGAGCCGCTCGGTGAGGGTGGTGGCTGTGAGGAACTGTCCAGCGAGGTCCGCAAGGGCTGGTTCGCGTGAAAACATAAACCGATGAACATCTACTGGAGCGACCAACCAAAACCCTCTCAAACGAAAGAATGCGGAGATGCAATCCTCGTAAAATAGCGTCAATAGGTAGTGGGCTGTTCCTGGTTTCTCTACGAGATCCTGTGCTTTCCCCAACAGATGGTAACATTCGGCCTTCAGCCGAATCTGTTCATTGATCGATGTCGGCGGAGGACCTTGGCGAAAGCGGTGGTGGATCTTTTCAGTCAGCTTCACACAGATGCCGTCGTGATCGAAGAGAATCCTGCCTTTTCGTAGCAGGGAGGGGAGCCGAAGTGAGTACGCGAGGTCTTCCTCGACGGACTGGTATCCATGGTAGCGAATATCCGCGAGGCGATCGCCGACACGAAGGATTTCGTGACTATCGGCCTCTCCCTTGACGAGGGCGATCAAGTCGATATCGCTGTGGAGCGTGAGAGCCTTCCGAGCTCCCGACCCGATGAGGATGACGCCGACAAGGTCACCGCCCCGTCGGCCTTTGATATGCCGTAACGCGACTTCTACATTCGCTTCAAATCCAGGGGGTGGCGGCAACTCGGGCTGCTCCGGCGGTTCCGGGACTTCGAGTAGCTCGGCGTTCAGTTCTTCGCGAGTGGGAGTGCTGGTTGTGTGCTGTGTGTCCATGACGTGTTCTAATTCCATGATAATGAATCGTGTGTGCAAATCCTCTGAATCGACTAGCGTAGCGCCTGGCGCTCGTTCTTGCTGGTCTCCAACCTCGTGGGGCCGCACCAGGCGAAAGACCTAGTCGCTTGGGCATTCTATGGATGGAGGAATATAGTGTCAACGTTTGAGGACGTTGGCAAAGACGTCCGCGGCTTCGTCGATCTGCTTGTCCGTGATATGCAGATGGGTGACCGCTCGATAGCTTTGTCCTCCAACGGCGTTAATAAGCACGCCGTGCTCTTTGAGCGCGGCTATGAGTTCGGCCGGAGAACGGTGCTCGTCGACGATGTCGAAGATGACGATATTCGTTTCGACGTGCTGCGGCGCAATCTGGATTGCGGAAATGTGTTGGAGTTGGCGAGCCAGTTTTTTCGCATGCTCATGGTCGGTCTTGAGCCGAGCGACATGCCGCTCTAGCGCATAGATGCCGGCGGCGGCCAGGATGCCTGCTTGGCGCATCGCGCCTCCATACATTCGGCGAAAGCGGCGTGCGTGATCCATGAGTCGCTGGTCATTCGAGATCAGCAGCGATCCAACGGGGGCGCCCAACCCCTTCGAGAGACAGAGGGAGACGGTTTCGAAGTGTTGGGCGTACACCGTCGGCGGCAAGGTGGTGGCGGCCACGGCATTAAAGAGCCGGGCTCCGTCGAGGTGCATGGGAATGCCATGTCTCACCGCGAGAGCTCGGATTTTTTCGATTGTGGAGAGCGGATAAATCGTGCCGCCACCGGCATTGTGCGTGTTCTCGATGCAGATCAAGGCCGTTGTGATGCTGTGCGCGTCGTTCGGTCTGATGGCGGCTTCCACCTGCTCGACAGTCATAATTCCCCGCTCACCGGTCACCCAATGAAGTTGCACCCCGGCCAGTGCCCCAGCTGCGCCCTGTTCATAGCGAACGACATGACTCTTGCTCTCGACGATTATTTCCTGTCCCGGTTGAGTGTGTGATCGAATCGCCAGTTGATTGGCCATGGTGCCGGAGGGGACGAAGAGCGCGAACCGCTTGCCGAGCATGGCTGCCGCCATATCTTGGAGCCGATTGACAGTCGGGTCTTCTCCATACACGTCATCGCCGACCTCAGCGCGCGCCATGGCTTTCCGCATCTCGTCCGTCGGCTTGGTCACGGTGTCGCTACGAAGATCGATCATACTGTTCGGCCTCCCAAGAATTCCGTACGGTCCCGGTATTCTAACAGATCTGCCACTTGCAGGCGAAGGCACACCTGCTACACTGCGGGTCTATGGTTGGATTGAATCACACACGACTGACTGGGTGGGCGTACTCCCTCGGTGTGAAACGGGAAGAATTCGTCCCGTTGGTGTGGGCCTTCGTCTATTTTTTCTGTCTCTTGTGTGGATACTCGATTCTCCGTCCAGTGCGCGACGAAATGGCCATTGAAGGGGGATTGAAACATCTTCCCTGGATGATGACGGCGACATTCCTCACCATGCTCGCGGCCACGCCACTATTCGGATGGCTCTCGGCGCGATGCTCCCGCTACCGGCTGCTGTTGACCGTCTATGCGTTCTTTATTCTGAATCTGTTGGCCTTCTATATACTGATGATGAGTCATCTGTATCCCGAGTGGGTGGCCCGAAGTTTTTTTGTCTGGTTGTCGGTGATGAATCTCTTCATTGTGTCGGTCTTCTGGAGTTTTATGGCCGATCTGTTTACACCGGAGCAGGGGGCACGGCTGTTTGGCGTCATTGCGGCCGGAGGGAGCAGCGGCGCGTTGGTGGGGCCGCTGATCACGACAGGCCTGACATTTATCGTTCCCGTTCCGGTGCTCATGTTAGCCTCGATGCTGTTTCTCACGCTGTGCCTTGGATGTGTCTATCGACTCGACCGATGGGGGCGCGAACAGTCCGTCCACCATCAGACGCGACCAGGTGATCCCCTTCGCGGAAGTTTCCTCGCTGGTATTCGCTTGACGATATCGTCACCCTACTTGCTTGGGATTTGCGGCTATCTAGCCTTTTTAACCATGACCGCGACGTTCCTGTACCTCGAACAGACGCGCCTGGTCTCGGAATATTTGGATCAGCCTGAAGCCAGGACACGCCTCTTCTCCTCGCTCGATTTTACGACTGGTCTGTTGACGTGGTTGACACAGATGTTCGTGACCAAACGCGTTATCAGCCGGTTTGGTCTGGTCGCGCCCTTACTGTTTCTTCCGGTGATCAGCCTGATAGGGTTTCTCGGTATCGCGCTGTGGCCGACTCTCGGGGTCTACGTCGTCTTTTCTGTGTTGCGTCGGGTAGGGGAGTATGCGTTATCAAAGCCTGCGCGCGAGGTTCTCTTTACTGTTGTCAGCCGAGAAGAGAAATACAAAGCGAAGAATTTCATCGACACGGCTATCTCACGGGGTGGCGATGCCTCGACGGGGTGGCTGGTCACCGGAGTCAGAGCCCTGGGTGCCACCACGGCCCATATTGCGTTGGCATGCGTGCCACTCATGATTGCCTGGGCCTGGCTGGCTACCGTGCTGGCCCGTGAGGGGAAGCGCCGGTCGGCATCTACCGTATCCTTGATGACAGAGAGTTCTCGCCGTACCGTATGAGTCGGTATCGCTTGTTTTGGCCTTCGTTCGGCTAGTCTCGAACCACCAATGAGCCGATCAGATAGGAACTGGCTCGTCCAACCTTGGTGCCCCGGATCCGGACTTCCGATACATCGCGTGTATGCTCACGGATGTTCCAGGTATTGCCAGCCTTCAGATCCGGCCAGAACCACCAGGTTCCATCGCGTTTCCGGAACCAGAGTTGAATTGCAGTATCGGGCAGCACCTGAATCGATTCCATGTCGAAATAAGTCGGTGCACGATTCTCAGGATTGCTCACCCAAACTTTGACCCATTGATTCTGATCATGCGAAGACAGGACGCGGGGAGTTTTCGCCCAATCAACCTCTGTGCATCTAAAGTCCACAAGTTTGCCGAATCCACGGCCGAGGCCGTCTCCAGGATCCGGAAGGGTGTAGCATTCGATCCCCGTTTCCATGCTCAAGTGAAAATGTGTGAGGCCGATCGTGTCGACGTTGATGTCATGCTTGGAACAGCGCTGGCGATAGGTCCAGCAGTCGCTGTGTTTCGATGGATCACAAGTCTGCAAGGGGCCGAATCCGATTCGGCTCGTCCTGTATGCCAAGGTTGATCTCGCCTGGGAATAGATATGTTCCAGCGCGCTCTCATCGTCGAAATTGACCAGGCATTGTTGAGGACTGCTGCCGTTGGGACGGGCTTGTACGACCTTGGGCGGTTGATTCTCCCGTTCTCGTTCGGTCACTTGTTCGGGCGTAGCTTGTGTGGGGGGACCTAGCGGGTTTACCGGTTTCATCTGAGCACAGGCTCCCAGTAATACCGTCAACAATACACAGAGAGCCGTCTTGAAACCATGTCCCGTCACGTGAACTAGTGAGCGCATCGCTGTTCCTTTCTCTTGCGCCAACGCGAGCCAGCATGCCAACTTCTCATTCGCCATCCTCCGGTGCAATTGTAGCAGTGAAAAACGTGAGGCGTTCAGGTCATTTACTCATGAAAAAAACGCGTGGTATAGTCCGAGGCTCTAAAAACCCAAGTATCCGGTATTGTCTCAGGGAGATGGAGTGATTGCAATGACCCATTGGAAGCTGTATCTCGTGAAGAATGGCCCCTATGTCGACTGAAGTTCCGGTCAAGTTGTATCTTGATAAGCTATTGAAAGATTGCAGAAAAGTATCTGTTGATCTGGCTCTGATTTTTGGTCCTGTGAAGGCGAGGGCGCTGCATGCGGTGGCCGATCGAGTTGCTGCGGATCAAGGCGCTATTCTCGCGGAAAATGCCAAAGATGTCGAGGCTGTGGGAAAGTCCTTTGAGAATGCGGACATGAAAGATCGGATGAAGGCTGCTGTGGCTCGCGTCCGTCTGACGACCGAGCACATGAACGAGATGGTCGAGCGGCTGCATTTCATCGCCGATCTGCCGGACCCCGTCGGTGCCGTGACATCGCGATGGGAACGTCCGGATGGGTTACAGGTCTCCAGGGTGAGGGTGCCAATCGGAGTGGTCGGCGTGATCTCCGAACGGAGTCCGCTCGTTACCGTGGAATCGATTGCACTGTGTCTGAAGGCGGGCAATCTCTGTATCTTTCGTGGGGCGCCGGAATGGAAGTTGACGCATCAGGCGATTGATGGGCGATTTCGTGAGGCGGCAACGGAGCACGGCATACCCCATGGGGCCTGGGTGCTCATCGATCGCCAAGAGAAAGAAGTCGCGCTCGATCTGATGCGATCAGGAAAAATCCTCGATGCGCTCATTGTGCGTGGCGGAGCTGGGTTACGCAAGACGGTTGCGGAGCAAGCCAAGGTCCCGGTGCTGTGCGATGATGGGGGCCTCACGCAGTTGTACATCGATGAAACCCCCGATATTTCGGTCGCGCAAAACCTGGTGATCAACTCGAAGGTGCAGCAGGTGGGAGCCTCCAATTCGCTGGATACCTTGTTGGTGCAGCAGATTGTGGCTAGGCAGTTCCTGCCTCCGTTGATCAACCGCCTGCTGGATGAATTCAAGGTGGAAGTGCATGCCTGCCCAAAGACGGTTGCACTCATGGGGCAAATGGCGATGACGGGACATACCGCGATCATCCCAGCGACAGAGGCGGATTGGCAAACGCAGTTCGCCGGTCCGACCCTGGCTGTAAAAATGGTTGAAGACCTCGATGAAGCGTTGGTCCATATTAAGACGCATGGTCCCTGTCTCACCGCCGGAATCGCCACCACACGCTATGAGTCGGCCATGCGATTCACCAGAGAAGTTGATGCCAGTGCGGTGCTGGTGAATGCATCAACCAGGATTCATGCCGGCGATAGCTTCGGAATGGGGAGCGACGTGGGGCTGAGCGTGGGGAAACTGCACGCGAAGGGTCCAATCGGTTTGGAACAGCTGACCTGCGAGAAGTATGTGGCCTTCGGGTCGGGGCAGCTTCGGCTTCCCCATCCGGTGCCGGAAGCGTACTTTGACGCCATCATGCTCAAACGGCCGTAGATGCCCGCTCAAAACGCTTCCCAGCTTTCTTCTCAGTCGTTCGAGCCACGTCCAGGACCCGCACTGCGTACGCCTCGTGGTTCTCACTCCTTGCAGCCTTGCTGTGAACCGTTTTGAGCAGGCGTAGCACATGACGAATAACCCACTGGGGCAATCGCTTCGAGAGCATCTTGCGTGGTGGGGGCTCAGACACTTCACATCCGATCGTGAGTACTTCTTGTGGCAGCGACAACAGCTCTCCGTCGAAGAGCTGAACCAGCTCAACATCCATGCCGAACGAAGACGCACAGGCGATTCTGTCGATGAAAGGGCGTTCTATGATCTAGCTGCGCGTCCGAAGATCTTCCCGGTTCTCTATAGCCAGCGGTATGAATATTATGAAGCGATCGGACTGCAAGCGATGTCGCACCTCGGCAAGGCTCAGGACATGCTCGATTTCGGTTGTGGCCTCGGCATTCTGACAACCTGGTATGCCCTCCGTTTCCCTGATGCGAATGTAGTCGGCGTCGATCGCTCGCCGGCGTCCATTGCGATCGCACAACAAAAGGCGAAGGACTTGGGTCTGCGTAATCTTCGGTTCATCTGCTTGGATCTCCAAGAAGAACCTTTTTCAGGATCCTTCGATCTGGTGTTGGCGACGCACGCACTGCTCCAGGCCGAACAGGATCCTGGGATACCCAGCGAGAGTTGGCGGACGTTTGATCGTGGACACGATCCATCGCAGCAGATGGTGTTTGAACAGCGGACAGGTTTGGCGCGCCGACTTGATCACCTGTGCCAGGTTCTACGCCCATATGGCCGCATGATTGTATGCGAAAAAACACGGCAGTTGTCCAGGCGAGTCCCGTTTCAGCGTGCGCTGGCTGGCAGGGGGTTACAGCTTGTGCAGCCTGCGGATCCGATTCACTATCGATCCATCGAAGAAGTGGTGGAAGATGGACCATTCTATGTGTTGAGTAACGGGACTCAGACCACGGCGGCTTGGGATGAGTTGCCGGAGTTGGATGATGGGACGCTTTTCAATCTCAACACCATGCTGGCGAACTCCATCGATTCCAATGCACCGCTCTATGAGAATCATGGACCCTCGGCGCAGGTGGCCTGGGAAGAGTTGTCGGAACGAACGGTCACTCAGGAATTGACGCGCGAGGAGCTTGATGGCCGACAAGTGCATGTCGAGCTGGGCTTCGTGGATGACACGCACTATCTCTACTGCGCGAATACATTCGACCAACGGCAATTGGTCATGATGGAAGAAGCACGCGCTGCGCTTCTTGAGGCATACTATCTAGAAGTCATACGTGGGCTCACCTAGGAAATCTACTGAGTTGTACTAGCCTCTGTATACTTGCACGCCGAACACGTCCATACTATCAACATAATCTATGTGCAGTGAGTGATAGTAACTCGCTTTTCCTGCACTGCTCCACCTTCGTAAGAGAGAGCAGTCAGACGGCATCTGGGGCTCTGTGAAGGTTCGCTCCAGGCGTGAGTCGGAAGGAGGAATCGCCATGAAAGCAGCCCAGGTTCTTGTCGCGATGAGTCTGGTCTGTCTCGGCTGCTCCACTCCGCCGGAAGTCAAACAAGCCTTGATCGCCAAGGATCAGGGATATGCCGAGAACCAGCGGTTGATGGAGCAATACCGAGAGTTGGTAACGAATGTCACCGAACGGCAGCACCAGTGGTATCGCCATGTTCAAACCAGGCTCAAGCTCAACTTGGCGTTGCAGTGGGCCACGACCAACCCCAAGGTAACCGATGTGCCCGAGCCGGAATTGGCGAAGGATGATGCTGAACTTCTGGGATCTGAGGTCATCGCGCTGATCAATGACATTCGTCTCAAAAATCTCCCGGAGCGGAAAGGGCCGAATGGTCAGGTCGTCTTTCAGGCTGGTACAGGCGACATGAGCAATCTCCTCCAGAAGCTTCCCGAACTCACTGGCCGAGTTGTGCAGCGTGTGGAAAAGGACGGACAAGCCTCCTCAACCGTGGATCTCACGGCCTTCGATCAGTACCGCAACAACGTGGGTGCGCTTCGCCGAATCAATGCGATTATTAAGCAGTACCTCGATATTGACGTCACTTTGTCCCGCGACGAAGTGCAGCCGCTCGCAGCGGCCGTGCGGACTTTGCGCCGATGATGGATTGCTCCTGAGCAGGAGGAAACCGGTATGATCCGACAGATAGTCAGAGGCGTGAGCATCGGGCTCATCGTGATCAGCGCAGTGGGCTGTCATTCGATTCATAGTGATGCAGTCCGAGATCTGATTCGGCAGGAAGGCACGAAGATCGATGCGGCTCAGACCAATATCGACCTGTTCCAGAAAGAAACAGAAGCGCGTATCAAGTTCTTGGAACAGGCACGTAGCTCCCTCCATGAGAGTGTTAAAGCGTTGCAAGCGCAAGAAGCTAAGCATCAATTCGTGCTTTCCTCGTATCGGAATGTCGTCAGTAAGAAAGGCGAGGCGGCGTATGCAGCGGCCTATCTGGTCGGCCAAATGTACCTGATTGAATATCAGGGACTTGAAAAAGCCGTATGGGATCAGTTTGAAGAAGATTTCTGCGGCCTACGCGACACGGCCAATGCGCTAAACGACTCATGGAAGCACACGGCGGCGATCCATGCGCAGGTGAAGCGTTATGCGGATAAGTCGGGCTTGGCTTCCGTCGATCCGGAGTTCGTGGCTGCCTTGGTAGAGCAGGCCCCAGGGCAGTCTGAGCGTATCATGGAGATTCTGAATCATTCCCGGACCGTCAATGACGCATTGGAGGAGGTCACAGGCTCGCGCATCATCCGCTCACGGACACTGCAACGCGGGCATACCTTTACCGCCGACTTGGTCGACCTTCTGGACAAACTGAAGAAAGACGACGGGCAATAGAGGAGGTGCCATGGAGACCAGTATCGCGGGGGTCGTCGGTTTTCTGGAAGATAACGATAGTTTGATCAAGCAGTTGATGGAAACCGCCGAAAGTGCTCAGGAAGAAATCGGTAACTTATCCGTTGAGGTAGATCAGGCTCGTGAGGAGGCCAAGGCCCTGATCGATCAGTTAGGAACGGTCGAATTCGAGATCGGAAAGCAGGACGAAACCAAAGTTCGCCAAAAAGCACTCCTTGAAGCGGTGGCGGCACTACGGAAGAAATTTGAAACCTACAAGAATGATCCCCTTCGTCGAGGGATTTATGCGGCGGAAATCTCCAACCTGTACGTCCAACTAGCCAATACCTTCAATAATGAAACCATCGCGCAGATCGTTCCCTTCAGTAAGGATGAGATTCGAGCCTATAAAGAGCTCATGAAGGAAGCCATTCTGAACGCGGCCTCGCGAAAAAAGCGGGCTGCCGTCATCAAGGCAGCCGCGCAGATCTCCAGACTTGCCTTGGGAATTGCAGGGAAGCTAGCGGTGTAACGCTGTGACCTACCGAACGGGGTGGCCAACGCTCTTTCTGTTGACGATCATCGGCCTCTGCTATGGCTGCAGCCTCGATGCCGGTTCGCGGGGTCCGTTTGGTCCCGAGGATCCCGAGACCCTCGTGCAGAAGAGCAAGTTGCCCGAAAAGCCTCCTTCTCCTCACGTGCTCCAATTTACTGGTGACGACACTGCCGGGCACCACAAGCCCAAAATGGTCGGGGCTGTTTCAGAGACTGCCGTGAAACGGTCCACAAATGCCTTAGCTGTGTTGACCGCGAATGAGGTGGCAGCTTTACGAAAAGCAGCAGAAAGTGATCGCCGAGTGGTGCCACTCTTGGGAAGTCGCTGGGCCTTTATCGATGCGGATCGTTTGCCATCAGACGGCAAAGTCAGTTTCGGATGCTGTCGACTGACCACAAACCTCGCCCGACTTGTCTATTACAATTACAGTCAAAATGTTGCCGTAGAAGTCCGCATGAAAGAGACGGGCGTGCTCAGCGTCGCTCACCTGAAGGGGTATCAGCCACCAGAAGGTCAACCGGATATTCAACGAGGCATTGAACTGGCCAAAGCCGATCCACGCCTGGCTGGCAAGGTCGAGCAACTCCAAGGTCACGGGCTCCTCATGCAACCCGATCGCGGGTTCTTCAGAAACGATCCAGGGTACGCACATCGGACCATCTGGATTACCTTTTCAAATGGGCAGGACGGAGATCCAAAATATTGGGCAGTGGTTGATCTGACAGAGGATAAGGTTCTTGAGGCCGGTGAGGAGCCGCCTCGCTCGTGAGAGGAATGGGATGACCCGTATCTGGTACACCGGCTTGTTGATGTGCTGCGTCCTTGTCTGGTCCAGATCTGCCATGGCCGAGACGCAGTCCGAACATGTGGATTGGGGGCGGTGGAGTTTCGACTGGGAAGTTCGGGACAACCAGGGCTTGGCGTTGCGAAACGTGAAGTATGCCGATGAGCTGATTCTCACCAAGGCCAGCATGCCCGTCGTGCGCGTCAAGTACGTCAAAGAGATGGTCTGGTGGAATCCCTTCACCTGGTTCGGGTCACGTGCCGAGAGTGGGCGCTGTGGCCCATTCCAAGATCGGCTGCGGTGGCAGGATTTGGTGCCGATCGTCAACTGTGGCGACCAGAAAGTCTGCATGGAACGCTCAACTCAGAATAATGTGAAGTGGCTTGAGTTGGGGGTCTATGCCCGGATCGGGGAATATCACCTCTACCAAGCATGGCACCTATCGGACGACGGCGAGCTCCGTCCCGTTCTGCATAGCCGGGGCTTGTCGTGCAACACCAACCATGATCATCATCCCTATTGGCGGTTTGATTTTGATATCAACGGGAACGGCATGGATCAGGTCTTTGTTCATGAGGAGGGGGGATCGGATCGTGGGTGGGGGCTAGGCTGGCGGAAGTATGCGAATGAGCGAAACGACGTCAAGATTCCCGCACTCAAGAAGACGTGGTTGGTACGCGATCAACTGAATGGCCACGGAGTCTGGATCCTGCCTGGTGCCGGGTATGTTCCGCTGAAGGATGATGGCGAACGAGACAGGTTTGCCGACCTTGATGTGGCGATTCGTCGAGCCAACGCCAGCGAAGACGTACCTTGGAGTTTCGGAGCGCGAGGTCAGCTGGGATACGACCAAGATAATCAGGGAGTGCAGGAGCAAGACGTCGTGTTCTGGTACGTCGCCCATTTACCTCATATGGCGGCGTTGGGTCCGTCCAAATGGCTGACCCTTGGCCCCATCTTACGTGTACAGCGGTAGTATTCTGCTGGCCTATCAACTCATCGTGAAATAAGATAGATGACAGGCCTTATCTCCCGTTTCACTTCTTGTGTCCTCCGATGGAGGTGGCATAGCTTATGCTTTTCTTAAATTCAGAAGAAATTTGAATTACCCCAGTTGACAGTTAGGCTGGAAGAGGTATACAGAGAAAGTACAGCTCGATATCTACACAATTCTCCGCGTGATTCCGAATCAAGGAGGAGGTGAAGATGGAAGACCTTAGTCCACCGGATTACAATGGCCCGCCGAGTTATGGGCGGGCGTCTCCCCAGTCACGTTAGCCGGTTCTCTCTCGGCTGTCACATTCCCGTGTAGGGAATCCAGTATTAAATCTGATGAGCCGTGTGGAAGTTATCGGCTGGCGTGAGTACGTCATCGCTGGGGGGATCGCAGTGCTCTTGATGGATTGCCTCCAAGCCTGTTCCTCGTGCGGGTTTTATCACTACAGACAAAATGTTCCAGGCGTCCTAAGCGCCCGCTGCGGGCGGCCTTCCGGATTGGGAGGCTGCTCGCTGTGACTTCATCAGGTCTTCTATGGGGCGACGACACAATGTGATGGTAGGCGAAAATGTTCGGGGTCGTGGTTCTAAGGAAAGGAGCTATCCATGGACACTCTCGTAATGTTTATGATCGTCATGGGCGTGATTTTTATCGGTGGCTTAGTGGTATACAAGAAGAGCCAGTAAGTAGTCTGCTATAGGACACCGGGGAAAGGGTTTACGAGTTCACGTGTCCGTCCACACGGATGAGGGATAGGCGATGGTCTGCGAGCTATCGCCTGTTCTTTAATGCGTGGGTGTGTCCGTATCGTAGTGTTGTGGATGGTGATGTGTATCGCTTTCGTCCAGTGTACTTGCGGAGACTTCTCTTCAACCGATAAGCTATTTTCACCAGGTTGAGCCGCGAGCATTTTCTCTCTGCGAGGCGGTACGTTGTTGATCGACGTCCGTATCGGTAGCTCGCCATGCCCCCATCACTCATACTGACTTCCACGCTGGTCGGGTTTGTCTACTCACGTATCCTGCTCCCCTTGAAATTGAGACCACCTCTACGACATGGTCCTGAGTGGAC
>CAKKRK010000039.1 GCA_919902665.1 Nitrospiraceae bacterium
AAGCGAGGAAGGCAGTCGCTTAACCAGGTGTCCACGGAATTGGGGGAAGGTCACTACTGCCCGATACTACTCCCGTCCCAGTTCAGACATCGACGAGCAATCCGCAGATGTCAATAAATACTCTGACGTTACCCGCGGTGTCCTTGCGCGCGACTGAAAAGACGAGGTTGGACTTGGGATCCGCGTAGAGCATCGCTTCTTGGCTTCCGAAAAACCTTGCGGGAAACTCGGGCTCGTCTATCTCGGACACGCCGGTGAGCGCAATGGGATAGATGCCGACTCGCGATCGTGTCGTCACGTGAACTGCGTAAAAGAGGGGTTGAGTCGGGTGCCCAAAACCATTGATGCCGAGAAATTTGATATCGAATCGTTTCCTGGCTGGCACGGTACAGACGACGACATCCTTACTGCTTTCTCCCTCACTCAGATTGACGACCGCTCCCGTTTGAAAAGGTCGTTGAGCCATACGAGGTGCCTCCTTTCATAAGAAGAAACAACAGAAGAAACAACGAACGGAAGTTTTGACAGAGATTGAGCGTACGAGGGGTAGTAGAGGGAGTCAAGTCAGCAGCGTGATGGCGGTATAAAGTGAGTCTATTATTCAATGGCGTGAGCATGACTCCCAAGAGCGTTTTGGGCCGATACCTGTCTGGGCGGGATCATCAAGATAGCATCCATATCGATAGCATTAGGGATGCCCTAATGGAGGGAAGGGAGTTAGGTGTGGTGACTGTGGCTATTAAGTATGTTGCAGGATCACTGGTGCAGCGACAGATCGAGCTTAGGGGGTACTGAAAGAGTCGGTTGAGGCTCATGAGAGACCTGGAGTTGGCAAAGCAGTTTGTAAAGACTAGGGTAATGACGACGGCAATTCTGTTGACGAGGCCGGTGGATCTGACGTATCGTGGCTTACCGATCCGGGTATCATGACTAGATGCTGGATCTGAGCCTAAGGAGCTACGCCAACCATGATGATCTATCTTGCCAATCCCCGCGGGTTTTGCGCCGGTGTCGATCGGGCGATCGATATCGTGGATCTGTCGCTGAAGAAGTACGGCGCTCCAATTTATGTTCGTCACGAGATCGTCCATAGCCGCCATGTGGTGAACTCACTCCGGCAAAAGGGTGCGGTCTTTGTGGAGGAGTTGAACGAAGTGCCTGAAGGGTCGGTCGTCATTTTTAGTGCGCATGGTGTGGCGAAGTCTGTGTGGGAAGAAGCGAATCAGCGTCGTCTGCACGCGATTGATGCAACCTGCCCGCTCGTGATCAAGGTTCATAACGAAGTCAACCGCGATTATACCCAGGGGTATGAATTAATTTTGATTGGTCACGCCGGTCACCCGGAAGTGATCGGGACGCTAGGCCAGGTTCCCGACAAGTTTCATTTAGTGTCTTCGGTGGAAGATGTGGAAAAGCTAGAGGTGGATAACACCGTCAATCTGTCGTATGTCACACAGACGACGCTGAGTGTGGATGAATGTCGGGACATCGTCGGCGCACTGCACAAGCGGTTTGCAAACATCAAGGGGCCACATCAAGAAGACATCTGTTACGCAACGCAAAACCGGCAGAATGCCGTCAAGGAATTGTCTCGTCTGGTGGATGTCATTCTGGTCATCGGGTCACCGAACAGCTCTAATTCTAATCGTCTACGCGAACTGGGGGAGCAATGCGGCATCCCGTCGTACCTGATCGATTCAGCTGCCGACATTGATCCTGTATGGCTGCAAGGGGCCAAGGCAGTTGGGATTGCGGCCGGTGCGTCAGCTCCGGAAATCCTGGTCACGGAAGTCGTTGCATTCCTGAGAGCGTCGGAACCGTCCGATGTTGAAGAACTCACGGTGATTGAGGAAGACGTCGAATTTCTCTTGCCGAAGGAACTGGTCCAGATAGAATCCTCGAAAAAGCCGGTCGGTAGCATTGCCGGGTAGCTGGCAGTGCCATCCACTCATATCCCCCACATGGCCCTATATATTGTAGGGCCATGTTGTTCATTCCACCACGCAATGTGTTTTGTTTTTGATTTCCAAAAACCCTTGTGGTAAAAGGGCCGGAAACTTTTTGTTTCTCAAGCACGCGTCCTAATCTGCGCGTAACCGAGGGTGAGCTGATGTATCTGAAATCTATGAACATGATGGGCTTCAAGTCGTTCGCGGAAGCCAAGATTGAATTCCCTGAGGGGGTCACTGCGGTCGTCGGGCCGAATGGGAGCGGAAAGAGCAACGTCGTAGATGCCATCCTATGGGTGTTGGGCGAGCAAAGCACCAAAACGCTCAGAAGTGAAAAGATGGAAGACGTCATTTTTAACGGTACCGAACTACGAAAGCCTTTGGGTATGGCGGAAGTGTCGTTAGTGATGGGTGGGCTTGATCCGGCAATGATGAAGCTGGACGGTGGCTCGGGACTTCCAAACGAGCTGACTGAGGCGCAAGAGATGATGATTACCCGCCGTTTGTACCGCAACGGCGAGAGCGAGTATCTCATCAACAAGATTCACTGCAGGTTGAAGGATATCCGTAGCTTGTTGCTCGATACGCGGGCGGGGAGCAAAGGACACACGGTCATTGCCCAGGGTCAGATCGATCAGATTTTGAATGCGTCGCCGCAAGACAGGCGCGAGCTCATCGAGGAGACCGCGGGCATTGTCCGGTATAAGAAACAGAAAGCCGAGGCGCTACGGAAGTTGGAAGCGACGCAGCAGAATCTTCTACGTGTCCGAGATATTGTGGCAGAGGTCAAAAAGCAACTCAATTCCTTGGAACGCCAAGCTCGCCAGGCGCGAACCTTTCAGACGCTGCAGGGTGAGGCGCGCGGAATCGAAGTGATATTGTTGACGAGGGAATTCAGGGTCTTACGACAGGCATTGCAGGAGGCGGATACTGACGTCCTGAATCTGGATCAACAAGACTCTCAGAAAGCGGCCGACCTGGCTCGGCTTACAACAGAACTCGAACAAGTGCGTCTTGATGCGATTGCGACCGCTGATTCCATCGGGAAGATTCGAGAGGAACTGGCGGGTGTCGAACAACGGCAGGCCCACGCGCTAACGGCGGCGGAGGTCGAACGAAACCGTGGGTTGTTATTCGGCCAGCAACAGGTACAGGAATCAGCTGAGCTGGAGGAGCTAGTCCGATCACAAGAGCAGTTGGTTGCCGGACTTCGTGCCATCGAGTCGTCATTGACGTCGGTCGAGGAGGAGATGGCGATTCGGGATCGGACTCTCGGGGAACTTGATGAAGAGCTGATGCGCTTGATCAATCAACGGGCTGCGGCTGTTGCGGAGGAGGAGCGAGGGCGCAAAGATGTGCTGCAATTGGTTGTGCTTGTCGCGAATACTGAACAAGGTATCTCGCAATTGGCCAAGCGAATGGAAGATCTCGCGGGCCGCGGCACTCGCTTGTCGTTGGAGCGAGACGAACTGCGAAGCCAGCGTGAATCGGCGATTGAGCGCTACGAGATCTTGCGTAAGGAATATGGAGAGGCCGATCGCCTTGTCTCGCAACTACGAACAGAACAACGCACGGTGCAAGAGGAGGAGGCTCAAGCTACGGGCGCTCTCCAGTCGTTGGATCCGGTGATCTTACGACGCTCGGAAGAGCTGGCCGGAGTGGATTCGCGGCTTGAAGCATTGCAGGGTGTGGTTCGTGAAGAGATGGGTTACGGTCGACAGGGGATCCAACAAGGCCCTGCCCTGAAGTCTTGTGATGGGGTACGGGATGCGGTGGCCGAATGGTTGGTGGTTCCGTCGGGGATGGAACGGGCGGTTGAGGCGGTGTTGGGAGAGCGCGTCAGAGGATGGTTTGTAGATGAACCGTCTGTTGGGCAGAGGTTGATTCGATTTCTTCAACAGGAATCGCTGGGGCGAGGCAGCTTTATTCCGCAGTGCCCACGATGGGAAGGCGGACGGACTCATGCCTGGTGGACGTCGATCGCAACGCAGCCCGGCGTGGTCGGGCTCGCCGTGGATCTGATCCAAACCGACGCGGCACGAACGGCGGCTCGTGATTCATTGTTCGATCGCATCGTCATTGTTCGATCATTGGACCAGGCGATGCACTTGTGGGAGCAACATGTGTGGAGTGCTCCAAATGGTCCAATCTTAGTAACTCTGGATGGGGAAGTGGTGGATGCGTCGGGCATCGTGACGGGCGGTCAGGTTCAAGGAACGCCGGGTTTGCTGGAACGCCGGCGAGAGGTGATCGATCTTGAAACCAAACGCCATGTGCTTGTGGAGGAGCTTAATCAAAGCAAGCAACAGCGAGAGATGGTGTCTGCCCAGATCCAGATGCTCACCCAGCAGGGCCGCCAACTTGGAGATGCGCTTCGAGACGCCGAGATGCAGAATCTGTCGCTGCGCAAGGATGAAGAGAAGCTTCAGCATGTACTGAATGACCTTGACCATCGACTCACTGGGATGGAGACGGAAATTCAGGATGGTGTCAGCGAAGGTCAGCGGTTGGAACAAGAATCGCACTCGGTCCAGACTCAATTGGGTCAATGGCTGGCTGAGAAGAACGGACAGGAAATGATGTTGGGGAAGGTGCGCGAGCAACTGGGGTTGTTCGATCGAAATATGAGAACGCATCAGGAGCATGTGACCGAGGCGAAGCTGACTGCGGAGGGCTTGCGAGCCAAACGGCAACATGAGCAACTGAACCACACTCGGGTGACACAACAGATCCAGGAGACGGAAGATCGGCATCGTGCATTGGGTGAGCACCTGAACAGTCTGAATGGGCTCATCGAGCAGAGCCAGACAGAACAAGCTCGTCAGGAGGGCCTCTGCCAAGAATTCAGTGTCACCGCTGGGCGGGTGAAGGGAGAATTGGTCGCCGCTCAAGAGCGACAGGCGCAACAAATGGCGGCGAGTCAAACGCGTGAGTCCGGTCTGGAAGAGTTGCGACGAGGGATTTCAGTCCTGCGAGATGCCCGGATGACCGTTGAGGTTCGTCGAGCGGAAATCCGCACCCAATTAGGAACTGTCGAAGGAACATTGTCGGGGACCTATCAGCTTGACCCCCTCACATTGATCGTTGATCCTACGCAGTCGAGCGACTCTATGGCCGAGGCTGAGGCCATGGCCGTAGAGGAACCCGCGCCTCGCTCTGATGCCGAGTTGAAAGAGCAGTTGCAGAAGCTTCGTGACCGGATGGATCGAATGGGACCCATCAACTTAGCGGCGATCAGCGAACACCAAGAGCTGGAAGAACGCCATACATTCTTGTCTGCCCAAGAGCAGGATCTGTCAAATTCGATCGCGTCACTGAAGGAAATCATTCAGCGGATTCACCAGACGACGAAAGAGATGTTCTCAGCTACGTACCAAGAGTTGCAGCAGAAGTTCACCGAGGTTTTCGGTCAGTTCTTCCCTGGCGGAAGGGCCGAGCTGCAGTTGGTCGATGAACCGCCTGCTGAAAACGGTGAACCTTCCGGTAATCAAGAGCCAGGTATTGAAATCGTGGCGCAACCGCCTGGGAAACGGCTGAAGAGCATCACCATGCTGTCAGGCGGAGAAAAGACGCTTACGGCGATGGCACTGTTGTTTGCGAGCTTTCTGATCAGGCCGACACCGTTCTGCCTGTTGGACGAAATCGACGCCCCGCTGGACGAGGAAAATATCGGACGGTTTACGGGGGTCTTGAAGGAGCTGGCGCAGAACGCGCAGTTTCTCGTCATTACGCATAACAAGCGGACGATGAGCATCGCTGATTCCCTCTTCGGCGTCACCATGGAGGAGCCGGGGGTGTCCAAATTGGTGTCCGTCAGGCTCGGCGATCTGCAACCAGTGTAGGGGCGGCCGTCCGGCGCCACAAGCGTCTGCTCAACGTAAGGATTAAGAGTTCTCACACCTTTCTTCACTGTCCTGGTTAGACTCGTTTCGGGACGGTCTTACCGTCAGCCGTGACCTGTCTCCAGGTGACGGACACAGTGTTCTGCTTACCGCCATAGCCTCTTTTGTCTCTGCAGTGCCAATTCCCGTAGGTAGTTTGACATTTTAGCGTTCAAGAATGTCCAGGTCATATGCCGGGAAATGCTCTGGTCATCTGAAAGGGCTGCAGAGTTGTGGAGCGAGCTCCCATCACGTACTGAGACGTGGATGCCACGTGTTGAATTAAAGCATAATTTGTCAAATGCTTATGGAGCTGTTCACTCTTATGTGCCAATAGTGGATGTGTAGTCAAGAAAAGTGGTTTTGCTATGAAATGGCGAATGACTCACGGTATCGTTGTTGCTCTAGCGAGAGTGTGAAGGCTGCTTCACAACCTGCATCAACGAGGAGGGATCATGGCGCTTTCGAAAACCCAGGATAGAGGGCTCCACCCACAGTCGGTTGCTCTTGCCTATGTGACCTTGGAAGCACTGCTCAGGCCCAACTGCAAAGCGGCGGAGGGGCCATTGCAGGTGGCGCGGGACGAGCGGAAGGAAGAGTTGGAGCATGATCCTTTGAGGTCTGCCAGAGGCATTGTCAATGGACTACGCCTGTCAGTCACGTTGTGGAGTTTCGTTACTCTCGTTGTCCTCTTGACGCGGTAACCATTTCCCCGTCTTGTCGTACTTACTTTCCTGCGCACATCTTTTTCAGGCCCACACCCATCGTGTTTTTGGTGAGGACATGTTGCGAGTGGCAGCATAAGTCACTAGCCGAACCAGAATCTGTCACTCCAAAAACTCACGATCTGCTTCTGGCTGAAGATTAAGGTGAACACTGGCAATGTCGGAACCTCCGTCTAGGGTCCAATAGTGTGTTGGCTTTAACTCTCTTCGCCACGACGATAATAATACAAGTCCCGACGAGAGCCACGACTGGCTCAGTGACTGCGACGGTTTGGGGGCTGCCACGAACAGCGTGAATTTCCGCATTGCTACTGCTGACCCCATCAGCACTGATCGTGGTATCGATCAATGGCAGCTTTGTCAGGGTGGGCTGTCTACCTACCAGCTGTAACTTTGGCGATAGCAGTGGTGAGGTCCCTCTCATGAAGTGATCGATGGGTGGAGTAATGCCGCGGCGTTCAGTTATGGGTACGGTAGAAGCGGTGTTCTCAATCACCTACACCGATAAAAAATATAGATACTTCAGGCACTTCTCCCACCACTCGCTTGACTCGTTTCAAATCGTCTGTTATAAGCCTTCGGGGTATCCACAGGGAGTATTGGAAAGGTTTACGAAGGGAGACCATTGCAAGATGCCGGTCTTTCACCCTCCTCAGTCCTGTCGGTTAAGTCATAAAGATTCATGAATATCATCAAGGCGTTGTTCAACCGCCTCTCTGACAGCCTGCTCTCGACTGTTCAAGGGCGACTCGATCCTGCTACGGAGTTGACTCCTGGCGCGTCGCTTCGGTTGGTTTCTGACAAACCGGTTATCCTGGCTTCATTAGATTCTTCGGCTGCTCGCCGGCCTATCGGTCATGCCGTGAGCCAACCTGATGCGGTGGATGACGCAATCAGGCGGAGTCAATCATGGTTTTTCAACCGTCAACATGCCGAAGGGTATTGGGTTGCCGAGCTGGAAGCGGACACCACGCTGACCTCTGAATACGTCATGCTGCGTCGGTTTCTCGATCGGGTCGATCCTGATCGAGAGGTGAAGGCTGTCCGATACCTCCAGACGACACAACTGCAGGACGGTGGATGGCCGATTTATTATGGTGGCCCCGCGGAGATCAGCGCATCGGTCAAAGCATATTTTGCACTTAAGTTGTGCGGGGTGTCGGCGGACGAACCGTTCATGGTGCGGGCAAAAGAGCGGATTCTGGCCATGGGCGGTGTTTTGCAAGCCAACGTGTTTACCAAAATTACGCTGGCCCTGTTCGATCAGTACGATTGGGAAGGTGTTCCCCATATGCCTGTCGAACTGATGTTGTTGCCGAAGAAGTTCTACTTCAGTATCTATGCGATCTCGTATTGGTCCCGGGCCGTGCTGATTCCCTTACTCATTGTATTTGCGCATCGCCCGGTCTGCCGAATCCCACACGAACAAGGCATTGATGAGTTGTACCCCATTTCGCGCCAGGAAGTCCGTTATTGGAAATACCCTCCGTTCAACAAGGATCAGGCCTGGTTCACCCCGCATAACTTCTTCGTGGCATTGGATGTGATGCTGAAACTGTATGATCGGATGCCCATGCGGGTGTTGCGGGAAAAAGCGTTGCACAAAGCCGCTTGCTGGATGGTGGATCATCTCAAAGGGGCCGGCGGACTCGGTGCTATCTATCCGGCGATGGCCAACTCCATCATGGCGCTTCAATGCTTAGGGTATGATGCCGATGATCCCCTGGTGGTCAAGGCGCTTCGGGAGATCGAGGCGCTGGAAGTCTACGATTCCGCGATGGTCGATGGTGAGTCCGTCCCCACTCTCCATCTCCAGCCCTGTTTTTCTCCTGTTTGGGATACCGCGTTGCTTATGAATGCGCTGGTTGAAGCGGGAGTGGCGCAGGATCATCCTGCGCTCCAAAAAGCAGGTCGGTATCTCATGTCCCGGCAAACCAAGACTGTTGGTGACTGGATCATCTCCTCACCGAATGCGGAACCTGGCGGATGGTACTTCCAGTTTGAGAATGAATCGTATCCGGATGTTGACGATTCCGCAGTAGTCATCATGGCGCTCTCCAAGTTGAAGATTCCGGGTCATGATGACGAGCTGAACGAGTCTATTCGCCGCGGGATGCGCTGGGTCTTGGCGATGCAGGGATCCGACGGCGGTTGGGGTGCCTACGATAAAGACAACAACCGAGTCGTCTTCAACTATATCCCCTTTGCCGATCATAAGGCGCTCTTGGACCCCAGTACCTCCGATTTGGCCGGGCGTTGTCTAGAGATGCTCGGCGCATTGGGATACGACAAGACGCATCCAGCCGCAGGACCGGCCTTGGCGTTTCTGAAAAAAGAGCAGGAGAAAGACGGCAGTTGGTACGGACGCTGGGGTGTTAATTATATCTACGGGACGTGGTCTGTCTTAGCAGGACTCAGGGCCATCGGAGAAGATCTCTCGGCGCCGTATATTCGTCGAGCGGTTGCCTGGTTGGAATCGAAACAGAATCCTGACGGTGGATGGGGTGAGTCCTGTCTTTCCTATAGGGACGATGGTGAGGCGCACGGTAAAGGGGAGAGCACACCCTCGCAAACAGCATGGGCGTTGATGGCTCTGATGTCGGCAGATGCGGTTGATTCCTTCAGTGTTGCGCGTGGGGTGCAGTTTCTCCTTCGTTGGCAGATGAAGGATGGCTCGTGGGAGGAAATTAGTCATACCGGCACGGGATTTCCGCGCGTGTTTTACCTTCGGTATCATTGGTATTGCCAGTACTTCCCGCTATGGGCTCTAGCGATGTACCGTAATCTCCGTTCCCGCGGGAAGATCCGGGCTGACGAACTTCGTCATCACATTCAAGGAACTGACTTGTATCGGTCCGAGCATTGACCTACGCCAATTCTCTTTCCCCGCGCTTATCTGATACTGTGCCATCGAAACGAATCGCAATTTTTTCCGCCACCACTTGGGAAATGAGCGCCGTTCAGTCGGCGCTTCCTCCGGGTGTTGAGCGTCGAGTCGGCGGGTGCACTGTTTTCGTGTGCACTGTAGGCGATAGGGAATATTGTCTAGCTCAAACCGGCGTTGGTCTTGAAAAAGCGGAGCGAACCGCCGCCCAACTGCTTGACAGCCAATCGTTTAGTCTTGTGGTGTCGACGGGGTTTGCCTGTGCGCTTATCGCGGCGGATATCGGGGCACTCTTGGTAGGTCGTGAAGTGGTGTATTGCGGGAATCATGGCGACAAGCCGTCAGCGGTTCTCGATGTGCCGGGTGGTGAACGGGACCTTACCGTGACGTATGTCGAGACCCTGGTGCCGTCCGAACACATTGGGCGGTTTGTCTCGACCGATCACATCATTGGCAGTGCCCGAGAAAAGCAAAGGTTTGCGCAGAGGACTCAGGCCATTGGCCTCGACATGGAAAGTTCCGCTTTGGCTGCTCAAGCACAACGGGCGCAGGTTCCCTTTGTGATCATCCGATCCGTCTCGGATCTTCTGGACGAAGATCTTCCACTTGACTTCAATCTGTTTCTCAGGCCCACTGGGTGGCTGAAAGGGATCGAGACGATCTTGGCCGCCCCTTCATGTCTCTTGGGTCTTGGCCGGCTTCGTCGGCAGAGTCTGGTCGCAGCAGAGACCTTGACGGCCTTTTTCCGCAGCTACGTGGCAGCGATGGCGACTGATCGACCGAAGAAGGCACTCTCGCCGATTTGACCATGACGCTACTCGCACTCATGGGCCGATGGGCTCTTGCTTATGTGGCGGAAATGGGCCGGATGCTGATCTTCATGGTGGCATCCTTCGCCTGGTTGGCACGTCCGCCGCTACGAGGCAGGCAAATCATCAAGCAACTCCACTTCATCGGCTACAAGTCGACGTTTGTTGTCGTGCTGACGGCCGCCTTTACCGGGATGGTTTTGGCGCTGCAAGGCTATTATACGTTACGAAAGTTTGGGTCTGAAGGACTGTTGGGTTCCGCGGTAGCGATCAGCATGATTCGCGAGCTTGGGCCGGTCTTGGCTGCGCTCATGGTGACGGCTCGGGCTGGTTCCGCGATCACGGCGGAGATTGGTATCATGCGGATCACGGAGCAGATCGACGCGCTCGATACGATGGCCATCAATCCGCTCCAATACCTGATTACGCCGAAACTTGTTGCCGGGTTGATCGGTGTGCCTCTGTTGGTAGCCATCTTCGACGTGGTGGGAATCTATGGAGGCCATCTGGTCGGGGTGGAACTGCTTGGTGTGAATGCGGGTTCGTATTGGAACTCCATCGAGTCCGCGGTGGAATGGAAAGATGTCTATGGCGGCATTCTCAAGTCTGTTAGTTTTGGTCTCATCGTGAGCTGGGTCTGTTGCTATAAAGGCTTTTACACCAAGATGAGTGCCGAGGGGCTCGGCACTGCCACGACAGAGGCGGTCGTGTTGTCGTCGGTCTTGATTCTCATCTGGGACTATTTCCTGACATCATTGTTTATGTAACCATGCTGAAGCTCGTCGGTGTGACAAAGATGTTGGGAGGACAACCGGTGCTGCGAGGTATCGACCTTGACGTACCAGAAGGGAAACTCACGACGATCATTGGACGCAGTGGGGAAGGCAAGAGCGTGTTGCTCAAGCACATGATCGGCTTGCTCCAGCCTGACTCCGGAGAAGTGTGGGTCGATGGAGTCGAGATTTCTCGGCTCCGCGGCCATGCCCTCAACGAAGTGCGCAAACGGTTCGCGATGTTGTTTCAGGGCGCGGCACTGTTCGATTCACTGACGGTCTTCGAAAACGTGGCGTTTCCGCTCAGAGAACGACTTCGAATGAAAGGGTCGGATGTGACCAGCCGTGTCGATGAAAAGCTGGAACAGGTAGGTTTGGCGGGAATGGGACACAAGTTTCCAGCGGAATTGAGCGGGGGCATGCGAAAACGAGCCGGCCTGGCCCGCGCGTTGGTGATGCAACCGGAGATTATCCTCTTCGACGAGCCGACGACGGGGCTCGATCCGCTCATGGCCAAGTCAATCCATGATCTGATTACAAGTATGCAGCGGAAGTTTGGGTTTACCGCCGTGATGGTGAGCCATGAGATTCCAGAGATATTCGGGATTTCGGATTATATCGCGATGTTGAAACGTGGGAAAATAGCCGTGATGGCAGAGCCGGCAGAATTTCAACGGACATCCGATCCCGAAATCAGAGAATTCATTTCAGTTGGCGGGACGATGCCGCTCACCAAGGTGGTGTCTGGGGGCTAGAGGAGTGCCATAATGGAGAAAAGCAGGTTGGAGCTGATCGTCGGGGTCTTCGTGCTGGTCGGGATTGTCTGCCTGGGCTATCTCTCGATGAAACTCGGAAAATTAGAACTCATCGGGGGAGATGTCTACGAAGTGGATGCGCTGTTCAATTCAGCCACAGGGCTGAAGTCCGGGGCGGCTGTGGAGGTTGCCGGCGTGGAGGTGGGTCGAGTCAAGGCAATCAGACTGAAAGAGGACCGGGCGATGGTGAGGCTGGCGGTACAAAATGGGACGAAGCTCTATTCGGATACCATTGCCTCGATCAAAACCAGAGGGATCATCGGAGAAAAATACCTCGCGCTCTCGCCAGGAGGAGGCGGAGATCCTCTGAAACCGGGAGATGCCATTCGTGATACGGAATCAGGCCTCGACTTGGAGGAGTTGGTGAGTCAATACGTTCATGGTAAGGTCAACTAACCGGATCTACCCGTAAGGCGTGGCGGGAAAGACGAACCTGAATATATATTGGTGTCGGAGAGAGGGGCGCGATGATAGCGATCAGAAATACGTGGACTGAGTGGAGAGGCAGCAGCTTGTGGTTCACGGTGCTTATGATGGTCATCTGCATCGGAGTGGTGGCGGTACCAGGGTATGCTGGGCCTCCTACCGATTCCATGAAATCGACGATCGATGAAGTGCTTCGTATTGTAAAGGAAAAGGAACTTAAGCAGCCGGCGAAGTCAGAGGAACGTCGACACCTACTTGAGAAGGTGGTGTCGGCTCGATTTGACTATACGGAAATGTCCAGACGGGCGCTTGGAGCTCCCTGGAACCAGCTGACTGATCAGCAAAAACAGGAATTTGTCGATCTCTTTCAGACGCTGCTGACTAATTCGTACGCGGACAAGGTCGAAACCTATTCTGGCGAAGGCGTGCAGTATCTCAATGAACGAACGGAGAAAGAGTACGCGGAAGTCAGGACCAAAGTGCTTTCGGGAAAGACGGAGATCCCGCTTGACTATCGCTTGGTCAATAAGGCAGATGATTGGCGGGTCTATGACGTCGTCGTGGACGGAGTCAGTCTGGTGAACAACTATCGCGGGCAGTTTACGAAGATTCTTCGTGCCTCTTCTTATTCAGATCTCGTCGATCAGCTCCGCAAAAAATCCGACAAGCTCAAGGCGCCATAACGTCGTTTGCGGAATCATGAGTACGTGTATGCGTAGCCTTGTCTTTTGGATTGTTTTTCTGCTGTTGTGGAGCCTCTTCCCTATTTTCTCCGACCGCGCTGGGGCGGAAGTAAAGTATTTTCCGATCCCCGCCGTCAGTTCCAGTAAAAACGACGGCAATGACATCGGAATGATTGTGCCGGCCCTGATCACGGGACCGGACGGGGATCTCAAGTATTTAGTTGCGCCGATGGTGGTCTACAACTCGATCGTCGGCACTCGTGGAACGATTAATCTGTTCCATTATGAGCCAGGAGGAAAAGAACTCCGAGGAATTGCGTCCTGGACTGAACGAATCGAGCGGAAATTCCTTGTGAGCTATGTCGATCCAGGGTTCAGCAATGGTCGGTATAGCATTGGGCTCAGCGCGGTGCATTTCAAGAACGCCACCGTGCGTTTTTTTGGGCTTGGTCCGACCACGGTAGAGGGGCAAGAGACCAACTACACGGCCTCTGAGACGAGGTTGAACTGGAAATTCGGTGTCTATGCGAACGAGGTCACGCAAATCGCCGTGAGCCAACGACTTCGGCACATGCAGTCGATTCAGCAGGGTGCCACGGAACTTCCCTTTTCCGGAGATCTGTTTCCCGATGCCCCAGGTGTGGGTGGGGCGACGATTCTTGGCCAGCGGATCAGCTTTCATTATGACACACGGAACAACTTGGTGACTCCCACGGATGGGATGGCGGTCACGGCATACGCCGAACTGAACTATAACTTCAAAAATGGCGCCGACCCTCTGTATTCTCGGTATGGTCTCGAGATTAAAAAGATGTTTGCGAGTGAATCGAAACGGGCGATTTTGGTGATTCGCGGCGATCTGCAAGCCACGCTCGGCACGGATGTTCCGTTTTATGAGCAGAGCTCGTTGGGCGGACAGAATAATCTGCGCGGTTTTGGTTTCGATCGGTACATTGATAAGCAGCTGATTGCCTTCAGTGTTGAAGAGCGGATTCATATCGTGCGAACGCGTCTGGCCGGGGTCATGGCGGATTTTGAGATCGCACCGTTTATCGATACTGGACAAGTCTTTAACTCATTTAGGAATGTGAGTTTCAAAGACTACCGCATTACCCCAGGAATCGGATTTCGGGGAATCATCCGGCCCAATGTTGTGGGGCGGATCGATTATGGGTTCAGTAAAGAAGGGGGAGCTATTTTTGCCGGGCTCGACTTTCCGTACTAACCGACACCATCTGGTGTCCGTACCAATATGGGACAGTCCGGTTTATGGATATCAAAGTCTAGCAGAGAGGACGCTCCCCCAAGCACATTTCATAAGTGCTTGACTTCATACGGTTCATGTGTGAAAATCCGCTCAAATTTAGCATCTGGACACACGGTGCCTATTGGTCCTGTGCGTAGGACTGCTGCCGATGGGGCAGCGAACGAAGGAGACCATCTATGTCCCTACTGAAGACGATCCATAGTCCTGCCGATCTGAAGCGGTTGTCTCCGGATAAATTCCCGGCATTGTGCCAGGAGATTCGTGAACAGATTATCGGGGCGGTCTCAAATGTGGGCGGACACCTGGCCTCGAATCTAGGCGTCGTCGAACTCACAGTCGCCTTGCAATACCTTCTCAATACACCAACCGACAAGATCGTCTGGGACACCAGCAATCAGTCATACACCCACAAACTCCTCACTGGTCGGCGAGAGCAGTTTCACACGCTTCGCCAGTACGGTGGATTGAGTGGATTTTGCAAACGGGAAGAGAGTGAGTACGATACCTTCAACGCCGGTCATGCGGGGACCGGAGTATCTGCTGCCTTTGGCATGGCCGAAGCTAGAGAGCAGTTGAAACAGAAGAACAAGGTTGTCTGTGTCGTCGGTGACGGCGCCATGACGGCGGGGATGACGCTGGAAGGGCTGCATCATGCCGGCGGGCTCGGAAAAGATTTTCTCGTGATTTTGAACGACAACCAAATGTCGATCTCGAAAAATGTCGGAGCCATTTCTGCCTACCTGAGTCGAACCATTACCGGCGAGTTCTATGGGAAGATGCGTGAAGAGACTGGTCAGCTATTGGGGAAGATTCCTCACATCGGCTCCGACATGCAGAAGCTCGCTCGCCGAGCCGAAGAGCTTGCGAAAGGCGTAATTCTTCCCGGATTGCTCTTTGAAGAACTTGGGTTCCAATACAGTGGTCCCATCGACGGCCACAACTTTGAGCATCTCCTTCCGACGATCGAGAATGTGCTGAAGATGAAGGGACCGGTCCTTCTTCATGTCATTACGAAGAAGGGGCTCGGCTACGAACCGGCCGTGAAGAATCCGGTATGGTTCCATGCCTGTCCACCGTTCGTTCGGTCGACTGGCGCACCGGCCAAGAAAGCCGCACGTCCTTCATACACGGCGATTGCGATGGACGCCCTGGTCAAGTTGGCTCGTGAGGACAAGCGCGTTGTGGCCATCACGGCGGCGATGTGCGAAGGGACGGGGCTAACGGCATTTGAAAAAGAATTTCCAGATCGTCTCTATGACGTCGGCATCGCCGAGCAGCATGCGGTGACGTTTGCTGCGGGGCTTGCGACGCAGGGCTTAAAGCCGGTTGTTGTCATGTATGCGACCTTTCTCCAGCGGGCCTACGATCAGGTGGTGCACGATGTGGCGACGCAGAACCTTCCCGTCGTGTTTTGCATCGATCGCGGCGGGCTCGTCGCCGAAGACGGGACGACGCATCATGGCGCCTTCGACTACGCCTATATGCGCCACGTTCCCAACATGGTCGTCATGGCGCCAAAAGATGAAAATGAATTGCAGCATATGATGAAGACGTGCGTACAGCATGAGGGCCCAATTTCCGTGCGCTATCCACGCGGCGTCAGTCTCGGGGTCACGATGGATGCGGTGCCTCAGGCGTTGCCTATTGGTAAAGGGGAGTTGATCAAGGACGGGACGGACGTAGCCATTATCGCAATCGGTGTGTCGGTCTGGCAGGCGCATCAAGCCGCCGAGCGTCTCAGCAAGGAAGGCGTGTCTACTGCCGTGGTGAACGCTCGATTTGCCAAGCCGCTGGATCACGAACTCATTACGGATGTCGCAAGGCGGGTTCGCTACGTCGTCACCGTCGAAGAGGGGTGCAGGATGGGCGGATTCGGTTCTGCGGTGCTCGAAACGTTGTCAGAGGCCGGGATTAGCGATGTGAAGACAAAGGTTCTAGGCCTGCCCGATTGGTATATTGAACAGGGGCCACAAGATTTATTGCGGGAACGGTATGGTTTGACGGCTGAAGGGATCTATCAAAGTGTGAAGGAAGTGATCGGCAAGGCACCCTCTGTGAAATCATCCCTCACAGGTTCGGCGCTGGTCGGCCATCCTCATGGAGACGAACAGGGGAGCTGATCAAGACGGTGAGGGGTAAAGAGTAAGGGGTAAGAGGGTCACGACAGATGCACATCGCCAGGCGAAAAACTCGACAGATTTCGGTCGGCACGGTGAAGGTTGGAGGCGATGCTCCTGTGTCCGTGCAATCCATGTGTTCGACAGACACACGCGATGTGACTGCAACGGTCGCAGAGATTCACCGGCTTGAAGCCGCCGGCTGTGAAATTATCCGTGTAGCCGTGCCGGACGAGGAAGCCGCCGCGGTCCTGCCTCAGATCAAAGCAGCGATGACGGTGCCGTTGATCGCGGACATTCACTTTGATCACCGCCTTGCCTTGAAAGCTGCCGCAGTCGTTGATTGCGTCCGCATCAATCCCGGCAACATCGGCGCCTGGTGGAAAGTTGAAGAAGTCATCAAAGCGGTCAATGATCATGGCATTCCGATTCGAGTCGGCGTCAACGGAGGCTCGCTCGAACGGCCGTTGTTGGAAAAGTACGGATGGCCTTCGCCTGAAGCGCTTTCCGAATCGGCGCTCAACGCGGTGCATGCGCTGGAGGACGTCGGCTTTACCAATATGAAGGTGTCGCTCAAGGCCTCCGACGTCAAGCATGCCATCGATGCCTACTGGCTCTTTGCGATGCAGTCAGATTATCCTCTGCACATCGGCATTACAGAAGCCGGCACGGCCATGACTGGCGCTGTGAAATCGTCGATCGGGCTCGGCTACCTGTTGTCCCAAGGCATCGGCGATACACTTCGTGTCTCGCTCGCTGCTGATCCGGTGGAAGAAGTCAAGGTTGGTTTCGAAATCCTGAAGTCTTTGGAACTGCGGCATCGTGGGATCAACGTGATCGCCTGTCCGACGTGCGGACGCGTGGAGATCGACGTCGTGCGCATGGCGAACGAGCTGGAAAAGAAACTTGGCCACATTAAGACCCCATTGAACGTGTCGGTGCTCGGCTGTGTTGTGAATGGCATTGGAGAGGGCAAAGAGGCCGACATCGGAATCGCCGGCGGTGAGGGCAAAGGTATTTTGTTCAAGAAGGGTAAGCTTGTCCGCAAGGTTCCCATGGAAGAATTAATGGATACACTCATTGAGGAAGTGGAGCAGCTTGCCAAGGAAAAAGAGGCGGAAGGGAACGGTGCACCTACCGCGTCTTCGACGGAAAACGGTTGGGAACCCCTTATCCCTCAGTCGGATCATCTCTCAACGCTTGGAAAAGAAATACCGGTCTTGCCCCGCAGGTAACGGCCGCTGTTAAGGCCCCTTCTCACCTACGTAATCTAATTCCAGACTTCTTCTGCAAAAGTAACGATTGACGTGTTCTCTAAGGGTCATGTATTTGTGCCAGTGAACTATGGAATCAAAGCCGATCATTCACTGGATCAATGACTTTGTCAGATCCGTTCTCTTTGTGAGACTGGTGAAGGTCGGCCTCGCGATCGCCGCGATGGTGCATGGCTACATCATCTCCTTCGGGCGCTCATTCCACTTCCGTGACATCGATATCCATCGCGAGATCGGACGACGCTTTCTCACGGGGGACTATCTCTACGCCAATGACTACTGCTACATGTATTTACCGACTACCGGCATCTATTTCGCCCCCTTGCTCGCTCTGGACAGAAACCCGAGCTTAGCTTTGCGCTATGCCGTCGCTGTCGGATGCTTAGCCATCACTATCATGTTGTTCCACCGCATGTTGTGTGGCAGATCAGACGCGAATGTGTGGAGCCGGCTCTTGGTCGGTATTGGTGCAGGGTTGTTGACGTTACAATTTATCTTGAACGATCTCGACGACGGAGGTCCGCATCTCATCCTGCTGGGTATTCTGGCCGGCGGTAGTTACGCGATATGGGTTGGCAAAGAACGGCTGGGAGCAGCTTTAGTTGGACTTGGCATCGTGCTCAAGCTCACTCCAGCACTCTTCGTGCTTCTGTTTCTTTGGAAACGGCAATGGCGAGTCGCCTCGTACACGGTACTTGCCACGGTTTTGTGGGCTCTATTACCCCTCTTATATATGGGACCCACAAGTTGGTGGGAGCATCATACGGAATGGACCAGGAATACCGTGTTATCCGTGCTTGATCGGCAGGCAGAGGGTCGGCAGGAAAATGAACTTCAGAAGGCGAACCTCTCGCTCCGCCATACCATGCTGCGCTACCTGGTCACATACCCACCAACTCATCGGCTTCGGCAGGTGGATCCAGGATATCAACCGGTGTTAGATCTGCCGTCCCCGGTTGCGAATGGGATTGTTGGGGTTGCCGCGATCAGCCTACTTGGATTATTTGCGTGGTCAAGTTCCCGCGCGTTTCAAGGGCCAGGAGATCCTATGTGGGCACGGGATTGCGCTGGAACCTTGGTCTTGGCCTTATTATTCTCTCCTATCACCTGGGATCAGCATCTGGTATGGCTAATCCCAGCGGCCTGTGTCGTCGTCGCGGCAGCAGCTCAGGTGAGCGGCGGGTTGAGTCGCTTGGGATACATCATGCTGGCAGTGTATGTGGTGTTGACCATGGTGCTGAATTATGAAGTCGTGGGTTCGGTAAGATGGGAGGCACTGAAGAGCTACCATCATCTTGGTATCGCGATGTTGATCTTGTACGGATTGCTTCTCAGTAGTAGGGGTGGTTTGAGCTATCCAGGATTGCATCATGAAAAAATGCAATCAAGCTCGTCTCGTATGGTCCGTGAGGCATAGCCCAGACGCCCGGGAATAACCAAGACGCTCGTCTCGATTCTCGGAGAAGTTGCCGGTAGGTGGAATATCAGGTTCGCGCGTGTTGTGTTCTAGAAAACGAAGCGACTATAATGCCGACCTCTGAGGCGCCGTACCCAAGTGGTAAGGGAGCAGTCTGCAAAACTGCGATGCAGCGGTTCGAACCCGCTCGGCGCCTCCATACCAACCTTCACCTGACCTGCCGATTCTTTATCGCTTTATTGTCACTGTCGCTGGTGAGAAAGCGTCTCCAGTATTCTCATCGGCGTACCATTTACATTCTCGCTTAAGGGAAACTGCAAATGGCGGCATTCTCCAGCTTGTGGGCACAAGGATCCACATTGCATCGAAGGTACTTCTTCTCGTGATGGGATGCAGTAATGAAAGATTCACCAAGATAGCTCTTACGTTCAGACCTGATCTGCATGTGAAGTGATGGGATGGTTCCCGTCGACTGTGTGGTGCATGGAAGACCTAGAAATTGACGCGTCTTAGGTGAGATGTTACAATCGCGACTATTCCTGTGCTTCCAAAGTGCGGCTACGACTAGTAGCTGTTCATATATACAGGGTTGCAATAACAATAACGCGAGCGAGTGAAGGAGAACGGAATGGCTGTTCCGATTTCCCAAATGTATACAGTGGCGACGTATGTGCTCTCCCAGAAGTTGAAGGGAGTGAAGCGATATCCCTTGGTGTTGATGCTTGAACCGCTCTTTCGATGTAACCTAGCCTGCGCTGGTTGTGGGAAGATTCAGTACCCTGATCATGTCCTCGACAAGCGGTTAACCCCTGAACAATGTTGGGCGGCGGCGGAGGAATGCGGAGCGCCCATGGTGAGTATTCCTGGGGGGGAACCACTCATTCATCCTGAAATCGCAACGATCGTAAAGGGTTTGGTAGATCGGAAGAAGTACATTTATCTCTGTACGAATGCCATCCTCTTGGAGCGGAAGTTGGACGAATATCAGCCTTCGAAGTACTTAACCTTCAGTATCCACATGGATGGACTCAAGGATGAACACGATTTGGCTGTCTGTCGCGATGGGGTATATGAGGTGGCAGTCAAGGCGATCAAAGCGGCACTTAAGCGGGGGCATCGCGTGACGACTAACACCACCTTATTCGATGATGCGAATCCAGAGCGGGTCAGAACATTTTTCGATGAAATGATGGCCCTCGGCGTCGAGGGGATGACCATCTCCCCAGGGTATAGTTATCAAAAAGCTCCAGATCAGCAACACTTCTTGAAGCGGGAGCGGACTCAAGAGCTTTTCTCGAAGATCCTTTCTCGCCCCAAGCCAGGGTGGCAGTTCAACCAATCGCCGTTGTTTTTAGATTTCCTTATGGGGCGACGTCAGTACGAATGTACGCCCTGGGGGAATCCAACGTATAACGTGTTTGGATGGCAGAAGCCCTGCTATTTACTCCAAGAGGGGTATACCACGACCTTCCGGGAGTTGATGGAGTTGACGGCGTGGGAGAAGTACGGAACTGGTCGGAATGAAAAGTGCGCCGATTGCATGGTCCATTGTGGCTATGAGGCCTCTGCAGTTGAAGATACGTTTAGTACGGCCTCTGGATTTGTTCGGACGGCCAAACTGACATTATCGCCTACCTCGCGATAGCAGTGCTCGTGAGGCCCGCTTCGACTCAGCGAGGCGAGGGGTATCCTTCGCTCGCCAGAGTGGACAGCGCTTCACGAAATAGACATCACGAACGAGAACCTCACCATGACTGACACAAAAAATCATATAGCGAGCCTGACCGATTCTCTCGAAGGGCGTCTTTTTACGCCGAGTTCTACTGCGGAAATAACGGAAGCTGTTGAACTCGCGTTCGACTATCGTGGTGATGTGACGTTAACGCTCCGTTCTGGCAAGTCAGTCACCGGATATATTTATAATCGACATGCCGGAACTGCTGATCCTTATCTTGAGCTATTTTCCGCTGACCGTACGGATGCTCAACGCATTCCGTATGGAGATATCACCACGATCGCCTTCACCGGGGAAGACACCGCAAACGGAAAATCGTGGGAGACCTGGGTGTCCAAGAAAGAGTCTGAGCGCCGAACGGAAGCCGAGAAAATCGAGGCGGTCACGCGTACGAAGGGCTATCTCTGAAGCTCCTGCCATCTCCGCTGATTCTGAAAAATAGAAATTTCGAAAGGCCTTTGTGTATCAGCGAAATCACCGCCCCTTTCGTTGACAAAGATGGAATGCTGTGTTAGAAACGCCTGCCCGAAACCTAGCGTGCTCGTTATACAGCGAGTGAGTATTTCTTCAAAAGAGCAAGCGACGAGTCAGCAGTCAAGTCCGAAGCTTGCTAGTCGAAGTCTAGCGGCACTGTCCGTCCTGAGTTGCTGTCTCGTAATGAGCGTCATGTTTCCACCGGTGGCTCTAGCCACGCATGAAGCGGACCATCGTTTCATGGTCGAGGGTTATGTGTGCGGGCCAGATGGGAAGGGGATGTCGAGTGCAGACGTTCTTGTCAAGGACACCAAGATTTCATACGGTCAGGTTGTGCGGACGGATGGAGATGGCTACTATAAAGCGATGTTTCATCTGCACAATGACAATTTTGGTGATCCCCTTTTGGTAGAGGCGAGAGGGGAGCAGCAACACCTTAAGGTTGAATTCGACCAAAAAGATTTAGAGAGTGATCGGAAAATTCGCGTTAACTTTGGAACTGGTTGTGAGGTGAGTGGGCCTCCTATTTGGATTTGGTGGGGGGGCGGGGTGGTGGTTGCAGTAGCTGGCGGTGTTATTGGGATGAAGTTGGCCCGTTCTCAGCGGAAGAGAGAGCGGGGCAAGGTGAAGTCGCAGGGTAAGAGAAAATCATAATCGCTGATGACGGCCTTGGGGGCTACAGAGTGTCTTGCCGAATCGGGTTATGTGTGGCGGGGCCTTAGTGCAGAGCTATCGACGAAATTGTAGCCAGAACGCTTTTGTTAGAGGTGGGATACCTCGGCGGAAGCGTTTTTTTTGTCTGCCGCTTTTTCAACCGCGTCGTCTTGGCGAGAATCTTTCCTAATGACAGAGTGAGAAATCGGCATGAATATGAGGATAAGATCGATTCACGTTCTGTTGGTTATGGGTCTCGGACTATTATCGAGTTGTGGTGGAGAGCAGGGCGGAGAAGGGCCGATTGTACCGCCACCTCCAGCTCCTGCAGAATATGCTGATAAGCGTATGCCGGCAGATTGGTGGGGCGATGCTCAGAAGCTGGAAGAGGGCCGCAAGCTCTTCATCGGCGAGACAAACCCTGATGTGAACTGTGCCAGCTGTCATGGGAAGGACGGAAAGCCTGTAAAGGCAGGTGCTACGGATTTCCGAAATCCTGAACGCATGAAACTCTATTCAGACTCCGTGTGGTTCTGGCGCATCTCCGAGGGTGTAGCCAATACCAAGATGAAGGGTTGGAAGAGCAAGCTCTCAGAGGAAGATCGATGGAAGCTCGTGCTCTATGAACGGAATTTTGCACTGTCCGGAAAAATCTGGAATGAAGAGACGAAGCAGTGGAGTGAGGTTGGTGCGAAGTGAGTGGCAGGATCGCAGGGGTTGCTGCTGGGATGTATTCACGTCGTCAGCGTCCGGAAGTCTATTGCTTGATTGCGCGTTGAAGTCTATGACTCGGGCTTCTGGTTTTTTATTATGTAGTGTTCTGGAATTTCCTAGATAACGGCTTGTAAATTTGCGATGCTCGGCTGGCCAGTAAGGTCATATCTGTTGACAATTTATGTGGGGCTTGGTCTTCAATGTTCCATAGAGTACTGGGTACTGTGTCGGTATAGTCACTGAGGCTCAGGTTATTACGTGAAGCTCTCGTTGAGTATATTTATGTATAGTAAGAGTAAGGCTAATATTCTGGAGTCTGTACTTAATGTAGGGGGCGAGGCATCGTGAAAAAACTGTCGAGCAGTCTCCTGGCTCTCATGGTGTTGTTCGCGCTGTGTGTGGCAACTGTCACCAATGTCTACGCTCAGGAGGTTGGGGCGTCTTCGGTGGAGTTTCCGTACACCGGTAATCGAACGGCTGTATGGATCGTCGCTCAGCTCCATATCTTGTTTGCCGCGTTCATCCTCGGTGCGCCAATCTTTGTGGTCATTTCAGAATGGTTGGGATATCGTAAGCAGGACCCACGGTATGACCGTTTGGCTAAAGAGATCACCAAGGTCACGGTCATTCTCTTCAGTATGACGGCGGTGACCGGCGGCTTCTTTGTTTTCGTCCTTCTTGCGGCCTATCCGCAGTTCACCACATCGTTCATTAATCAATTTTATGTGGTTTTTGCGATTTTATATCCGGCGTTGTTTATCGCCGAGACTATCCTTATGTATGCCTATCTCTATACGTGGGATGTGTGGAAAGGTGAAAAGAAGGGGCGTCATATCGCACTGGGCGTGGTCTTGAATCTCGTGTGTTTGCTGATCTTGTTCGTAATCAACGGTCCCACATCGTTCATGAATACCCCGCCGAAAGCCGAGGGGGTTTCGCCCCAGGATTTTATCGCTGCGGCTACCTTGTGGGATAAGATTGCGAACCAAAGTTGGTTCCCTCTGAGTCTTCACCGAATTGATGGGAATGTGGCGTTCGGCGGGTTCATTGCCGGACTGATCGCTGCCTATATGTACATGGCGGCGAAGACGCAGGAGGAGAGAGCCTACTATGATTGGATGGGTTTCGCTGCTATCTGGATTGCAGTGGGTGGCACACTGTTGCAGCCGTTCACAGGGCTCTTGCTGGCATACGAAATGTGCGATTACGATTTTTCATTTTGCCCGTACATGATGGCCGACCAGCTGTCCATGTTTTTTGAAATGCAAGGGGTGATGATCGGGCTTCTGTTCTTGGGAATCAACTATTACAGTTGGCTCAGTGTCAAACGAATCGAAGGAGCCGAAAATGTGCGGACGACCATTCTGGCTCCGATCGTTCTCGTGGTTCTCCTTCCCGCTACCATGTGGGTGATGAATAAATATTGGATTCCCGATCCAATGTCGTTGGCGTTCCTGCTCCCTCTTGCACTGTCGCCATTTCTGTTCGGTCGGTTCATTCCAATGACGGTCTCTGCGCGGACTGTCATCAAGATCGGCTTTATCGTTATGCTCGTGAGCGACGCCGTGTGGCTGACTCCTGCCGGATTTGTGGCGACGGGAGCCGATATGCCGGATGAACTGAAACTGCCTGAAGGGTGGGACTTTTTGTCGTCGATGCCAGCAAAGCTATCTGCAATCTTGACGCTAGTATTCGTGACGGTCGTCAATTTCGTTCTGTATAACCGAACCATCAAGCAGGGCACGATTCTCTGGGGGGAAATCGATTTTGTCTCGCAGTTCGTTCTGATTTTCTTGGCGTTTACCTCAACGTGGATCATGGGCTTGATGGGAGCCGTGCGGTCGTTGCTGAAGAAGTATTTCCATGCCTATAGCTTGGTGTCGGATTTGTCGGTGGAGTCATTTACGCCGACGCTCTCGTATTCGGCTGGCTGGATTACAGCGATTACCGTGTTCTTTATTGCCATCGTCAGTCTCGCTGTGCTGATCGCTCTTCGGCCTTCTGTTTTGAGGGCCCGAGAGCCTGAGGGGAGTCCGGTCCCCGTCGCAGCCAAGTAATCACAGTGTAAGACACTTACTGAGGCAACGGGAATTCGCATGGGGAATATATTAAAAAAGCTAGGTATTGGATTGGCGGTCGGTGGAGTGTTGGTTGGTATCGCGCGATCGCAGGCAGTGCCGGCTGACTTTCAAGTGCTGTTTTTTGTCGTCGCGCTGATCGGCGCGATCATCTTCGTGCTGCTTGACGCGCAGCCGATCGGAACCATGAGTGGTGGGAAGTCCCTTGTTGCCGTCGTGGCGTTTTGGGTCCTCCTGATTACCGCTGGTGTAGCTGGGCCTTCGTTGTTACCGCAGTTTAATCCAGAAGATGAAAAGGCAAAAATCGGCAAACTTCTTGAGAAGGAGCGAAAGCAGTCAGCACAGGGGAAGGCGGATGAACTGATTGCTCGGGTGAAGGCTCTCGATGCACAAGTCAAAGCGCTTGAGGATCGGCTGAAGGGTCTTGGCGGAGTTCAGCCTGGGTCGACGCCTCCGGCTGGGGAGAACCCCCCTACTGCAGCGAGTGCGAGCGCGGGTGATTTCATGAAGGTGGGCGAGGAGCAGTGGCAACTGCAAGAGTGTTACAACTGTCACAAGCTTCGGGGTGAGGGTGGAAAGAAGCGAGGTCCAGAATTGGATAATATCGGCACGTTGTTAACTGTCGATGAGATTCAAGAGAAAATTTCGAACCCCAAGAGTTTTATGGCCGAGGGGTATGAGAAGGAATGGCAGAAGGGCATCATGCCCAGCAAGTTTAAAGATCTGATGGATCCCAAGGAAATGCAGGCGCTTGCTGCCTGGTTAGGGACGTTCAAGAACACCTCGGTGAATACCCCCAAGCCGATCAAGAAAAACTAATGCTGCAACCGAAGCTGAAATCCAAGGTCCAGTGCACCGACCTCAACATCGGTGAAGTCACGAAAGTCGTGCTTGATCCGCTTTCCCATGAGATCAGCCACATCGTGGTATCGGTGAATGGGAGCGGTGAGCGACAAGTTGCCATGGGCCATGTCCAGGTTGTGACGGACGATCTTGTGCAGTTGCGTGCGCCATCAACGGAGATATTGGCGTTACCTCCCTTTAAGCGAGAGGACTATGTCACCACGCATGAAGTGGAGATCTCACATCTCGAAGACCATATCCATGTGACCCCGGGTGAGGTGTTGGTTCCTCTCCCGGATCTTGAGAAAAGTGTTAAACGCCGCACGTTTTTCATGAATTTCACCAATGTCATTGGATTTTTGATCGGACTGCCGCTTGCCTATCCGATTCTCCGTTTTCTCATGAAGCCCATGTACGCAGAGTTCGATAACCAATGGCTGAAAGTGGGAAACGTGAACAAGATCAAACAAGCGGATGTTGGCGTGCAGTTCAAGTACAAGAAAAAGGTGAAAGAAGTTTATATGCCGGAATACGAAATCGAGAAGAACGTCTGGATTCTCCGAGCGACTCCGGAGCTTCTCGATAAAGTCTACAATGACAAAGACGCCGAGTTTCGCGATGCCAAGGGTAAGACGATCTGGACAAACAAGAAAGATGTTCCCTACGTGGCGTTCTCAGGCAAGTGCCCACATTTGGGTTGTGGGTTTAAGTGGCGGCAGCATAAAACATTAGGGCAAGTGTTTCTCTGTCCATGTCACTTGAGCATATATGGTGCAACTGGAAGAGTCCTTGATGGCCCAGCCCCACGTGGCCTTGACGCGTTACCTTTAAAGGTACATGCCAGTGGAGAGGTTGAGGTCATCGATATGGAGTTCAAGGCTGGTACGAAGTTGCAAGTTCGAATTGTGTGAAAGTTAGCGGCATGAACATCAAGCAATCAGCCCCAACAACGGTTCACAATCCACATCAGCCGTCTGCGGTTGAAAAGCTTGTGGCCTTCCTTGATGAACGGATGGGTCTCAAGGAAATGCAGGCCAAGATGCTCAATGAGCCGCTTCCTGGTGGGTCTCGTTGGGCCTACGTGTTCGGGTCTGTGCTGTTGTTCATCTTCGCTATGCAGGCCCTGACGGGCATGTTGCTTATGTTTTATTATGTGCCGACGGCCGACCACGCCTATGACAGTACGCAATATATTATCCATGAAGTCGACTACGGCTGGTTCCTGCTGAGTTACCACTTCTGGGGATCCAGTGCGATGGTGGTCTGTGTTTTCGCACACATGTCCCAAGTGTTTCTCTGGGGGGCCTACAAAAAGCCGCGAGAATTGCTATGGCTTGTCGGTCTTGCCCTGCTTGGCATCGTGATCACCTTCGGCTTTACCGGATACCTCTTGCCTTGGGATCAGCGGGCGTTCTGGGCGACGCTGGTGGGTGTCGAAATCTTGGATAAGGCGCCGCTCGTTGGCGATTTTATCGCCCGGTTTCTGAAGGGGGGGCCAACTCCTGGTCAGATGACCTTGAGCCGATTTTTCGTGCTCCATGTGATGATTCTTCCGGCAGCACTCATGGCATTAGCTGGCCTACATATCTTTTTGTTCCGGGTCGCGGCTCCTGCCGGGCCGTTCAAGGGGACGGTTGAGGAGATCAAAGCGAAGACCGATTATTTCTTTCCTCGTCAGATTTGGAAAGATATTGTCGGGATGGCTTTTGTCTTTGTCGGTATCTGTGCCTTAGCCCTCTGGGAACCGGTCGTTTTATTGGACAAGGCTACGCCGGATCCGGGTGAGTACCATCCCGAGCCGGAATGGTATTTCCTTTTCTACTTCCAGTTGTTAAGACTCAAGCTATTTGCCGGCCAGTTAGGTCAATTTATTGGGGCTGTTGCGTTACCGGTCGTCTTCATGGTATTGCTCGTCGCGCTGCCATTCATGGACAAGGATCCTGAGCGGAATATCTTCAAGAGGCCGATCGCCCTCATCAGTTGGATTGCGATCATGGTGGTGATCGTATTGTTCACGGTGGCGGCAGTTATCAACCGTGAGTTCCTGGATTAGTTTTGATTAAATGATTGCAGAAGAACGCGAATCAATGTCTCCGACGAAGATAGGATTCGGCATCCTTTGGCCAGCCTGCTGGACGGGTATTCCCATCAAGGCCGTGATTGCTGTCATTGTCATGACGATGGGATTGGTGCATTTCGAAGGGAGATTTGGGCTTGCCGTTGTTATGCTGCTCATCAGTCCAGTCACCGTCTTTGCGATTCCAATCATCATGGCCGTCTTTGGGACACATTTTGGTGAAGGGATCGGCCTCGAGATCCTGTTCTGGCTCTCGATTCCAGTCGATATTTGGGCGTTCGGCTTGGTTGGTCGTACGTATTTTCTTGAGCGACTCAGAAAAGAGCCGCCCGACGGACTTGGACTTGCCCTTTGGTGGAGAGCGGCTCTCGTTGGAGCCTTCTTTCTCCCGGCACTCTGGGGCGCCGTGAGTTTCGTAACGGATAACGCAATTACTGCGTCTCGCTCAATGGCTGAAATAGAAAGCCTGCGGCAAATCTTTGACAACGGCCTGCCGATAGCAGAACGGATAGGTCTTGAACTAACTATCTGGGGAACTATCTCTTCGGCCTTACTGATCGTCCTCTCGTTGATCGGAGTATCGATTTTTGGACAAATCATTCGGCGCATATCGCAAGATTGCAAGCCGACTTCTGAGAACTATCAAGGACTCATTACGCGCTGGGACTTGATGCGGGTGCCGGCTGATCAAGGGCTGCTGTTGGGTTCATTGGCGGGAGTGGGTGTGGTCATGTCGCTGGTATTTTGGACCGTCCTTCCGGTGACCACTCCGCATCCTCATGAGTGCTGTCAGAAGCCTGAGGTGCAGGCCGAACCGGTATTCAAACCGGTGGAGGCATTGAACAAGAACGCCCAACGTCTTGTATTACTGACGGCGCAGGTTGAGGCGATGGAACGACAAAAGGCAGAAACCAAAGGTCAGATAGAAAAGGGCAAGGGGAAGGCCGAAGGTGAAACGGCTAAGGACTCTTCTGCCAAGACGAAACCGTAACTTACGAGGTGATGAGGTGAGCGTCATACAGCAAGGGGTTAGCATGGTTCAACGGGTTCTCCGGGCCGTCGCAAGTCACGACGGATGGCTCGCAGGTCTCTTGTTGATGGCGGGATGGCTGGCCCTTCCTTCACTCGGGATTGCAGCTGAGGGCACAACCGCTGGTCCTACAGAGTATCGTGATATTCCTTACGTCGGTAGTCGGAATCTTGTTTGGATCGTTGCCCAGTTGCATCTCTTATTGGCCGGGTTCGTTTTAGGTGTGCCAATGTTTGCCTGGCTGTGCGAAGTCATTGCCTGGAGGGGAGGCGAGAAGCGTTATGACAAGCTCGCCAAGGAGTTTACCAAGCTCCTGACGTCCGCCTATTCGACCACCGCGTTGTTCGGTGGCATTCTGTTGTTTCTATTGGTGGCGTTCTACCCCAAACTGATGAACTATTTGACAGATGTCTTTTTCCCTTCCTTCTTGCTCTATTGCCTCCTGTTCTTATTAGAAACGGCGACGCTGTATCTGTATTGGTATGGGTGGGATGCCATGCAAGATGGCAGGAAGAAGACATTGCATGTGTTTCTCGGGTTTCTCCTGAACTTCTTTGCCTTATTCATTATGATTATCCCCAATGCCTGGGCTACGTTCCAGTCCAGCCCGGTTGTGCTTGCAGACGGGACCGCCTTTGAGAGGGCCTGGGCCGCAACGTGGAATCCAACCTGGTGGCCGATCAACATCCATCGCCTTATCGCGAACGTCGTCCTTGGAGGGTATATCTGCGGGGCCTATGCCGGTGTCCGGTACTTATCGGTGAAGAGTCCTGAAGAGCGAGAACATTACGATTGGATGGGGTATGTCGGCAACTTTATCGGTGTGTTCGGTCTGCTAGCCCTACCGTTTGCCGGCTATTGGCTCATGCGGGAAATCTACCAGTACAACCAGCAGATGGGCATTACCCTGATGGGAGGATTCCTGTCCTGGCTCTTCATCCTCCAGGCCATGTTGATCGGGGTCCTGTTCCTCGGCTCGAACTATTATTTTTGGCTGGGGATTACCTATCGAATTCCCGGGTCAGAGGGTAAATATCGCCGGGCCATGTTGATGATGTTAGTCAGTCTGTTGCTGTGTCTTGCTGTGTGGATGACCCCGCACTCCCTTGTGGCCAGCATTGAAGAGGCTCAGAAAATGGGAGGGGCCCATCATCCATTGCTCGGTGTCCTCGGTGTCATGTCGGCAAAAATGACGGTCTCCAACCTCATGATCCTGATTACGTTCATGAGCTTCGTCATGTATTGGCGGGCAGGGAAACAGGATACAGCCGGGTGGGCGAAGCTGGCGAAAGCGGTCATGGGTGCCGTGTTGGTGTTGGCAAGCATTGCGGTCATCGTCCTCGGCGTCTGGGGGTATTTCGTGCCAGCGATCGTCCGCATCAATTATTTCTCTACGTCTCAGGTGCTGATCGTTATCTTTGTCATTCTGACGATCACGCCGTTGACGGCGCTGTTGCTCAAGAGCGCAAAAACGACGACAGAGATGGTGTGGGGGAGCATGCCGCCACGCGCTGGGTATTCCTTGGTTCTCAATGCCATCATGGTCATCCTCCTCATGACCTTGATGGGCTATGCGCGGTCCTCATCCCGTGTCCATTGGCATGTCTACGGAGTCATGCGCGATACCTCGCCCTATGCCTATTCGCCAGCGCTGGGCAGCGCGTCGTTTATTATGGCCTTCTGTACGTTTTCCTTCTGTCTTATCGTGGCGTTTATCTTTTGGGTCGCAACCATGGGCGATAAGTACAAGGCGGCTCCAGGCCCGGGGAAGGGAGAGCTGCCGCACGGCATTCCGGCGATGGCCGGAGGGGCTCCAGAAGAGCGGTCACAGAGATAAAGATAATTTTGAGTTTTGATTGTGAGTTTTAAGTTAGGGACGAAAAACTAAGAACTCAGCACTTAACATTCGAGGGCCCATGAGTGAAGTCGCACAACTACAACTAATCGCACTGTCCATCATTGGGATCGGCATTCTGATCCTGTTGTTCATCAAGGCCGTGTTTGTGAGGGTGACGGGGTTCGTTGCCATCGTGCTGGGGTTGTTTTCACTGATGTCGCTTGCCGTACCCCAGCTGGCCTCTCTGCCTCCTGCCGAGGAAAAGATCGATATTGCCAGCATCAAGACACCGACTGATATTGCTGCCATCGGCCAGACGGTCTTCTTCAGCAAAGGCCAATGTGCACTGTGTCATTCCATCGGGCCAAGTGAATCGGCCCGTTGTCCGGATTTGAAGGGAATCGGCGCTAAGTTGAGCAAGGATTTCCTCTTTGAAAGCCTAACGGATCCCCAGGCGTTCGTGTATAAGGATTACCGCCATGGTGGCGTGCCGAAAGACTATCCAGCCACGATGCCAGCTATCAATAAGGATCCGATCGGACTCTCGAAGAATGAAATATTGGCCATTATCGCGTTTCTGCAGCAAATGAGCGGGGAGCCGATCTCTGTCAGCACGTCGGAGCTTGATATCCCTGGGAAGGCCCCGTCTGCGCCAGTGAAGGCCGCGCAAGCTGCGCTTGTTGCCGACGCACACACGAATTAGGGAGGAAGGATTGTTATGGGAGCGTTAGGGAAGCCAATCATTCTCATGGTCGCCATGTATGCGTTTCTGAAGTTTGGGTTGCCTAACATACCTGGCTCTGCCCCCCTTCCCTCCAGCCTCATATTTCTGTACCTCTTGCTGACTGCGGGCGGCATTTTCATGTTTAAAACATTGAGCGGTGAATCGAAGGATGCCTTCTGGGATCCAATTCGACGATTTCTGACCGGAGAGAACATCGGTGGTCTGCAAGCACTTCGCTATGGCGTGTTCATTCTGTTTCCGTTGCTGGTGGGCTGGCAAACATACGGAAGTACGGCAGTGAGCGACCTCCCTCCGACGGAAAGCCGAACAATTCATCCAGCACCGCCAGGGGAATACACGGGCCTATCAAATCCTGTTCCTAAAACTCCTGAAAATATTATGCAGGGGAAGGGTTTTTACGCTGCCTATTGCTCACCATGTCATGGTGGAAACTTTGACGGCAAGGGGCCGGCGGCTCGTGGATTTATTCCAGCGCCTGCCAATTTTGCCGACCCCACGACGATCGCTATGTTGCAGGAAAGCTATCTATTCTGGCGCATCAAAAAGGGCGGCGTCGGTCTTCCGATTGAAGGTGCACCATGGAAGTCGGCCATGCCTCGTTGGGAAGTCGAGTTGCCCGATGAATGGATTTGGAAGATCATCTTAGGTGAGTACGACGGCGCGCATCAATCCCCACGAACCTGGGAGTAGCGGGAAGGAACAGCGTGGATCGATCTAGTTGTGGAGGGAGCACGAGGACAGCATGAAACCGGCGAATCGCATCATGAAACAGGTTTTGCGGGGTGGAACGGCAGCAATCGCAGCCATGATTATTGGTGGAGCATCGCTTGGCTATGCACAGGAGAGTGTCTCGGTTCGAGCGACGCTTCTGACTGGGGGCGTACCCGTAGATGATCCAAGTGCGGCAGTCTGGAGCAGTGCACCGCCTGCTACGTTTCCAATGTCACCGCAAGTCCATTGGCAGAATCGTATTCAGGAAGTGACCGTTAAGGATGTCATCGTGCGTGCCTTGCATGACGGTACACAAGTGGCGGTGCTGGTCGAATATACCGATCCTACTCAGGATCCTGATGACGCAGCAGCACTGGAGTTTATGGTAGGTGATAAGAAGGCACATTTCGCCCATGGCCAGCCAATGCTCCAGGTAGAAGGCGGGCCGGTCAATATTTGGTTCTGGAAAAATAAGACCGGCAAGGCCATCGACATGAGTGCGAAAGGTTTTGGGACATTAAAGCCACAAGAGCATCAGGATGTGACAGCCAAGGGCGTCTATTCAAACGGGACATGGAAAGTCGTATTTGCCAGGAAATTGTTGACCGGGCATGCTGATGAGGATGTGCAAATTACGGCGGGACAATTCATGAGTATCTCCTTTGCAGTATGGGACGGACGAAAAGATGCCGTCGGCGAGTTGGTTGAAAAGGGGTCTCAAAAAGCGGTGTCGTCTTGGTGGTATTTCCGAGCCGATGCCCCGCCTGATTATTCCGGCTATATGTACGCGGCGATCGCTGCTGTATTGGGCTTGGGATTTCAGTTTGTCCTGATCCGAAAACTCAAGAAAGGGCAGTGAGCATGAAGGCGCCAAGGCTGGGTATCATAGGATTGGCAGTGGGAGTGATCGGAGGCTTGGCTTTCATCACCGGTGGCTGTGCCAACGAACAGGAAAAGCGTGGCCATGAACTCTATACCCACTATTGCAGCGATTGTCACGGCGAGAGCGGAAAGCAAAATGAAGGGTTTAATTGGTCGGCTATGCCCGATCCAAAGCCTAAGGATTTGTCGAATAAGTCAGAAATGAGCACGTTCAAGGATGAGGAGCTCTTTGCGACTATCTCGCGGGACATGCTGGACACCAGTGAGGAAGGTGGAGATACGATCGGAGATGACGACTTTGCCGTGCCCACTATGCCGACCTTTAAATATACGCTCTCTGAGGATGAACTCTGGTCGATTGTCGGATATGTGCGCACGTTGCACGGAACGAAGATGGAGTTTAACGTCGCGGCACGCAAGACTTCCTTGGAAGAAGGATTGAAGACCGCTCAGGCCAAGTTTGAACAGGCCAAGCAGGCCTATGAAGCTGCCGAGAAGAAAGCCAGCGATGAAGCGGAGCAGAAGAGCGAGCAGTTGAAGAAAGATGTCGATGTGGATGAATCCGCTTATGCGGCTGAACAAGCAACGATGGGGCAAGCCAAGAAAGAGATGGATGTGGCCCAGGTTGCCCTCAATAATTTCTCTACGAGAGCGGGGAAGGGACTCAGTATTCCTAGGCCAGATCTGACGGTTAAGCCTGCAGACGTTGCAAAATTGGTCGATCGTGGCAAACAACTCTATGAAAATAAGTATGGTTGCAACGGGTGCCACAATGTCGGCGGTGAAGGCGGTAAGATCGGTCCCGCGTTGGATCGAGCCGGATTTCGCTTGAATGCCACGTGGGTGTATCGTTGGCTCAAGAATCCACAGGCGATGGATGCGCACACACGGATGCCCGCCTTGGGTTTAAATGATGCGGATGCCAAAGCTGTGACGATGTATGTGGCCACCTTACGGGCGCCAAAGTCTGAACCTGTAGCCGAGAAGCCGGTCGAAAAGCCCTAACCCACTAACCCGACGAGCAATCCGAGAAGGATGGCAGCGCCTGCCCAGACGTGTGCGCGAAACATGGCGAACGCGTGAGTCGGTGTCATCGGCGTCCGTAGGCGTATGACCTGGAGTATGAAAAATACCGACACGCCCAATAGCGCTGCATAATATGGCCACCTGAGCTGAGCGAACCACCCCGCGGCGATTAAGCATACCAGCATGATACTGAACGCCAATCCCACGCCGTGGTGAACCGAAGCCCCGAAGTACAGCGCGGCTGACTTGACCCCAACGCGTCGATCATCCTCCTGGTCTTGGATCGCGTAGATCGTGTCATAGGCTATGGCCCAGGCGGCGGTTGCTCCAAAGAGACACCACGCTGAGCTCTCCAATTGTCCTCGCACTGCAGCCCAGGCCATGATCGTTCCCCAGCCGAACGCTATGCCAAGCATGGCTTGCGGGATATGAATCCATCGTTTGGAGTATGGGTAGAGGGCGGCAAGAAAGACCGCGACCGGGGCGAGCCAGGCTACGATCGGCAGAAGGAAGAACAGGAGGCTTGCCGCCACGACAAGCAGCAGGCTGAGTAGAATTAGCGCATGGCGGCGTGACAATTCGCCAGAAGCTAACGGACGCGTCTTGGTCCGTGCGACTTGCCGGTCAAATGTTTCATCTGCTAAATCGTTCATAATGACGCCAGCGCTTCTCATGAGGAACGATCCGCCAATGAAAATAACTAAGAGGTGTGGCGGAGGAATCCCTCGAGCAGCCAGCACGAGGCTCCAGAGCGTGGGTAGGAGTAAGAGATAGGTACCGGTCTGGTTTGGTAGCCGGATCAATCGGGCAAGCGCAGACCAAGAAATTCCAGAGGAAGCGGATGATGATGCGGTCGGACCGGACATGCCGCGACCTTAGCCCAGGGGAAATTGGCTGTCAATGCGGCTCTCCCCGGTTGTGACGCCAGCGTGAATTCGGTATAACCACAACGTGAATAAGCTACAACCTATACTGACTAACTATTCCCAGTTCTACCGTCACATTATTGCCTCCTGCGTGGTGTTGATCCTCGTCCTGTCAGGTGTCGGCTGTTCGCTGCTCAAGCGAGGGAAGGAACCGGTCAGTACTCAACCGATTCCACTGACGCCGGTGATCTGGTTCTCCCCCAGTGTGACCACGGCGGAGATGCCATACCACGATGGTTGTGGCGAGGTGAGATCCTTGTCCCTGACGCATGCGCTTGTCACTTCCGTTCCGAGGAAGTTGGCGGGAGTCTTTACCGGTGTCGCGGCCCAGAGCCACGCGGATGAACCCATCGCCTCAGACGGAGTGGTTGAAGTTGGAGTGGGAGTGAGGCGGATCGAGCTCGCCGTTCCAAAGCAAACGCCTGGAACCTATCCCGCAAAGGTCACGGTGGGAATCGAAATGGTGTTTTTGGCGCGCGAGGGAACGTTGCTCTTCAATAAGAAGTTCGAAGGTACCGGCCTTGGTATGGTAATGGTCGGAGAACAGCCGTGTCAGGTGGAGGGGCTGGAGGCGATAGTTCAAGATGCCATTGACTCCGCGACCAACGGATTGGCTCAACAGATCGGGCAATCGGCGCAGATTCTAGAGTACTCTGCTCAAAGAGACACATGGGTTCCAGTAGCATCACGTCCACGCTCCTCCGTGGAGCCGTCGGCAGCGGGCCTTATCACGTCGCTCCCCACGGTGATGGAGGCAACGGAAAAACCACCGCAGGTGGTTTCGAGTACGACAGGTAGTCCAGCGCAACTAAGTTTTCGTGCCATTATCCGAGATGAAAACGGAGACCTATTCCTTCAGCCTGACGAATCCCTCACGATCAACATTGAAGTCAAAAACGAGGGCCTGGGGGAGGCAAAAGATGTGATGGTGATAGTTGAAGGAAAAACCGACTTAGCGGCCTTGTTTCCCTCTGAAGTCCACCTCGGCATGCTCCAATCGGGAGAGATTAAACGGACCTCGATGACACAGCGGGTGACTGCCGCTCAAGAGGCCCTCCATGGAGAATTAACGCTGAACTTGCGGACGACTAGTCCGGTGACGTCCGTTCCGCCACCCAAGGTTTTTAGTTTTGGGGTCAAACCCAGAGGCATCAACCCGGCTCTGGTTCCGAATGTCGACAACCTGCCGAATTCTCTGGCGGCGTTCCATCAGCCGAAGGCCATCATCATTTCGATCGGCATCGGGACGTTTCGAGACGAACAGATGCCGGCGGTCAAGTATGCGCGCCACGATGCGGAAGTCATGGCTGAATATCTGCGCATCATCGGCGGTGTCCCAGGCGAGCGCATCCGCATACTGCTCGACCGACAGGCCCTCGAACGGGACATGGAAGACGTGTTTGAGCAATGGCTGCGAAAGTGGGCGGACCGAGAGACCGTTGTGTATATATTTTTTGCCGGGCGAGCACTCGTAGATGGCGGGACCGGTGCGATCTCGCTTGTGCCACATGATGGGACACTCTCCGAGGCGAAGCAGCAGCTATACCCACTTGCCCGCCTTCAGGAAGCGCTCTCTCGATTGCCAATCCGGCGGGCAATTCTGATGTTTGATGTCTCGATGGACCCGTCTCCTGGCGCTGGTCTTGCCGACATCCCTTCGCCTGCCTGGGAATCCCCTGTCAGCGAGGTCCGGAAAGATGTGGAGATGTGGATGGTGGGTAATCGAAGCTTGCAAGAGGCCGATCCGTATGACGAAGGCAAGCACGGGTTGTTTACCTATCATCTGTTAAGGGGTTTGCAAGGTCTCGCTGATGTGGATCGAGATGGAACGGTCATCGCCGGTGAACTCTGTACCTATGCTCGTGGACAGGCGGCTCTGGTGGCTCGTGAACAATTCGGGAACAAACAAGATGCGCTCTGTCTACCCGCGACTGGCCGGGGAGGCATGGTGCGAATCCATCCGCTGGCGAGAGGTCATAACCAAAAACCTGGTCCGATACAGAAGCCTCCACACCTTCCTGCTGATTCATCAGTTGCAGGCCCCAATCCGATACTGATTGGGCCATAGGAATATTGGGTGAGCTAATCTACTTTATTGACAGGCTCGCCGGTGGCCGTTATCATGCCGGACTGAGATTCAGTCCCCCCGTCTGTCTCACCCAGGTGCCGGCGTAGCTCAGTTGGTAGAGCAGCTGTTTCGTAAACAGCAGGTCGCCCGTTCAATCCGGGTCGCCGGCTCCACACCGTATTTCGTACCCTCCTGCCGATTCTTCTTCGTCGTATCGTCATTGACGGTGGGGAATAAACATCTCCCATGGTTCTCATTTGATCTGAAATGAGTTGCCGGTGCCGTGCGTAGGGTATTTCCCTCTGCAGCAAGTCGCAACGATGAAGCTAGGGAGGAATGTGGAGCGAGTGGTCTCCACATTCTTGGAGAAGAAGGGACTGCTTTGGCCAGTAAGACCCAACAAACCGAAGGAACCACCCCTCTAGGGTGGTGGAGGCCTATCCGGGGAGTGCGAGCCGATCATTGCGAGACGATTACTCGTCTGATGCCATTGATCAGGAAATAGATCGTCAGCAATGAACGGATCGCACGAGTGAAGCTACTTGCCCTTCAGATATACGATCACACCGCCGATCCCGAGCGCAATAATTACAGCAAAAAAAGTGATGGTATTGACGTCCATGATTTCTCCTTATCATTTAGTTGGATAGTTATCTCATCGACATGCTGACTCCTTAGGGAGCAACCTGTCCGTACTGAGTCAGGTACTAGTTCAGAACATACGGCCTCGATTCAGTGAGCTACGGGCAGCAGGCATCCACGAGGAAATCATGCCACGTGCAGACTGTCCATTAATAGAGCGGATCTTGAGGCCCCCATTGTAAGCCCGCGAGGTCAGGGTCTTCACCATCTTGCTCCGGACGGTCGACTTTGGCGGCCTTCCGTTGCACACGGCGCTCTTCCTTGTCCCGTTGCTTCTGCAGACGCGCTTTCTCACGGTCCCGCTTAGCGGGTGTGGTTTTGCCTGTTCCTCCGATGATGGCCTCCTTTCAGGCGCGACACGCCTAGATCAAGCTATTGCGAGGTGGTACCACGCTTGCGGGGAGCCGCCGACGCCTTGGATCCAGGCTTTTGGCGTCCCTCTTTCTCGCGAGAGCGAGAGAGTGTATCAGCGCTCAATCCCTGACTTGCGGCTGAAGTGATTTGGCGACGAATATCCTCGATCGACGGTGTCAATGACGACTGAGTAGGATCTTGAAGTCCCAGCATCTCCCAACGGACCTTGGTTCGAAGAATAGCTCGCTTCCGCCGGTGCGGGGCTTTGGTCCCCCATGATGTATTCATTGCTTCTCCATCGTCTAAGATTGAAACCTATGAAATGGGCAGTAGGATATCCATCTTTCACTCACTGCGACTTCTCGATAGACGCAGGTACTTTAGACGCAGGCACTTTGCCTCCAGTCGTCACGAACCGATCTTCCGGAAAAACCGCTCGGAGCCGGTCGGTCACCGACCGGCGATAAAGTTCGGATTCACGAGCGAGGAGAACCATATTTTTGTTGTCAACCAGAATATTGAGGTGATCCTCCGTGACGAGCAGTCGTGTACTGTCGCCCACATTCACGCGATACTGAGTTTTCCCGTCCGGGTTACGTTCCGATCCAGAGACGATCTCCGTTAAGCCGTCAATGACCCCATCATAGGCCTCCGAACGATGACGTACTTTCGTACCGTCCGGGATGCGGACCCAGCGCTCAACGGATGGCTGTTGATTCGTTTTAGTGGTACTCATGGACGATCACTTTGATTGTGGGTATTCATCTGTGTCTTCTCCTAGATGCGAGGGCACGAGGTTGCTCAAGTAGGGCTTGTCTAGCCTGCACCGATCCCCAGTTCTTCATATGACAGTGGAGGGTCGTGACGACGTCGATGCCGGATCCTCCGTCGCGTCCACTCATGACTTGAACACAAAGGTCGTTGTCCGACAAACTCGCCATAGACTGATCAATACAATCGCGCAGAAACGAAACAGGGAGGGAGGAGCGCGAGGTTCAAGACTCCTATAGCCGTACTCTACCATATGCCGATCTAGATTGCGAATCCTATCGCCCCGCCCTGTGCTTCGTTGCTGAACCTTATCGGATGCTGGTTCGCTCTGCTGACTAAGGATTAAATCGGGACGCGGTTGCCATCAAGGTCCACCTTGGCGCACGATCAATGAGCACCCTAAGCCGTTGGTGTGGACCAGGATCGCTGGCGAGAGTCTGCTTAGCCTTGTGCACTGTTGTGCATGTATGCCTGACTTGTGTTCATGCCAGATGGCTCGTGTGAACGCGTTCTCTCATGCTTAATGAAGAGGATAGGTCACGAGCGCTCTGACGATTGTGGTCCATGCCAGATTAAGTACGGCGGTTTCTTCATGGACTCGGCTGCACGAGGGTAGAGCCGGAGGGTGTAACTATAGGCCTGTTCTTGGGCTGTCAAGCAGGTGGGTGCGGAGAGAAAGTGGCTGGCAATGTTGCGGAAGGCTGTGCGATCCCCCTCCTCTAGGACGGTATAGACTGAGCACGAGAAGTGACCTTCCTTTGAACATTCCGTGCTGATTGCCAAATATGACCCATCAGAAAACGTCATCAGGGGCTGTAGATTCAGACGGCTCATCGGGACTCCTTCCGGTTCACTGCAAGGGCAGGGAGTACTGGGATGTGGGAGTACGGACCTGCGTCAGTTAGGAATAACCGCACACGTGCGGCCGGTCGTAAGAATACGACAGAAATGGTTACCGCTAACCAGCTAGCGGATAGGTAATAGTATTCCTACGCCAGGGTATCGATCGCGCGAATGCAGTCTGAGCAAGGGAGGCGCGAAGAATGAGATGCATGTCAATGGTACCATAATAAGAACTACTATAGCGAATCGGAACGCATTGGGCGCACATCGAGAGCGACAGACCGGGGGTATGAAGTGGATGGGGAATGTCTGAGAGAAAGAAATTCAGCGGATGGATTCATGGCCTACACTGATTGGGTGAGAGCGAATCCGCGTGAAAATGGGATAGTTACTGAGCCCGGAGGTAGGTGAGAATGGCTTCGACACGGCCACCGACGGAGAGCTTTTGATAGATATGATGCAAGTGTGTTTTGACGGTCTCGACTGAGACACAGAGCTGGTCGGCCATTTCCTTGTTACTTCGGCCGGCTGCGGCGCATGCCAGTATCTCTTGTTCTCGCTCAGTTAGGCTGGCGATCAAGATGCCGCGTTCAGCATGAGGATGTTTGACGGCACCGGGAACGGCTCGCACGACACGGTCAGGCATCATGGGCGATACGGGCTGCTCTCCGTGAGCGGCAGCCCTAATAATGCAGAGGAAGTCCGTCCAGTCGGTATCCTTGAGGATGTAGCCAAACGCTCCCGCTTGCATAGCTCCCACTATCCGGGCGTCTTCATCGTACCGGGCTAACAGCAGGATTCTGGTATTTGGCAAGTGGTGATGGATGCGTTTTGCCACCGACTCCACGTCGAGATCTGGCATATCGACGTCAAGGAGGGCGATATCGGGTTTATGCTCCAGTGCTAAGCGATAAGCCTCATGCCCATCCGTCGCCTCAATCACACTGGCGACATCTTGCTCTCGCTCCAGAAGGAGTCGCAGGCTTTGTCTGATCAGTCGTTGAGTTTCAGCGATGAGCAGTCGGATGGACCTCGGGTGTACTTCACGATCGATACGAGATCTGGTGTTTCTTTGGCGGCGAAGAAGCGCCTTCATTTCGCCTGGCATAGGAGTGGCCTCGCGGCTACTTCATGGTTTGCCGCCTCGCTTCCGAGTTAACTCGCCTCTTGTCCCGCAAGTACTTCACGTGACCCACAAGGATATCGATGGTGTTGTAACGGTAGGACATAACGACCTCCTTGCCATAGCAGATAATCGCAGGCATGCGATGTCACATCGGAAAGAAATAGGGTCGTGGGGCTCACACGCCCGATGACAGTGCGTGAGAAGAGACTCGTGAGGCGAGTGGCAAGGGACGAACTGAAGAAGAGGACATGCGTGCCCTCTCCATATTAATCGGATTTCACGTCGACGGAAGATCATAACGTACCACCTCCAAAACGAAGGCGGTCGGGGAGTGCAGCACTCACCCTACGCCCTGATGAGAGCCTGGTCAAGGCTAGGTGCTTCCCGTCTTTGTCTCCGTTGACAGAGCCTGAGTCTGTCTTGTAAGTTATTAAGATGACGTACTAAGCCATCGCTGACTATCTTATCCCTCGCGCGATTCCTTCCCATGCCGTTCGTGCGCGTCTGATTCCCCGGTCGTCGCCGCTTCTGCGCCTGAGTTTCCATAGTCGTCTCTCTGCCCAGCACGCCGGAGGCGTCTTGCCGTCGAGAGGAGTGGAGACCTCATCTTCT
>CAKKRK010000040.1 GCA_919902665.1 Nitrospiraceae bacterium
TTTACCATGTGCGATGGCTTCTTTAAGGTGATGAATCCCTTCTCTCACCTCCACGCCCTTGCCACCCATCTCCGCAAAATCAAGCGCCGTCTCCGCATGCTTCACAAGCTCGTCAACATGCCCCTCTTTACCATGGGCCACTGCTTGCTTCGCGTGATCGATGGCTTGGCTCACGTTACCCGCTGCGGTCGGATAGGCATTCACCATGGGCACACTAACGAACGCTCCAAGCGCAACCACGATGAGGACGGCACGGTAGTATCTACTGATCATCTTTTTCCCCCGACATGGTTAGAATGCACGGCATAAAAAGACTGTAGAACACATCAAACTCTACACAGCGTTTTCGCAACCTGTCAAGAATGGTATGCCTCACTCACTGGTGGGTGAACCTACAGAAACCCCATAAACTAGAAGGAGGGAGATAGTAAAATGTATACTCCCGAAAGACGAAAGGTGCTTTCTGGTGGTCAATGCAGGTCTTTTCACTTCTCTTGGGAAAGGGAGAATGCCGATGAAACGATCTACGACGCAACGAGCTATCACGCTGGCCGGAGTCCTAGCCGTAGTCGCCACCACCGTGCTGCCTATGCAACCGGTATTCGGAGGAGGGGGCGGGGCGCGGCGTGATATTCTGCGTCAAGAACAGCAGAACCGCACGGACGCCCTCGATCACGCGACAGAAGCGGTGGACCATAGCAAGCAGGGTCACGTAGCGGAACTCGTGGGACATGCGGAAGCCGCGCTGCAACATGCTCTGAATGGTGGCAAGGATCGCCCGCATGTGGACGAAGGGATCACCCATCTGAAAGCAGCCATTGAGCATGGGAAAGCGGGCCATGCTGACGTAGCCACAAAACACGCAGAAACTGCTGTCATGCACCTGTCTCAGGGAAGGTAAGAGAGCAAGGCAACATCGCATCCATGTATCGCTCCGCCTGTACTCAGCGCATCGCGGTACATCCAATTTAAGACTCCTGACCCCTTTTATTCATTCATGCGTGGCACTAGAACTTCGATCTAGTTACGAGCGAAAATGCTCCTGAACGTTTCTGCGTCCTTAACTAAGAAATCCTTATACCGAAGAAAGTTGTCTCGAAGCTCGTGAGATGTAGTATTTTCTGCGCTATGATTACAATCGGATATTGCCTGTGAATAGTAGTTCGAGAGGTACGCAATGGGATCAATTGTGTTCGGCTGAATTGAGCCAAATGGTAGTCCAACCATAGCATATGGACGTCTATCTTGCCCTTGGTAAGTACGATTCTGTGAGGTCCACAGCGCTTTTGAAAAGGATGTGTTGATTTCTTTCTGAAAGAAAGACGTACCAACCTCTTGAGCCTCGGACTCTATCACGGGGAAAAGAGCCCCAACATATGCACGTGCTCCGGCAAACATAAACGTAGCACTCAACCGATGCCATGAGGAACAAGCATTGTTGAAAACAATTGGTGTACAGCCAGGGGCGAATCCATGAAGGGCAGGCATCCAAACGCGATCATGCATACGCAGACCCATTGATCCGATCACTCGAGGGATATCTTCACTCGCCACTCTATATTTGCTTCTTCCAACGATGCCCATGGCTACCCAACTAGTTATCGCCGTCCCAATATAAAGATTTTCCTTTGCAACCGAGTTTGTCCAGTCTATTCCGTCCAACTCGTGGAACCGGTTGAACGTTTCCACCATTACCTTGTCAGACCTTAGATCGTACTCAAACCCAACAGCTTCATCAATAATAAGGCGGCGAGCAATGCCTTCGCTGTCCGTGAATTCATAAGTTATCCGACTCCCTGAAACATCGCCCGCATGAGTCGATATAACAATGACGTCGAATGGCACCGTTTCTACCAGCATCCGAACATTGCGTGTGGTAGCAGCTTGGCCAGCCTGAACGCGAAGAAGGGTTCTGTTCCTCTTCAAACAGTCGGCAATGGTTTCGATTTCTGATCCAGGAACTTCCCCTGGATGTATCAGGAGGGAGGTCCTTGCACCGCTCTCAGGGTGGGAAGCCGCATAAAGCCCTTCCACAACAGATCGCCCAAAGTCAGGAAATGTAAACATGTGTGTCGTTGGGCATTCAGGCACAGCGATTCCCCATGGGAAACCATTGCCAATAAACAGGACCTGTTTGTAACTGCTGAACTGGAAGTTGGGTAGTCGCCCTCGAACACGATCACGAATGGTTATAAATCGACTGGAGGCGTTTCCGTTCGAACCCAGAGCGTAGATCTCTTCCAGCCATTCTTTTTCTTCGCTGTCTGGAAGTTCAGGAATTATTAAGAAGGATGCATCAGTGGCGAAGGCTAAATTGCTGGCAATCACTTCCGCAAGGGCTTTCCCTTTTTCACAGATGATTAAGATAGGTAATTAGGGCGTTTCGTAACCATCTGGTAGGCTGGGGGCCGCATGGTTACG
>CAKKRK010000041.1:0-6970 GCA_919902665.1 Nitrospiraceae bacterium
GCCTTCAACACAAGCGAAACTTTCCGCACGGCATTGAGCGACTCGAGGGTCTTGACCCGCAACTCCTCGTAATCCCGTTCCACTGGTGGCTGGTCTTCTTCAAACTCCTCTTCAGTCTCCTGGATCGGCACAATCTCACGCACGTCGATCTTGGCGTTCTTGAGCTGATCCCGGAGCGCCAGGACGAACTCGATGGTCATCGGCATGCCGTAGATCACCGACGCGATATCCTTCTTCCCCTCTTCAATCCGTTTGGCGATTTCGATCTCGCCTTCGCGGCTAAGGAGGGCCACACTCCCCATTTCCTTGAGATAGAGCCGCACGGGATCGTCGGTGCGGCTGAGCGCGCCCGGCGTCAGGTCGATCGCCTTCTCGTTTTCCTCCTCGGCCTCCGACTCAGCCTCTTCCACCTCTTCGCCCGCATCACCTTCAGATCGCTTCTGCGGCCGATCCCCATCGCCTGCCTCGACGATTTCGATATCCATTTCACCAAACATCGCCATGATGCTACCAAACTGATCCGATGCCACGACTTCAGCAGGCAAGGTGCTATTGAGCTCGTCATACGTCAGAAAGCCTTTTTCCTTCCCGATCGTAATCAGCTTCTTCACCTCATCGAGCAACTCTTGTTTCGACATGACTACTCCTTCACCAATGAAACTACACCGGCGGTCGGCGTGCCGGCTTTCCGCATCCGTACCTCGTTGATCTGCATATTCAGCATACCTGCATCGTCCACACGGCCTTCGCGCTCAGCCATTTTGAGCTTAGCAATCAGCTCTCTCAGGACCTGCTCCGATCGCTTTCGGTCCAGGCAATCCAAACAGGCCATAATATGCGCCGGCGCGTCGTCAAAATGATCGTCACGAAGCGACAACTCCGTCGCCAGGGCGCCACACGCAGGGTCGTCCACTGACTCGTCCAGCAGCGACTGGACCTGAATGCGCCCATCGCGATCCAGATGGGTCAGAGCGATCTCCGCAAGCTTGCGACAGGCTTCGACCGAAAACTTCTCAGGCTGCAGTCGCCGCACATCGGCTGGGGACAGCGTGCCCCGCAACAGGAGAAGTATTAAGTCTCGTTCCTCGGGGATTCCCTTGAAGAGGGAGTCTCCCGACTTTCCGACAGCGGCTGATCGAAGTGTTCCCGGACCTGGCGTTTGTTGAGCCATGAGTGCGGGGTACCGTTCGATCAGCCGTGATTGATTGATCCCCAGACGTTCCGCGACGAGTTTGAGACGCTCTTCCCGCTCAATCGGATGCTCGCTCTTTTGTAAAATACGCAGCACTTCATCCACACTTCGGATCCGTCCTTCGATCGTACTTGCCTCTGTGGCCTTCAAGCTGTATTCCAAGGCAAAGTCCAACAGGCTAGGCGCGTGCTCTTCCAGGCGTACAAACGATTCTGGCCCATGTTTCCGCACATAGGTGTCGGGATCGTCCCCAGACGGCAGCGTCACCACTTTGACGCCCAACCCGCTATTCACAAACAAGTCCAACCCTCTCAACGCCGCTCGGACGCCGGCCGCATCAGGATCGAAGAGCAAGACGACCTTCGACGCAAACCGCCGGAGGACTTGGATATGTTCAGGCGTCAAGGCCGTACCCAAGGTGGCCACTGTATGCGTCAACCCTACCTGATGAAGCGCAATCGCATCGAAATATCCTTCGACCACAATGACCGTCTTCGTCCGGATAATCGCTTCCCTGGCGTGATCGAGCGCAAACAGCGTCTGCCCCTTCTTGAAAAGCGGCGTATCGGGAGAGTTCAGATATTTGGGCGTCCCCTCGCCCAGTACGCGCCCGCCGAATCCCACCACACGTTTCCGCAAATCCGTGATTGTGAACATGACACGGCCGCGGAACCGATCGTAGAACCCTGTCTTGTCGGTTCGGGCGATCACAAGACCCGCCGACGCAATCTCGCCTTGTGAAAATCCCTTCCTGGCAAGCCCCCTCAACAACCCATCCCATTCGGCCAATGCCACTCCGATTCCAAACTGATCGATCGTACGAGGAAGAAGCTCCCGGCTCGTCAAATACTCACGAGCGACAAGGCCTGCACGTTCATCACGTAAGGTCTGTTGAAACCAGGCGGCGGCGGCTTCATTCACTCGCTCAACCGTCTGGGCCAGGTGGGCCTGCGGCCCAGAACGAGCAGTTGCCTCCTCAATCTCAATCCCGACCGTCCGTCCGAGGTCGCGCACCACTTCCGGAAACGTTCCTCCGGTGACTCGAGTCAAAAATGTGAAGACATTCCCCCCGGCCCCGCAGCCGAAGCAGTGAAAAATTTGTCGGGATGGGCTGACCGTGAACGATGGAGTCTTTTCAAGATGGAACGGACATAAGCCCTTGAGGTTCTGTCCAGCCTTGCTCAAGGACACATGTCGGTTGACAATGTCGACGATGTCGAGACGGTCCTTAATCAAGGTAAGGGTCTCGTCTGAAATCAAGCTTCGGCCCACCAGAGTCGTAGCTCCTACGTTTCCGTCGCGCACGACCGGACGAGTCGGTTTCTAAGCAATAGGAATAATTGACCGTTCAGATTAACAGACGGGTGGAAAAGCTGTCAATTCAGCGAATGCCCTCACCCTGGAGGCCACGCCATAGGCCGACCACCCATCACGTGGAAATGGAGGTGGAAAACGGTTTGTCCGGCATCGCGACCGGTATTCGTCACCAACCGATAGCCCGACTCCCGCAGCCCTTTCAGCGCGGCGACCTTCGTACAGCTCAGGAGCAACTGGGCCAGCAACGACTCATCCTCCATCCCTACATCTTGAACGGCCGAAACATGCCGCTTGGGTATCACCAACGTATGGACGGGCGCCTGGGGATTGATATCATCAAACGCTACCGTGTGCTCGTCCTCTTGGACCAGCTTCACTGGAATCTTCTTTTCCACAATCTTGCAAAAGAGACACTCACTCATGGCGCACCTTTCACGTATCTCGCAGGCCAGACTTACCGAACCGCGTTCCCAATTCCTGAAAAATCTCCTGAAGACTGATCTCGTGATATCCCAGCACCATGAGGGTATGAAAGAGCAGATCCGCTACTTCGTACACAATCTCCTCTTTCTTGCCACCTTTGGATGCCAACAAGACTTCTCCAGCCTCCTCCGCCACCTTCTTCAGAATCTTGTCATGCCCCCCCTCAAACAACTTCGAGGTATAGGAACCAGCCTGGGGATTGGCGCGACGCTCCTGAATCGTCCTAAGGACACCTGTAAGAATTCCGCCATGTGCATCCTGTGGGTTGGAACGAACGACCTCGCCCTGATCATCGACTCTAGAAAAAAAACACGCCCGCTCGCCTGTATGACACGTCGGTCCGACTGGTTGCGCCTTCACCAGAATAGTATCTCGATCACAATCAACAAAGAGTTCCTTCACGTGCAGCGTATGACCGGAGGTTTCGCCTTTTTCCCAGAGCTTGTTTCGAGACCGACTCCAAAAATGCACTCTCCTTGTGGCGACCGTCTTCGCGATGGCCTCTTCGTTCATGTACCCGAGCATCAACACCGTCCCATCAAGCCAATCCTGAATAACGGCCGGAAGCAGGCCTTGCCCATCAAATTTCAACTGATCTGTCGACCCTTGACTCATCGTGTCATGCCACTCGAGAAAGACTATCTGATCGAACAGGGACGCCACGTTCCTGTAAGTATGCTTTCGCTTGAGAAATCGTATAGGTTCGAAAATGAAAGATCGACGCGGCCAAGACCGCGTCCGCCTTCCCCGTCACAAAGCCCTGGTAGAGGTGGTCAAGGGTGCCAACTCCGCCCGAAGCGATCACGGGAATCGATACAGCCCCGGACACTGCCGCCGTCAGATCCAGATCATACCCAGTTTGCCGACCATCCTGATCCATGCTGGTCAATAAGAGCTCTCCGGCACCATACTGTCCCATCCGCGTAGCCCACTCCACCACATCAAGTCCTGTCGCCTGGCGCCCGCCGTGCGTGAACACCTCCCAGCGACCATCGGCTACGCGTTTGGCATCAATGGCCACAACGATGCATTGCGTCCCAAACCGCTGAGCAGCCTCTTGCACAAACTCAGGCCGTCGAACTGCCGCGGTGTTGATGCTCACCTTGTCCGCCCCGGCATTCAACAAGGCCCGAATGTCGTCGAGCGTACCCACGCCCCCACCGACCGTCACCGGCATAAATACCCGGGCAGCCGTCCGCTCCACGACATCAATGATCGTCTTTCGGTTTTCATGCGAGGCGGTGATGTCAAGAAAGCAGAGCTCGTCCGCTCCTTCGTGATCATACCCGACCGCTGCTTCAACCGGGTCTCCGGCATCGCGGAGATTCACAAAGCTGACGCCCTTGACCACGCGACCCTCTTTGACGTCCAGACAGGGAATGATGCGTTTGGTCAACATAGTCGTACTGACGTGAGGGAGCGCCTTGTTCGGCTCCTAACCCTTCACTCCTTACCAAGAGCCGCCACTGCGGCCTTCAGATCAAGCTTCCCATCGTAAAGGGCTTTCCCCACGATCGCCCCCTCGATTTTTCGACCAAGTGATCGTACGGCTTGCAGATCTTCCAGACGAGTGATCCCTCCCGAGGCAATCACCGGAAACGAAGAGTATTCGACGACTTCTTTCAATGCAGGAATATTCGGCCCGTTCAGCATGCCATCACGCGCGATATCCGTATAGATCACGGCGGCAATCGCACCGCCTGACAGTTCCTTCAACAAATCGATCGCTTTCACATCGGATACCGTTGTCCAGCCTTTCACAGCGATTCGACCGTCACGTGCATCAAGCCCAAGGACGATCCGCTGCGGAAACTCCTGGCAGGCCTGATCGAGCAGCGCCCGGTTCGTGAGCGCTGCCGTGCCGAGCACAACGCGTGACACCCCCGCATTGAGATACCGGCGGACCGTCTCAATAGTCCTGATGCCGCCGCCGACCTGAACTTTGACGCGAACTGCTTTCATGACGGACTCAATCTGGGGCAGATTCTTGGGCTCGCCGTCGACCGCACCGTTTAAATCCACGACGTGAATCAGACAGGCCCCCTGTTGTTGCCACCTGCTGGCAACCTCCGTGACATCATCAGAATAGACCGTTTCAGCCGCCATATCGCCTTGACGTAACCGCACACAACGCCCATCCTTCAAATCAATGGCAGGAATAACCAACACCCTACTTGCCCTCCCCTACACCGAACGGAAAGTCTCTCAAGACCTCAGCAACTCCATACTCAGCCAGCTCTGCCGCCGTCACGAAAGCCCATCGTTGCAAAAACCCCATAAGATCTTCAGTCATGGGTCGCTGCCGCTCATAATAGCCACCGACCCAGAGCACTTGCCCATCAGCCGCCACGACCTTGGCCTCAAAGCCGACCGTCGCCGACGGGTCAGCGCCCAGTCGACTGCCTACCCGCTCTTGGTACACCGATACGAGACCGATTAATGCCGCATCTGCTTTCAGTCGCTTCGCAACAGCAGCGGCAGCCTTTTCCATCCCCATTTTGACCAGCTCTCCATCGGCTGAAGAGACTCTGACCGCATCACCGGGAGGCAATACGAGAAGGCCTTTCCGATCGCGAAGGCGCCCCCAGAACAATTCCGTCACCGTCTCCGCCGCATGTCCCGGCACCATCATGGTTTTCTTGGGCAGGGGTTGCCCTCCCGAAGGAACCCCCATGGAAATATCAGACCGACGGATACTGTCAGGGGACGGAAGGAAGAGAGCGTCTTGATCATGCGCTTGGGGCGTGGCAATCGATGTAAACGGGATGAGGGCAATGGAGTGAATCCGATATCGGGCGAGTTCCGGAGCCGATTTTGCCGCGACCTTCGATCCACTGCATCCTGTTGCCATGGTGGTCAAGGCAACCGCACTGATCATCAAGATTATGCGGGATAGTAGACCGTGCACGATCACTTCCACGCTCCAAAATTCTTGATCAATTGCAACCCGACCGCCTGGCTCTTTTCTGGGTGGAACTGGCATGCGACCACATTGTCCTTCCAGATACTCGATGTGAAAGGAACACCATAGGCTGTCGTCGTAGCTGTGATCTGCGTGTCACGTGGATCCACGAAAAAGGAGTGCACAAAATACCAATTGGACCCGTCGGCTATGCCCTCAAACACCGGACAGGGTCTTTGGATCGCGATCTGATTCCATCCCATGTGCGGAACCTTGAGCGCCTGGTCCTTTGAGAAGGCTCGCACTTTTCCAGGAAACAGGTTCAGGCCTTCATGCCTGCCGAACTCTTCGCTTTCCGTAAACAATAGCTGGAACCCCAGGCAGATCCCCAAGAACGGCTTTCCCGATTGAATCGCGGCCTTGATAGGCTCGATCAAATCATACTGCTTCAGATTTGCCATACAATCACCGAACGCTCCGACACCTGGCAGAACCACATGACTGGCATTGTGCATGGTGGCCGCATCGCGCGTGACGATCACCGGATGTCCCACTGCCTCAAAGGCTTTGGAGACACTCCGAAGATTTCCCATTCCATAATCGATGATGGCGATCATAGTAGTCGTCTGCCCTAAATGAACCGTAACAATACCGCAACTGGAAGGTTCCTGCTACTGGCAATCGATCGAAGCTCACTCTATCAGACCATGACGGTACGGCTATCGTTAATTCTTGTTGTGTGGAAGGTGGGAGGCATGTGTGTTCAACCGCACCACACACAATGTCCTAAACCTCTGGACCTCCTTGGCGGCGGTGACGAATACTCGAGAGAAGGGCTGCGGGACCTGCACAGCAGTCGGACAACACCAAGAAGGGACCAGCGATTCCACGAGCGCACCGCACGTCCCACCGCCCCGCTACGTACAAACGGAGTCCTTGATTACGATCAAGGCTCGCTCAGATCAATGTGGGACCGACTCCTAGAGCACCTGTCTCACAGCTCACAATGGTCACACCCCTGGGTCACACCCCTGGGTCACACCCCTGGGTCACACCCCTGGGTCACACCCCTGGGT
>CAKKRK010000041.1:7070-8068 GCA_919902665.1 Nitrospiraceae bacterium
CACACCCCTGCAGATTTCGATATAGGCTTTGGGATTATAGCCGGCTGAATGAGCAGCAGTGAGCCATCTTGAAGAGCTCTAGGCAGCGTGGGGTGGTATCCCATCTCCACCATCTATCCTAATCTGAAGCTTCTTGCCAGTTAGTTGGCGTCCCCGATAACTGCTCGCGGCTGCTTCCGGACAGGCTTCATCACCAAATATCTAGCTATAGGTACCTTCCCTACACCAAGCGTGACGAGTACTGAAACGGCATAGACCACAAGGGCTCCAAGAACTTCTCTCAAGGGCCAACTCCCCAGTTTCGGCCATAGAATCGGCCTGAGCGTATACATCACCAAAATATGTGATACATAGACTCCCAACGTGAATCGGGCCAGGAAAGGGAGGGGAGTCGATTGCCCTAATGTAGGTTTGGCGAGCGCCAGAAGGAAGAGACCTAGGCCCAGGGCAATGCCTCCCAAGAAGGCGTGTTGCTGGATGGCCTGGTGCGAACTATGAAACATCGCCATCATGATCGTCCCTTCGATTACGGCTAAAACATACCCTCCTACAATCAGACCCCACGCCATGGCCATTGAGGGTTGCTCTCGTTCTGCAAACCACCAACCAATGGTTGTGAGGAGAATGGCCTGCATCCATCTCCCAAGATAAATGGTCGAGTTGAAGGGATCTCCACCAATGAATTCCTCAGCGAGTATCAAGACATAGAGGGCAACAATCAAATGGACCAGATACTTCTGCAGCTTGCAAATCACAACCAACGTCAACACGGCAAGGCTGACAATGAGAGCAGGGAGAAACCAAAGATGCCAAACCGGGCGCCCTCCCTCTAGAAAAAGACTGATATGTTTGTCGGCAAGGAGGTGTACGTTCTTCTGAGCTGCCGAGTAAAATGGTTGCCACCAGCCATGGCTAAGGACCTCGGCAGGCCAATTAGAGGGGACCTGACCTTCCCCTGATTTCACAGACACCTCCATAAGTGGGAGAATGGTGAAATT
>CAKKRK010000042.1 GCA_919902665.1 Nitrospiraceae bacterium
ATGCGCTGGTCCGCCCGCTCCAAGAATCCCTGCAACGCTACGATGAACAGTTGCGTTTATTGGAACAGTCACGACAGTCGGCCTACGGTGGATTAGATCAACATTTGAAGTCGCTAGCGGAATCGCAGCAACGGTTGCAGCTGGAGACTGGAAACTTAGTCAAGGCCTTACGGGCTCCGACCGTGCGAGGCCAATGGGGCGAGTTGACGCTGAAGCGAGTCGCCGAATTGGCAGGCATGGTCGACCACTGCGATTTTATCGAACAACCGTCTGTCACGGGCGACGATGGGCGTTTCCGACCGGATATGGTCGTGCAGTTGCCTGGCGGACGCCAAATTATCGTAGATGCGAAGACCGTGCTGTCTGCGTACCTCGATGCCCATGAAGCCCAGAGCGAGGCCCAACAGCTGGAAGCCTTGCGTCGCCACGCAGCCCAGGTGAAGAGCCGTATGGACGAGTTGTCGCTGAAAGCGTACTGGACACAGTTCGACCGTGCGCCGGAATTTGTCGTGCTGTTTCTCCCTGGTGAGCAATTCCTCGGTGCGGCGCTGGACCAGAACCCCCGACTCATTGAAGAGGGATTCGCAAATGGAATTGTGTTGGCGACCCCAGCGACACTCATTGCGTTACTCCGTGCAGTCGCGTACGGCTGGCGTCAAGAACGAATGACCGCCCATGCAGAAGAAGCCGGTCGGTTAGGCAAAGAACTGTATGAACGCATGGCGGTACTGGCTGAACATATGAACGACGTGGGCCAGGCTCTTGGGAAAAGCGTGTCGGCGTATAACCGAGCCGTCGGTTCTCTTGAAACACGCATTCTTCCCGCAGCCCGGCGTTTCAAAGAATTAGGCGTCGCGTCGGATCGGGAAATCCCGGTGTTGGAGTCGATGGAAGTGGTTCCGCGTAAGACCTTGCCGTTTGATATTGAATGAAGGAGCAGCATGACGGATGAACAAGCCATGGTTGAAGCATTTCACACTAAGTTCGAGATTGTGGCACAAACAGCCCCGATGGATGTGAGTGAAGAGACGAAACACCTTCGCGTTCGACTCATTCAGGAAGAGTTCGATGAATTGAAGGAAGCCATGGCCTCCGGAAATCTCGCCGCAGTCGCCAAGGAAATGGCTGATCTCCTGTATGTGACCTATGGAACAGCAGTTTCCTACGGGATCGACATGGAACCGGTGTTTCAGGAAGTCCATCGGTCGAATCTGAGCAAAATCGGCGGCTACAAGCGGGCGGATGGAAAATGGGTGAAGCCCCCCACCTATTCACCAGCGAATATCGAACCGATTGTGGAGGTCCAACAGAAGCAACGACCGGCGGAGCGACTATCGGTACATGATGCCGCCGGTGTGCCCCAGAGCTCATGAGAGATCCACACTGCCCAAGTTGCGGAACCCCCTACGTCCGAGTCGTCTATGACGAGGGAACCGTCGAGCGAATCTTGAATCGTTTCAGGATGTTCTCATTCCGGTGCCAACTCTGCACCGCACGCTTTCGTGTCTATCGGGCTCAGCGTCCAGCCCAGCCCTCTGTCTCGGATCGCCGGCAATACAAACGATTGCCCGTGTCGTTCAGGGCCAACCTACTCGCAGAGAACGCCAGGCGGATGGACAATCGCGTGACGGATATCTCCATGGGAGGTTGCACGCTCGAGACGACGGCAACCTTGCCTCAGGGCTCGTTTATCGAGCTGGTCATCAAACCGGCTTCCAATGAAGAACCGATTAAGATTGGGACGGCCATGGTGTGTTCTTCGCGACCAGAATCGATGGGCATCCGATTTCTCGAAATGGTGGCGGATGACAAGAACCGTCTCAGTCAGGTCATCCTCAGCTTACTGGTTGGACAAAGCCTCCATCCCAATCTTCTCGCCTAAAGACGCCTCGCTCTATTTGGAAGACCGCCGCGGCAGGGTGACCAGAAGATTATCGATAAGCCGAACGGATCCTATCCGCACCGCGCCAAGCAGCACGACTCGCGACGTGACAACGGACAGAGGTTCCAAAGTAGATGGATCGCACACTGCCAGATAGTCGATCGTGATGGCCGGTTCTTTCTTCAGAACATGAGCCATCACTGACTGTACGGCTTCCCCATCGGTGACGCCTCTCCGAATCACCTCGGCACCGGCTCGCAGGCTCTTGTACAGCGTGATGGCGCGCGTTCGTTCATCTTGCGACAGATAGACATTGCGTGAACTCATCGCAAGCCCGTCTGTTTCACGGACGGTAGGACAGACAACCATCTCCACACCGAGATTCAAATCTTTCACCAGCTGCCGGACCAGCGCCGATTGCTGGAAATCTTTCTGCCCAAAGAGCGCGACCTGAGGGCGGACAATTCCAAAAAGCTTTGTCACAACAGTCGCAACACCGGAAAAATGATGAGGACGGATCTCCCCCTCCCACCGTCGTGCGATTGTCGGAAGTGTGACCACTGTTTGAAATCCCTTCGGGTACATCGCTTCCGCAGTCGGTTCAAAACAGACATCGACCCCTTCTTTTCGGCACATCGCGCGATCGTGCGCGATGGGACGTGGGTACTTGGCCAGATCTTCCTGAGGACCGAACTGCGCAGGGTTCACGAAGATACTGACGACAAGCGCATCGCATCGCAATCGCGCCGCCCGAATCAGCGCCCGATGGCCATCATGCAATGCACCCATGGTTGGAACCAGACCAACCCTCACACCTTCTCGCCTGAGTTGTTCGCTCCAGGCTGCCATGGGGGTCAGTGAACGAATAATCTTCATGCGTTGGGTGGCGAACTACAGGCAGGGCGTGACCCGTATCTGGTTGAAGGCTGAGGGAACAGGAGACGCACTTGAGACTGGTCC
>CAKKRK010000043.1 GCA_919902665.1 Nitrospiraceae bacterium
TAAACCGGACACTTCACGTGCTACAAAAACCGGACAGATGATGTGCTAGCTACAATAGTTCCACCATTGAATTGACTCTCTTTTGTCCCCTTCATATAATGCGATCCGTTCTTGGTTTGCCTTATCCGGCCTACACTTATGCGATCATTCCTCAAAGGAAATGCAGCGGAAAAGCTGGCGAAAGTTCGTGTTGGATTGCGCCATGCGTTTGCCGTTCAGCCTGAGACTGAGTCCCTCGCCATTGAAGATGTCCAATTGCTGGAACGAATAGCTGAGATGGTCGTCAAGCGTGGCATGGCGGCTCCGGCGACGATGTTTTTGGAATCCATGGGGCCGATGAATTTTCTGGGCAGTCAGGCACTGCACTTCATCACACCGATCATTGACTGCGTGTTGAGTGCTAAAGAAGTTGAACAAGTTGCACGATTGCTCGAACGCCGCGACACCGTAACGCGTCTGATCTCAATCATTGAAGCCAAGTCTGCTCCACAGGGAGCAACGGCTCAATGACGGCTTCTGCCTCCAGCCCTCCCAAGATCGATCGTCCCCTCAATGTGATTGTCGCCACCGATTGTGGCAGCACCACGACGAAAGCCATTCTCATCGAAAAAGTTGGTGATGAATATCGACAGACCTATCGCGGTGAAGCCCCGACGACGGTGGAAGCGCCGTTTGAGGATGTGACACGCGGAGTATTGAATGCCATCGCGGAAATTGAAGAGCTTTCGGGCCGGAAGATTCTGGATGGGGACAAGATCATCACGCCCTGCCGGGATGACAAGACAGGTGTTGATATCTACATCTCAACCAGCAGCGCCGGTGGCGGGTTGCAGATGATGGTGACCGGTGTTGTGCAGAACATGACGGGCGAAAGCGCGCAGCGCGCGGCACTGGGGGCTGGCGCAATTGTCATCGACGTGTTGGCAGCTAACGACGGCCGCTTGCCGCATGAAAAGATCGAGCGTATTCGTTCCATGAGACCGGACATGATTTTGATGTCCGGTGGAACCGATGGAGGGGCGGTCACCCACGTCGTGGAGATGGCGGAATATATCGCTGCGGCAGAGCCACGGCCCCGGTTCGGCGTGACCTACAAGTTACCGTTGATCTATGCGGGCAATAAGGAAGCCCAACCGCAAGTGAGAAAGATTTTGGAAGATAAGTCGGCGCTGGTCGTGACGGAGAACATCAGGCCGGTCTTGGAGCGGGAGAACTTGGCACCGGCGCGAAACAAGATTCACGACCTGTTTCTTGAGCATGTCATGCAGCAGGCGCCTGGTTATAAGAAGCTCATGGAAATGGCTGGCGCGCCGATCATGCCGACTCCCGCTGCAGTCGGCCTCATCATGGAGGCGATCGCCAAACGGGAACATCTGAACCTGATTGGTGTGGATATCGGGGGGGCAACCACGGATGTGTTTTCCGTCTTCGACGGCCTATTCAACCGGACGGTCAGTGCCAATCTGGGCATGTCCTACAGTGTGTCCAACGTGCTCGCCGAGGCTGGATTGGCTAATATCATGCGTTGGGTGCCGTTCACGATTGATGAGCAGACGTTGCGCAACCGGATCAAGAACAAGATGATCCGACCCACCACCATTCCGCAGACGCTTGATGAACTGCAAATCGAACAGGCGATCGCACGGGAAGCCTTGCGATTAGCCCTGATCCATCACAAGTCCCTTGCGACCGGATTGAAGGGTGTGCAGCAGGAACGAACGATCTCCGACGTCTTCGAGCAACAGACCTCCGGCAAGACACTGATCGACATGTTGAAGCTGGATTTGATCGTCGGAAGCGGAGGGATTCTGTCACATGCTCCGCGGCGGATCCAATCGATGTTGATGATGGTCGACGCCTATGAGCCGATGGGCTGTACGCGGTTGTCCGTCGACAGCATCTTCATGATGCCACACCTTGGAGTGCTCTCCACGATCAACGAGAAGGCAGCGACCGACGTGTTCGTGCGGGATTGCATGGTCTACCTTGGGACATGTGTGGCGCCGATTGGGCAGGGAAAGGACGGCGATCTCTGTGCCGACTATGAAATCACCTGGCCCGATGGGAAGACCACGAAGGAGCCATTGAAGTTCGGCGAGTTGAGATTGTTTCCATTAGAGTCCGGTAAGCAGGCCACGATCAAGGTACAACCTGCCAAGGGGGTCAACATGGGGGCAGGGGCGGGTGTGGCCGTGACAAAGGAAGTTCATGGCGGTGTCGTTGGGCTCTTGCTGGATGGCCGTGGGCGGCCATTGAGACTTCCGGCTGATCAACCAGGCCGTGTCACGGCGCTGACGAAATGGTTCAATGCCGTTGGGCTCTATCCAGGACCGAGTATCGAGCGATGAGAAACGAGGCAGACCTCCACACTCAGGACTCTCGTTAAATGGCCCATTCGTACACCCCCGGTTTAACAGTGACGGATCATACGGTCATCCACCGTCGGCGCATGTTGCCGCTACCTGGGACGGTCGTGGTCACTGTCGGCGATCTGGTCCGTTCCGATCAAGTTGTGGCGCGTGCAGAGTTGCCGGGGAAAGTGTTTCCGGTCAATCTTGCCAATCAGCTCAGCGTGGCTCCGGGTGAGATCAAAGACTATCTGATTAAAAAGGAAGGTGATGTTGTCGGAAAGGACGAAATCCTTGCTGAGAACAAGCCACTGATCAAATGGTTTAAGACGGAGATTCGTTCGCCGGTCGCGGGGACGATCGAATCGGTGTCGAGCGTCACAGGACAAGTCCTCTTGCGCGAACCTCCACGAGTGCTTCAGCTGCTCGCCTATGCGAACGGCACGATCATCGAAACGATTCCGCAGCAGGGCGTCGTGGTCGAAACGACGTGTAGCCTGGTTCAGGGGATCTTCGGCATCGGCGGAGAAACGTCCGGGGAGATTGTCATGGCGGTGAAGGGGCCCGATGAAGCGTTGACCGCGGGACATTTCAATAGCGCCATGAAGGATAAGGTCGTGGTCGGGGGATCCTTCCTTTCAGCCGAGGCGATGAAGCAGGCCAAGGCGGTTGGTGTCGCTGGTTTGGTGGTCGGCGGGATTCACGATGAAGATTTACGCGCCTTGCTAGGCTATGACCTGGGTGTGGCCATTACTGGAACTGAACAGGTGGGGTTTACGCTGATTCTGACCGAGGGGTTCGGGACGATTCCGATGGCGACCAAGACCTTCAAGTTGCTCTCCTCCCATGTCGGCCAGAAGGCGTCGATTTCCGGTGCCACCCAGATCAGGGCCGGCGTGATTCGTCCTGAGATTATTATTCCGCAGGAACAGACCAGCTCGAAGGGGGCAGCTCAGTCACAACGCGAGGGCATTCGTCTTGGCGACCCGGTCAGGATCATCCGCGATCCGATGTTCGGGCGTATCGGTGAAGTATCGGCGCTTCCATCAGGGCTCACTAAGATCCCCACAGAGAGTGAGGTACGGGTCTTAGAAGTGAAATTTGCCGATGGACAGAAAGCCGTCATCCCGCGGACGAACATCGAGGTCATCGAAGGGGCATGAGCGACGTGAATTCTCAGGCGTTCATCGGTCAACGGAGCGTCTGTATGGTTGTCTGGACACTGCTGGTGTTTGGTTGGCTCTGTTCCTCTGCCTTGGCACAGATATCGATCAGTGCGCCCCAAGATATGCGGGTCTTCGACACGCCGAGTGATGGTGGAGGCAGCCTTACGGTGCAGTGGGCTCCTTCGTCATGGGATGGTCCTGATGCACGGTATCAAGTCTTGGCCGGTGATGCGGCTGTGACTGACCCGGCAGCGCTCACGATCATCGCGGAGTTCCCAGGGAACTCGAAGTACGTCAAAGATGCAAAAACCGCGTGGTGGACCAGGAACGTCGACAAAACCTGGCATCAGGTTCTGGTCAGAAGCGCGAAGGGATTCGAGGTCAAGGATGGGATATTCTATGCCGTTGCTGTGGCAGCCGTTCAAGGCGACCAGCGGGTCTTCAGCCAGGTCTTGGTGGCCAGTCCTTCGCCGGACTGGTTTAATTGGAATCAGCTCAATAATCTCATCATCGCGTTGTCGTTTGGCGGGCTCGTGTTTTACTCGATCAGTTACGCGAAGCGACACGAGATCTTCCTGCGGCGGATTCCAGGTCTTGATGCGGTCGATGAAGCGATCGGACGTGCAACGGAGCTGGGCAAGCCGATCCTCTATCTGACCGGCGCGCATGACCTGCACGATCCTTCGACCATCGCCGCCGCAGTCATTTTAGGGAAAGTTGCCAAACGGGCTGCGCTGTACGAAACGGAATTGCTGGTGCCGCACCGCGAACCGATTACGATGGCAGTCTGCCAGGAAATTACCAAGCAGGCCTATTTGGAAGCGGGTAAGCCGGATCTTTTCAAGGAAGACGCCAACTTTTTCATCACGGCCGATCAGTTCAGTTACACGGCGGCAGTGGACGGGATTATGTTGCGGAAGAAGCCGGCCGCGAACTTCTTCATGGGCGCGTACTTCGCCGAATCGTTGCTGCTGACGGAGACAGGCGCAAGTACCGGTGCTATTCAGATCGCCGGCACTGACTCAGATCACCAGCTGCCGTTCTTTGTGACGACTTGCGACTACACCTTGATCGGCGAGGAGCTCTACGCTGCCAGTGCATACCTCTCCAAAGAACCGGTGCAGATCGGGACGCTCCTCGGTCAGGATATCGGGAAGGCGGTCGTCCTGAGTGCCATCGGTATTGGCATCGTATTGGCGACGGTGGGAGCCGTCACGGGCGCACAATGGCCACAGTTGTTTCTCGATCTGTTAAGGGATTTAAAATGATCTTTCTCCGCCGACAGCTACCCCTCTTGATCACCTTGGTCACCGGCCTTCTGTTTGCCGCCCAGTATTATGTTCCGCATCCCGCTTCGGAACAGATGCTCACCTCCGCGACGAAGTGGCTGCAGATCGTCGGTGGGTTTGCCTTGATCTTGGGAGTGACCAGTCTGTTTCATCAGCATGCGGTGAAGATCAGACGCCAAGAAGCGGGCTGGGGCTATAGTCTCGTGCTGTACGTCGGGATGCTCGGCACCATCGCGGTCGGGCTTTGGACGAATGGAAAGGAGAGTGTCGAAGGGACCATGACGGCCTTCGGCTGGATCTACAACTACATGATGGTGCCGCTACAAGGGACCATGTTTGCCATCCTGGCCTTCTTCATCGCATCGGCTGCCTATCGCTCGTTCAGGGCCAAGAGTCGTGAAGCGGCCGTGCTGTTAGTGGCAGCTGTGATTGTCATGATGGGACGAGTGCCGTTGGGTGAGTATTTGATTCCCCTGAGCGGTGATGTGTCTTCGTGGATTTTGAATGTGCTGAACTCATCTGTGCGTCGCGCCATTCTGATCGGAGTGAGCCTCGGGGCCGTGGCCCTGTCGTTCAAGATCATCTTCGGCGTAGAGCGGTCGTATCTCGGGGGAGGGAAGGAGTAGTGAAGGCTGTGAGCGAAAGATGTGGATGGCAGGTATGACCTTCTCGGAAAAAATGCTCAAGATTGATCGGCGGATCATTTTCTTGATGATCGGTCTCTGCACGCTCTTGCCGCTGCTCTATCCGGTCGGCTTGCCGATCAAAACTTCATCGGAAGTGCGTGGTGTGTATGACCATATTGAATCGTTGCCGGAAGGTTCGGTGTTCCTTCTGTCGATCGATTTCGACCCGGCGTCCAAACCCGAGCTGTATCCGCAAGCGATCGCGCTGCTGCGTCATGCGTTCAAAAAGAACCTTCACGTGATCACGATGACACTGTGGGTGTCCGGAACAGGAATGGCGGATCAGTTAGTGACGCAAGTTGCCAAAGAAATGGGAAAAGAAAATGGCACGGACTACACCTTTCTCGGATGGAGTCCCGGTGGCCAAGCGGTGATCATCAACATGGGACAGGACCTCTACTCGGCCTATCCCAGTGACTATCGAGGCAAGCCCACGAAGGAGTTGCCGATTCTTGAGGGGGTGCGCAGCTTGAAGGATGTCGGCTACATGGTGAGTTTGGGGGCAGGACGGCCGGGGGTGGAAGAATGGTATGTCTTTGGTAAGGATAAGTATAAGTTTGAAATGGGTGGTGGGTGCACGGGCGTGATGGCTCCCGGTTTATATCCATTGCTACGGAGCGGTCAGATCAACGGCCTCATCGGGGGGCTCCGTGGCGCAGCGGAATACGAAAACCTGATCGGACAGAAAGGCAAGGCCGTGGCTGGGATGGACGCGCAGTCGGCCACGCATCTCGCCATCATTGCGCTGGTGATCATGTGCAACTTGTTCTATTTTTCACTCCGCCAACAAAAAGGGTGAGTCATCAGTGACGACGATGCCGCTAGAAATGATCGTAGGAGCGTGGGTCGCAACCGGGTTGACCCTCCTGATCTTCTCGTTCCTCTACAAAGACAACCCGCTGTTCAAACTCGCGGAACATCTCTATGTGGGGGTGTCAGTCGGCTACGTGATTGTGAAGACCTACGATACGGTCATCGTGCATCTGGTCGTCAAACCGATCGTTGAGAATGGTGAAATCGCCCTACTGATTCCCGTTGCCATTGGGATGCTGATGCTGACTCGGTATGTGCCAAAGGCGGCCTGGATGTCTCGCTATGCGTTTGCCTTTATTGTCGGGATGGGCGCTGGGTTGGCGATCCCGAGAACGGTGTCATCCTTCATTCTCAAACAAGTCGAGGATACCATTCGACCGTTGTTGTCGATGACTGGGTCGGATGGCGTCACGTTCTCGATGAATCTGCTCAATCCGGCCAGCCACCTCAACGCGATCATCATCTTCATCGGTGTCAGCTCGGTGTTGTTCTACTTCTTTTTCTCGATCGAGCATAGCGGAGTGGGGAAGGCGGTGGCACGAACCGGTATTCTCTTCTTGATGATTTCGTTCGGCGCCGGGTTTGGCTACACGGTCATGGCACGCATGTCGCTGTTGATCGGTCGCTTGACGGACTTGATCGAATTCTCCGATACCTCCTATGGTCGTCCGACTGTTTGGCTGTCGCTACTCACGGTTGGGGCTCTCTTTCTGCTCGCTCGACGGGGTCGAGAGCAACCACCTGATATTCATTGAGAAGGAGGGGTCGTCGAAGCGGTTGCAGCTGTAACCGTTTGTCCCCTACAATGATCTCCGCTATGACCTCCAGTATTGCAAAAAGTCCTGCTCAATTCCCTGTCCTGCGGAATCTGCAATTTTCTCCCATTAAGCAGGGAGAGGATCAGCTGATCGTGCTCTGGGATCCCAGTGGTTTGAGCAAGGAGAAGTTGGTCCTGCCGCTCAATTTCTTCTTCATCGTGCAACATTTCGATGGAGAGCATTCCATCCAGGACATCGGTGCGCTGTATCTGAAACGGTTTGGCGAGTTTCTGATGCCGAATAAGGTAGAGCAGCTTGTGACGGATTTGGAGCAGAAACTCTTTTTGGAGGGGGAACGGGTCGAGGCTGCCAAGCAACAGGCCAGGATTGCGTATCGGCAGCAACCAATCCGGCAGGCGGCGTTTGCTGGCCGTAGTTACGAGGCGGACGGTGTCAAACTGAAGAAGCAGATCGATGGGTTCTTTACATCCGGTGAGGGGCCGGACTTTAAGCCCTCAGAGAACCGAGGCAAATTGATCAAGGGGCTGGTCGCCCCCACGTATGATCTTAAACAAGCCGGATCGGTCTACGCATGGGCTTACAAGGAGCTACAGGAAGCTCAACAGCCGGATGTCTATGTCATCATCGGGACTGCCCATGCAGGGCTGGAGAACTTCTTTGCCGTCACAGACAAGGATTTTGAGACACCATTAGGAGTGGTGCCAGCCGATCGAACGATCGTGGATCAGCTGAAGGGGCTGGTGCCGAAATTCTTTGACGAAGAGATGGCTCACCAAACAGAACATGCTATTGAATTTCAGCTACCGTTTCTCCAGACCATTGTTGGTAAACCGTTCACGATCGTCCCGATTCTCTCGTCATTTTCTGCCCTCAGCCTCAACGATCCAGCTGTTCAGAGCTCTGTGGAGCAGCTCCTTAGCGCATTCCGAGAGGTGATCGCGGCGTCGGGAAGGACCGTATGTATCATTGCCGCAGGGGAATTGGCGCATCTGGGGATGCGCTACGGCGATAGTGCGCCACCCACCGATTTCTCTTTCCATCGTTCAATGCAGCAGGACCTGGAAATGTTGAAACCGGTCGAAGAGCTCAAGCCGGCTGGATTCTCCGGGTATATTCAAAAAGAAAACGATCAACGGCGGATATCCGGATTTTCCCCGATCTATAGTCTGCTCCGATTAATCCAAGCCGAAAAAGGCCAAGTCCTTCGCTACGACCGCGGCATCACCGATCAGTACAATTCCACCGTCACCTACGCCAGCCTGGCGTTCTTCTAACTGCATTCACTGAATATCCCCAGTGAAGCTGGCTGGGTTCCCGAGAAAAGCCCAACCGATTCCTGCCGTGTAAGCAGCGACCGATATTGTCCGCAATCTTGTCCAACCGACTTCGATCGGTGCTCTCGTCTCTTGTGGCTAGATCGCTCCCAGCGAAATACAAAAGACACAAGCACCCGGTGCTACATGGCGCTCCAATTGCCCCTTCATGCCCCAATTTCATGATCAGCACTGTCTAGGCAAGTAGACAGCCTAACGTTTTGTATTTATTAACATTGAGTGGTTTTGGCGTAGCCGCTGGTTCATCCTGTAGAAAAATTCCCCACAAACGAACGATGAGTTTCCTCTATCTGAATCGTTCTAACAATCTGTTATGACGAGATATTTCCCATTCATGCTGTTCGTTGCCGTTTTTCGGCACAGCGATTGCTGACAATAATTGTCGCTGGTGAAGGTTGGGGTGATTTTGGACCGGCCTCCGAATGACCCATTCCTTCGCAAGAAGGAGCCCTTCACCAGCTCTTTATCCCTCAAGGTCACTTGAGGCCGGAGTCACGCTGGAGGCCGGTGGTTCACCATTCTATGAAGTGTGTGTGGAGGGGGTGTCAAAAGAACACCTCAGTCACACAAAGAGCTTGACACCGTTTCTGGTAAGCGGCTACATAGCCCGCAAAGAACTGGGACCAGTTGGTGCTAGGAGAGGTGTACTACTTAATTTTGAAATGTAGATCGATGTTGAAGTGTGAGGATAGTGTGAGGATAAACAGGGGGTTCTTTCAATAAGATCATCCGCTCTAAGGGATGAATCTAAGCGAGGGGAGGCCAAGTATGGGAGGTTCTATGTTTAAACCTTTTAAGGGGCTGAGGCGATCAGGTATCGCACGGATACTCCAGTCGGTGTTGTTGGCTGGGGGGCTGATTGCGGCGCCGGGATTGTTTGCGGCGGAATCGGGTGATGGTCAGCATGGTGGGCATGCGACGCCGGTGGCGATGCCAGGCTGGGCTCAACAGCTGAAGGGGCAGACGGTGGTAGAGAATGCCATCGAAGGGCGCGCCGACAATGCGCAAAAGATGGAGATGCAGCACCATCGCTTGATGGAGAAGCTGGAACAGCAGGCCCAAAAGGATGCGAAGGTCCAGCAGACATCCGGTGCGTTCAACGGCATGTCGATGATGCACCAGTATATGGGGCAGGACGGCAGCAGCTTCCTGCTTATGACGGATGCGTCGAAGGGCGAGCCGGTGTTGACGACCGGTGGGAAATGTCCGGCCAATGCACCGGTTAGGAAGTACGACGTCTCGATGATCAATATCGAGATCACCTTGAATCGCTGGCTGGATTTCTATCCGGGCTACATGTATGTGAACACGGAAGATCTGACGGCGGCCCGTGCCGAGGAAGCGAAGAACAAGGAGGCTCGCGAAAAGGAAGGATTCGATCCGGGCGCTGTCTCGACCGGGTTGCAGGGTGACGTGATTCAGCCCCTGGTGCTCCGAGCGAACCAGGGTGACTGCCTGAAGATGACCCTTCGCAATCAGATGGAGGGCGAGGACGGCAGCCTGTTCATCCAGGCCTCCAGTATGATTGTGAGCGCCACCGGCAAGCCGGCGACGACGACGAACCCCGATTCCATCGTGGCGCCGAGCAAGTCGCAAGAGTTCGAATGGTATATCCATCCACAGATGCAGGAAGGGGTGCGGCAGTTTCACTCCTTCAGCCATGATCGTGAATTGACGGTCCTCGGTCTCTTCGGCGCCTTCATTGTGGAGCCAAAGGGGTCCAAGTACCTCGACTCAATCGGTACCGGCCCTGACAAGGAGGTCAGGAACGGCTGGCAGGTGAATATCGATAACGGGTCAGGACCGGACTTCAGGGAGTTCGTGCTCTTCTATCATGAAATCGGGGATGAAGCGTTCCGACCACTGAACAAGAAGGGCGACTTCCTGCCTCAGCGTGACCCGCTGACGGATGCCTACCGTCCGGGCGGTCGAGCGATCAACTATCGCAGTGAGCCGTTCGGGATCGATCAGATGCATTTGCAACACGAGTATTTCGGGTTTGAAGACGAGTCGATGGCCTATAGCTCCTATACGTTCGGCGATACGCCGACCACGATCGCCCGTGGCTATTTGGGCGAGCCGGTGAAGTGGCGGGTGGTTCATGGTGGTTCAGAAGTGTTTCATTCACATCATCCGCATAGTGGGACGATTCGGTGGCAGCGGAGCCCCGGCACCGATTCCAACAATCTTTGGGCAATGGGTGCGGATGGGCCTGTGAAGTATCCGGTGGTGCGGACCAAGTCCGATCGTGTGGACGTGGAAGTCATCGGTCCATCAGAAGCATTGGATCTTGAACCGGAATGCGGCGGTGGTGGTTGCCAGCATCTGGCAGGCGAGTTCCTCTACCACTGTCACGTGGCGCACCATTATGTGGCGGGTATGTGGGGCTACGGCCGATTCTACAACACGCTGCAGGTCGGCGCGAGCCATACCGATAGTATGCCGGATCTGCAGGAATTGCCGGATCGGAAGGGCCGGATGAAGCTCGGTGTTTCTTCCGACAAGCTGATCGGAACCACCGTTGATTGGTTCGGTAAGACCTTCAAGATCGTGGACAAGGGACAGAAGACCAACTGGAAATCTGATCCAGTGGTTGTGAATATCAAGGACTGGGTGGAGATGTTCGTTCCGGCTCAAGGTCAACCAGGCCACACGAACGACGAAAAGGGCCAGATCATGGCCTATGATTCGACGGTGTGGGACTGGAAGTGGGACGGCAACATCGCACGCGGCGAGCGGGAAAGCACTGCGCAGAATCCCAAATATGCATGGGCGGCCAAGTGGGATGACAGCACCAGGCCTGCCATTTTGTTCGACCCGACCACAGCCAAAATGGCGTGGCCATTGTTCAAACCGCATTTCGGCAAACGTGTGCCGTTCTCAGCGAACCACAGCGGCGCGCCCTGGCTAGAACCGATTCACCAGGATGAAAATGGTGAGCGGACCTCCGAACCGGCCAAGCCGGGTGAGCAGGGCCGATGGAGCCTCTGTCCTGATAATGCGAATCGCAAGCACTACAACATCCACTTCGTGCGGATGCCAATCACTCTAGCTAAGAAGCAGGGGAAAGAGCCGGCCATGGTCGACAAGGACGGCTTGATCTACGTGCTTCATGAAGAAGAGCGTTTGACCAGAGCGAACGACGATCTGAAGCTTCCAGCAGTCATTCGTGCCAATGTCTATGATTGTGTGGACGTGCTTCTGACGAGCGAGTGGGATGATGACGATTACACGAACTTCCAGTCGTCCAAGATCAACATCCACCCCCATTTCTTCCAGTTCGACACGGGGAACTCGGATGGTGTGATTTCAGGATTTGAGTATGAGATGTCGGTCCGGCCCTTCACCATGTGGGGGAAGAAGACCAAGCATGGGTTGCCGGCCCCGATGGTGGCGAAGCTCGAGGGCGCCGTGAAGGCGGGAGCGAAATCGTTCACGATCAAGATGGCTCCAGGCGCCACGCCTTTCCATGTCAATACCGAAGTCATGGTCGGTATGGATTGTTTGGAGAAGGGGAACGATCCGACGGCCTCGTTGCCACGGGACAAGAGCTGTCAGGAAGTCGTTCGGATCAAGGAGATCAAAGGCAATCAGATCACGTTCTTCAAGCCACTCAAGAACAATCACCCAGCGGGCGATCTGGTATCGCCGGAGTTCGTCCGGTATCGCTGGTGGGTAGACGTGGATCTGGGGACCGTGTTCTGGCATGACCATGCGTTCGGCGCGACGACTTGGCCCCATGGCGGGTTCGGCGTGACGATCGTGGAACCGTTTGGATCTACCTATCATGATCCGAAGAACGGTAAGTTGGTCTACAGTGGTCCAATTGCAGACATTCACAGCAACGAACCGATTGGGGCGGGCGTGAGTGGCAGTTTCCGTGAGCTGATGGTATCGATCCATGACACGGTGCCGCACACTGTGAACGTGATCGAGGCCGGTAATCCGCCAGGACAACCGGTAGAAGTGGCGTTGGAAGCCGGCAAGACCGTGTCGTTCCAGATGCCGGAAAAGATCCTGAATGCGCCGAATAAGTACATCAACGGCGGGACGCATACGACCGGCAGCGGCTTCAATTTCCGCGCGGCTCCGTTTGCACAACGCCTGTCCAACAATCCAGATACGTCGAAGCTGTTCAGCAGCGCGATCCATGGAGATCCGGGTACGCCATTGATCCGTGCGTACACAGGGGACACCTTGGTGGTTCGCCTGTTGCATCAGCTGATGAACGAATCCCATGTCTGGACCATTTCGGGCCATACCTTCCTCACGGAACGGTATGCGGCGGATGCCAATCGGAAGAACTCGATTCACATCGGGATCGCCGAACGGTACGATTTGGTCACAAAGGCTGGCGGATTCCAGGGTATGCCTGGTGACTACATCCACTTTAATGGAAGAAGTTCACACTTCGCGGAAGGTGGATGGGGGATCTTGCGGGTACTCGATAAGGAAGTGGCGGATCTCAAGCCGTTGCCTAGGGGGACCAATCCGCTCGGCATTCCTGCCACTCCAAGCTCCGTCTGTCCGGCGGATGCACCGGTGAAGAACTTCAGTGTGGTGGCTTTGGATCGCCCCATGAAGTTGAATCCGAAGGCGCCGGATGTGATTGAAGTCGACTTCGAACGGAAGATCGAGATGACGATGCCGGAAGGCAAGGTCTTCGCGCTTGAGGGAGAAGCGACAACGGTTTCCAGCGGTGCAACGCCGCATCCGCTGACGCTACGGGCCAATTTGGGCGATTGTATCAAGGTAAACTTGACCAATAAGATGAAGGCGAGCCGGGCGTCATTCTTTGCGCCTGGTCTGGCCTTTGATCCGAAAGACAGCCAAGGTTTGAACGTCGGCAACAATGGCGGCGACCAGACTATTGGTCCAGGTGAGAAGCGGCAGTACACCTACTACGCACATCCGTCGAACAAGGAGACGACCTCCTTGGTGTGGGACGGTGGCAATATCGTCGTCAATCCGCGCAATGGATTGTACGGGGCGATCATCGTCGGTCCGAAGGGATCACAGTATCGTGATCCAGTCACTGGCGCTGATATCTCGCAGAAGAATTCCTGGAGGGCGGATGTGATCGTGGACGCCAGTCTGCCGGAGAACGTGGGCAAGCGGAACTATCGCGATGTGGCCCTCTTCTTCCAGGATGAGGACAACATCATCGGAACCGCGTTCATGCCCTACGTGCAGAACGTGGCGGGGTTGACGTCCGTCAACTACCGTGCGGAACCATACAAGTTCCGTGAGGAGCAGGGATGTTCGCTGGGCAAGATTTTCCAGCCTTGCGTTGTAGGCAAGCCGGAAGACCCGGCGACGCCTGTCATCGAGGCCCATGCCGGTGATGCGCTGCGCATCCACGTGATCGGCGCCAACAGTGAGCAGAACGGGATGTTCGGCATTGAGGGCCATGAATGGCCGATCGAGCCCTACATGCCTGGAGCCGATATGATCAGCGTCGTGGAATACGCGGGATCTGAGACGCTCGATGTGTTCCTCCGTGGCGGTGCGGGTGGACCGTATCGACAGGTGGGAGACTTCGTGTGGTCCAATCAACGGCTGCCCTACACGCAGTCCGGACAATGGGGCTATCTCCGTGTGTTGCCAGTGGGCGATTCACGGATCCAAACGCTGAGCACAATCGGTGTAGGTGCAAAGCAGGCGGAAGCAAAGCCCGGTGTGAAAGCCATCCCGACCGCCATGAAATAGGCGAACGGGACAGGGTATAAATCCCTGGTGGGGGAGTCGCCTGTTTCATGCGGCTCCCCCACTTGTGTTTTTGGTAGGATGCAGAGGAGATTTCGAGAAGGATTATTTAGGAAATGCACCATGGGGCTGGCATAGAGACTAGTATGTCGAAGAAGGACCGAATAGAGGTGATGAAGGTGAGGCGAGGGAGGCTGGAGGGATTGAATGTGAGAAGTATCACACGATGGGCGGTGGGTTTAGTCTTGCTGTCGCTGTCAGGTCCTGCGCTTGCCTATCAGGAAATCAAAGTATCGGATGGCGGGACCGTCAAAGGTACGGTGAGGCTCGATGGGCTGGTTCCCAAGCCAAAGGGCTATAATCTCACGACATTGCCGGACCAACTCTATTGTGGGCGGATTTCCGATGGGCAGGGCTGGCGTATTCTACAGCCGTTCCAGGTGGGAGCGGCAGGCGAGTTTCGCGAGGTGGTGGTCTATCTGGAGGGAATCGAGAAAGGCAAGCCGTTTGATGAGACGAGTACACCTCAAGTTGAGGCAAAGGACTGCTTGTTTCTCCCCTTCACCATGGCGGTGCGAGACGACCAAACGGTGACAGTCGTCAATATGGATCCTGTCATGCACGATATTCAGGCGTATGAAACGTCGAATCTGGGCGCACGGGTGCTGTTCAATGTGCCGCTCCCGATGAATTCGCAGCACCCGCGAAATTTTAAAGATCGTAGCGATGCGGCGATGTACCACAAACACATGGCCGGGGCTCCAACGAAGCAACTGGTCAATCTCAGTAAAGGGCGCCGGATCTTCGTCATGCAGTGCGGGTTTCATGCGTATATGGAGAGCTGGGGGATCGCGGTGAATAATCCCTACTTCGCGAAGACAGACGAGCAGGGACGGTTCACCATCACCGATATTCCACCCGGTACCTATAAGTTGGTCGTCTGGCATCCGTATGTGAGGACACCGGTTGAGCGAACCATTACTGTGCGTCCAAAAGAGACGATGGAAACGACGCTGATGGTTCAGGCTCCAACTGGTCGGCTCTATGCCAATGAGGTCTTAGAGCACGATTATGTCCGCTACAATGTGACGGAAGAAGCTCAGAAAGAAATCGATCCCATGATTCAAAAGCAGAAACGCTGAGCGATGGTCGGATTGAGACAGGCTGAGGGGCAGGCGCCATCACTCGTCGATCTCATGCGATACTCAGGGATTATTGTCTTGTGTGGCCTGCTGGGGCTTATGGTAACCTCGGCCAGGGCTGATCACGAAAGCTCCAAGCAGCCCCCGCTGTGGACTCCACAAGATGAAGCGGAGCGGTTGGGGGCGATGGAGGTGCCGGGTGGAATGGTACTGGTTCCGGCAGGATCGTTTCTTATGGGGAGTGATCCTCGAAAGGACCGTGCCGCCGGTCCGCAGGAACAGCCACAGCACCAAGTCTATCTTGACACCTTCAAGATCGACCGGTTCGAGGTGGCGAACGTTGAGTATCTCCGATTCGTGCTTGGGACGGGAGTCGCCTGGCCAAAATTCTGGCGAGAGAATCCCTTTCCGGAAAAGGCTGCCCTCCATCCCGTGATTAACGTGAGCTGGTATGAGGCCGACGCCTTTTGTCGGTGGGCCGGGAAACGGCTTCCCACAGAAGCTGAATGGGAGAAGGCAGCACGTGGGGTGGACGGTCGGATTTTTCCCTGGGGCAGCGAGCCGGCCGGTTGGATCAAGAGTAATATCGCCCACGCTGGGTCGAAGCGCGGATTCAAGTACCCTCCGCTCGCCAATATTAATCGCTATGACAAAGGCACTAGCCCGTATGGCGTCTATCAAATGGCGGGTAATGTCAGCGAATGGGTGTCGGATTGGTTTGATCCTGAGTACTATCGGCGAGGTCAGGACAAAAATCCGCTAGGGCCCAAGAGTGGAGAACTCAAGGTTTTTCGTGGAGGATCATGGAATGAAGATCCGGAGGTTGCCCGTTCCGCAGGCCGCAATGCCGGTCCACCGGATCGAGAAAGTTATCTGACAGGATTTCGCTGTGCGAAGTCCGGAGACGATGGAAATAGTGAAGCATCGAATATCGGTCGAGAGGGTACCGCACCGACAGTGATGCGGTTCTCAGAATGAGGGCCCCTAGGGGGTGAATCTCAACCCTTCAAGAGAAAAGGAGACCTTCGTATGAGGGGAGCAAGAGGAAGATCATGGCGTATGGCTGGCTGGACCGTCATCACGCTCGGCGTCATAACAGCGATGGCTCACGTCGCATGGGGCTTGGATACGCAAGATATCACGGTAGAGTGGACGGAAGCTGGGAAGAAGCTGGCCGTGGAACGTGTGGCCAACTGGAAGACGAAAGAGGAAATGATCTTGGTGCCAGCGGGGGAGTTCTTGATGGGCAGTGACAAGAAGACAGACCGACTGGCCTATCGAGGGGAGATTCCGCAACGACGCGTGTATCTCGACGCCTTTCAAATTGATAAGTACGAAGTCACAAATCTTCAGTATCTGAAATTCATTCTCGCGACCGGGCGCAATCCCCAGTTGGACTGGCGCTACGACGGTGGAAATTTCCAAGAAGCGATGGCTCACCATCCGATCATGCATGTGACGTGGCACGACGCCGACGCGTATTGCAAGTGGGTGGGCCAGCGGCTACCGACCGAGGCGGAATGGGAAAAGGCGGCGCGGGGCGAAGACGGACGAATGAATCCCTGGGGGAAGGAATCCGCAGGATTGAGCCGAGCGAACTTCGGAAGGACTGGGCTTTCGGGACCCGTGCGGGACCGGCCTGAGAGGTCGTTGATGTATCCACCGATCATCGCAGTCGATAAGTATGACAACTCCGTGAGCCCCTATGGCCTGCATCAAACAATGGGGAATGTGGCTGAGTGGGTATCCGACTGGTATGACCAGGACTACTACAAGACGGCGCCGGATCGAAATCCTCGAGGGCCGGAAACTGGGACGCAAAAGGCGTTTCGCGGCGGCGGTTGGATGGACAGCACCACGACGATGAGGGTCGCGATGCGGAATGGAACTGATCCGAATACCAGAATCAATTGGCTGGGATTTCGTTGCGCGAAGTCGGTGTCTGGCGATCAATCATCGAGCAGCGTCTCTCACATGCCAGGTGAGTCGTCGACTTTTGAGGCAAAACACTGAACGATCACACTCCACAGTGTGATCGGGCCAGCTTCTGGTCGTCGAGCAACTCCACCGAATGGTAGTGTATCGAGCAAGCGGGGTTAGGAGTGCCTATGTTACGCACATGGTTCGATTCGTATATCATTTATCTCGCAGCGACCAGTCGGCGGCCAGCCGCCATCGTGCTTGCGGTCCTACTCCAGGCAGGCGTGCCGCAACTGAGCGATGGAGCGCCGGGGGGCAAGACAGAGGTGCTGCCCATGGAGAAGGCTGCGCCTGCTGCTGTGGTCATCGAGGCGGCCGGAACTGAGCCGGAATTGAGGCGTCAGATGAGGTCAAAGAACGGTGTGGCGGAGTTGAAGAGTGGTGCGGTTCGGTTTTCACTGGCTCCCACGGGGAGCTATGGGTTCATTGCACCCAAGCAACTTGGTTTGGCATTGGTGACACAGAGTCCGGATTTGATGTTGGAGCAGGTGTCCTCCTCGTCTGGATCCTACGAGATTCATAAGCTTGGCGATGGGAGTGGGCTCCTGGTTGGTTTTGTGGGGAATGAGGTCGTTCCTCAGATCAAGCCGAGCGAACGGCCGAAGAGCGTACGGCTTTTCCTGTATTCGAATTCATTTAGTAAAGCGACGACTATTGCGGCAGTTCCATTAACGAAACTCATGGTCGACCAAATGCCGCATCGGATTGAACCCAAGCAACCGGACGGTCCGGTCTTGCTGGAAATGGATTTGCAGGGTACGGCTAATCGTAAAGCCCCCAGTCAATAGGATTGGTGTGGTATATCGAGATCGCGTTGCGTGGACTCTGCGTAATTTGACTGTACGTCAGGAGGGGCCTTGGTCTTCTGTTCTGCTTGCGCAGGTTCCTTCCGTATTATTTAAAGGTGCTGTAGGCGGTGCAATCGTGAGTGCAAAAAGGGGAGTTCATTCGTGAACCGATCGTTGCACACGTGTCGCGTTGGAATCGTACTCTTCGTCGCTGCGCTGTTGCTGCCGATCGTTGCGGCGGCCTATGAGGTTATTGATGTACCGCACGGCGGAAGGATTGAAGGCATCGTGACCTTGAGTGGCGATGCTCCCGAACCGAAAGGGTTCAACCTCATCACGTTTCCTGATCCTGTCTATTGTGGACGCATTTCAAACGGCCGTGGGTGGCGATTGTTGTATGATTTTGTCGTCGACTCCGGCCGAGGGCTGAAGGATGCGATCGTCTTGCTGGAAGGTGTCGAGTCTGGAAAACCGTTTGACGTGTCCGTTCCGTTGATCGAAGCCCGCGATTGCAAGTTCGAGCCATTCATGACCGTGGTTCGAAATGGGCATGCAGTGGAAGTGATCAATATGGACCCGGTCATGCATGATATCCAGGGATATGAGACGTCGCCCGAAGCAGGCAACCGGGTGTTGTTCAACACCCCACTGATCATGAACCATCAGCATCGGCGGGGCGATCTCTATGCCATGCATAATCATGCGCCAGGAAAGTCGCTGGTCGGGCCAGTGTATCTCAACAAAGGTCGGCGGACATTCTATATGCAGTGTGGCTTTCATGCGTATATGGAAAGTTGGGCCATGGCCGTGAACAATCCCTACTATACCTTGACCGATCCGAAAGGAAAGTTCGTGATCGAGGGAATTCCGCCCGGCACGTACCAGTTGGTGGTCTGGCATCCCCAGACAGGACCAGGAACGACGAAGTTCATCACGGTGCAACCAGACGGAAAGCTGATTGAGCGGTTGTCATTGCAAGCTCCGAAAGGGAATCGGACCGCCTATAAGGTCATGGACAATCCTCGATTCGGCCTTGAGGCATTGGGGCATCCCGTCGATATCCAACCGGTGGTTGAAACTCAGCAGTAACGACTGATGCAGAGAGGGGCAAGAAGGAGAGCCTACAACCCGGTGCTCCTTGTCCTCATCGCTGTGGTGTCGGTTTGGTTCCCACGCTTGGTTGTAGAGGGTGGAGACACTTTTCCCCCTGAGCCGGAATTTTCCGGCCGTCTCGTCGTATCGGTGAACGGGAAGCAACGTCAGGCGCAAGTGTTTGGAAAGGGGGACCGCCTGAGGCTGGAGTACAAGTATGCCGTTCGAACGGAACGTGGATTTGCGGCGATCGAAATCATACGCCCGGATTACGCGGAGGTGTGGTATGTGCTTCCTCAACAGCGAGAACTCTTGGTGATGCCGCTGGCGGAGGACATCATCCCTACGCGCCCCAAATTGAGCGGAGAAACGACCAGAACACTGATCGGTCCCGCTATGGTAGCCGACCGTCCCGCCAGGCTGTTTGACGTTCAGACGGAGCGCCATGGAAGAGGAGAACGATTCTATGAGTGGGTCGATGAGGAGATGGACATCGTTCTCAAATTGGTCAGTCAAGACCGAGATTGGTCATTTCAGTACGAACGAATCCGGAAGTCACATCAACCAGCGATGTATTTCGAGGGGCCACCCGGATACAAGAAACGCGCGAGTTCCACTCGTTAAAGGCACGAAGAGTTAAGACATGAAGCGCTCAGGTGTTCGATGGTATACGATCGGCCTACTTGCACTGATCGGGTTGCTCCCTCTTGCCGACGCTGCTTTTGCAGGAGCAGCGTCCGGCGTTCAGAAGATTCAGGCGCTCTACGATCAGCATGAATATCAGAGGGTGATTGAGGAGCTGGGAAAGCTTGATACGGAGGTGGCAGGTGCGCCGGAAGTTCGCCGACTGAAAATCAGTACATTGTTGAGGTTGGGTAAGCCGAAAGAGGCGTTGGCAGATTACGACAGCTTTATCCAGGTGGCGAGGCAAGAAGATCACTCGCTTCTTCAAGAGGTCGCTCTGGCCTTCGTCGTTGTCCTTGCGAAAGACATGAGGGAACAGATGCGCGGTGTCGCGTATACCGCACTCAAAGATTGGCAAAGTTCGGATGCGGTTCCATTTTTGGAGGACGGGCTCAATGACGGGTCCGGATTGATTCGGGCACTGGCTGCTGAAGGGTTAGCGAAATTGGAACAGGGGCGTCGATCGAATCGTTTCCGCGACGCCTTGGGCGATCAAGCTGCTCTCGTCAAGGAGGCGGTCCTCAAAGGACTAGGGAGATCCGATGATGCCTCGAATATCAGGCTGATCGAACCGTTGCTGCAGGACTCTGAGGTACGGGTACGTGTGGCGGCGGCAGAGGCCCTTTGCCGTCATGGGCGCACACAAGGCTGTGCGTTGTTGGAACAGTCAGGAAAAGCTCCAAACCCCGATGAACGAGGCGCGGCGATTCGCGCGTTGGTCGACTTGCAAGGAGCGCAGGTGTTGCCGATTCTGATCGAAGCCAGCCAGCACAAACAACCATCGGTTCGCGGCGTGGCTGCCATGGGCTTTGGCCATGTGTCTACGCCGGAGGCGCTCACTGCCTTGAGTAGGCTGCTGAGGGACCCGCTCCCTCCGGTTCGAGTGGCTGCTGCGGTGAGCCTCGGGCAGCTCCAGGGCTTGGATGCTCGATCCCCATTACGCAAGGCCATCACTGAGGACCGTGACGCGTCCGTCAGGGCGTTTGTGATAGGGGGATTGTTAGAGCAGGGCGAACGGTTTGATGAATTATCTCCAGCGATCGAGGCTCTTTCCGGTACAAAAGAGTCGGCCGTACGCACTGCGCTGGCTCGAGCTCTCGCTCGAGCCTCTGAGGGGAATCGAACCGCCGCGCGATCAGCCGTGAGAGCTTTGTTCTCGGACACGATGCCTCGGGTGAGGATCGCAGTCCTCAAATCGATGGCAAAGCTGGGTGGCGTGAGTGCGCTCCCGCTTCTGAAACAGGGGCTCCATGATGAAGATGATGCAGTTCGCGCCACGGCAGGAGGCGAGCTGCTGCGCCTTGCACAAGTCAGGGGGTAGGTGCCGACGAGGCGTCAACAATGCGTGATCGACGAGAAACTCGGCCGCACGGCGGTCCTATTGCAGGCGATGATACACTGACGTGACTGTTGGAGTTCAACGAAGGAGTCATGATCGATGGCTGTTCTGCTGCTGGTTGGTGCGGCGATGCTCGGGATTCTGTTCAACACAATTCCTTTCGTGGCGGACGCGCAGTCATTCCAGGCTGTCATTGCACCGCCGAAGGGGAAGGATCGTGCGCCGATGGTCGAAATCCCATCCGGGTCATTTCCCATGGGCGTTCCACCAGGGGATCGTGATGGGGGGCGAGACGAGTATCCACGTCACGAGGTCTTGTTGGATACGTTTTGGATCGACCAATTCGAAGTGACGAACGGTCGCTATATCGAGTTTGTCAAGAGCGCCGGCCATCGTGTTCCACAGAACCCAACAAATCCTACGAGAAATCTCTGGCAAGGTGACCGCATCACAGAATCCCTGACTGATCGTCCTGTGATCAATGTTGATTGGTTTGACGCGGACGCCTACTGTAAGTGGGTGGGTAAACGACTTCCCACGGAAGCAGAGTGGGAAAAAGCAGCAAAAGGGACGTCCGATCGCCGGTTTCCATGGGGGAATGTTGAGCCGACCGCAAAACATCTGAATTACAACCAGCGGTGGATCGGCGAGAAGACGCTCATGCCGGTTGGAAGTTATGAGGCGGGAAAGAGTCCCTATGGTGTATACGATGTTGTTGGCAATGTGTGGGAATGGGTGAATGACTGGTATGATGCGCGGTATTACGAAAAAAGCCCATCCAGAAATCCGAAAGGTCCACAGGAAGGTACGAAGAAAGTGATTCGTGGAGCGGGCTGGCAGAATGAAACGCCGACTGTCCGCATCTTTACGCGTGTCGACAGTGATCCGACGATGCGCAATGAGTCGACCGGCTTTCGCTGTGCGGCCGATGTTGGAATAAACTGATCGCGGAGCGATCAGTCCTGTTCAGGACCCCTTACATGCCGGGTGCAGTTGGCTCAGGCGCTGCCGTCTTATTGAAATCTTCCAATGGGTGAAAGTTGAGGGGGAGATTGAATAGCGAATCGGGAACCGAGCGCATCTTGACGTGCTGGTATTCCATGATCCAACTCCCGTCTTTTTTGGCCAGCTTCATGGGGAAGTGAAGGTCTGTTGCGACCCATTGATAGTAGACATCGACCTGCTCGCCTTGCCTTGTCGTAACTTCGTACAGGACTGTCGGATGTCCCTCCCGGACTTCCTGACCGATCTCTTCTCGCGAGACTTCACCAGGCAATGTTTCAGTCACTCTGAGTTCTTGTTCGGCGTTGTAGGGAATGGCCTTGAAATGCTTCATTCTAGATAGTAACAGCCAGACGACCTGCTTATCTTTCCGTACGATGCTGACATTGACCGGTCCCATCGTATGGTGGTCAATACGCCACATATTGTCGCGGTAGTAGACGTTGGATTTTTGCGATCTCCCATCAATTTTGGTGATCTGATCAGCCGTAAACTCCAAGGCCTTGGCCGGAAGGGCGGGGAGTAGTAGACTGCAAGGAATCAGAAGAGTGAGCCATCTCAGAGGCGCGACAACTCCTCTCATAGGGACCGGTCCATTTTCATTTGAAACCTCCTTCGATCGAGAAACAATCATTCATCAAGCTGTCCATGCAGATTGGCAACTAGTTGGCACTCTTGATCGAGGGGCGTGCGCAGCGGAATCCGATCGTCGCCGAGCGTTGATCGGGAGGTGCCCCGCCCCTCGTTGCGGTTCTCAGCATGATCCGAGCACTTTTCCATGAGCCGCCACGAACGCCCTTGTATCGGCCAGTCGTGGGGCCCGGAGGATTGCGTTCCGGCATATAGGCATAGTAATCAGGCCCAAACCAGTCTTGCACCCATTCTGCCACATTTCCGGCCATATGGTGCAGTCCATAAGGACTCTTGCCATGATCGAGAGAATCGACGACGGCGAGAATGGGGATCTCATGCATATGATGCTGTCCGAACATCGCGAGCGAGGAGCTCGGGGTGGTCTCACCCCAGGGAAAGAGATAGCCCTCTGACCCTCGCGCCGCTTTTTCCCATTCAGCTTCCGTCGGTAGTCTCGCCTGCTTTGCTGCGCAGAAATCCTTGGCTTCAGTCCACGTGACATAGAGCGCCGGCCACCGCGTCAGGGTTTCGTCCGGGATGAAGTGGATGGTGATGACATGCCAGAGGAGTTTCTGCAATTCATCCGATGGATGGTGGTTTCGTTGGTGTAAGAAGACTAGGTATTCACCGAGAGTCACTTCGTCGCGACCGATCTCATATGTATCCAGCCAGACTCGATGTTGAGGAAGTTCCGTATCGTCGAAGGGTGTCCAGTTGCCATAGGGCGCAGTTGGGACACTCTTACTGCCGTATACAAAGATACCGGCTGGGATGGGTAGCATTGGTGATGGTCGGGCCAATTCCGCAATGGTCTCCAAATGACTGGCTAATTCAGGTGATGGTATTGATCCTGCCTGTGTGAGCGTGGGGGTTCCAATGATGACGAGGAATGAAAGCACAGTCGCGGGCCATATAGGATAATCCAACATAAGATTGCACCAGTAGTCTCATCGTAGGGCCGGAGGGCATTGCACGATAAGCTCGGTGTCGATGGCTGGTCGTCGCTCAGCCATGGCCGAGGATCGTCAGATTACCACAGAGGCCAACAGGCCTGCATCTGGTGGGACATGGACGGTTCAGCAGTCGTCGTGGAACGTTGGCGTGAAGGATAACCGGTGGTGTATGCATGATGTGCCCATCTCATCAGTGTGTTGAGATGCACCGAAACACTTGGGTAGGATCTGCACTCGGTGAGCAACAAGGCAGGTTGAACTTCTCTACTGAGGGAAACGGTTGTTGTTGAAAGGAGTATCACATGATCCGCTATCGGTCGTTGAAGTCATTTTACCCATGTTTCTCCGCATTGTGTGCGGGGGGTGTCTCACTGATGTTCGCTTTTCCCCTCATGGCTGAAACAACGCCACTCAGCCAAGACGCGTTTCAGCGAGCGAGACAGGTGACGGTGGGAATTCTGGCAGACACCCAAGATCAACGAACCCCGGAGAAGCCAGGGAAAGTTGCTGTTCGGGGCACTGGCTTTCATCTGCGAGACGGGTATGTGGTTACCGCCAGACATGCTGCGGAAAAGCATGATCCGACGACCGGTACTCTCATCCAGAAGCGAATTCGTATACTGACCAATGATCTGCATGAACTTCTAGCCGATCTCGTTGGTGACAGTGCCTTTATGGATGTCGTGCTCTATCGAGTGAGCGAACAGCATCGCTCGAAACTGCAGACAGGAACCTCATTTGTCACCGGAGACGTTTTACCCGGAATGGAGGTCTTCACAGTCGGCTACCCGCTTGGGTGGGGGCCGACCATGGCCTTTGGCAGGCTTGGGAATACCAATACCTTCCTACAAACAGTCGCTACCCGCTTGTTGCAGGCTGACCTTTCGGCTTGTAGCGGCAACTCAGGAGGAGGACTCTTTAACGGGCAAGGGGAGATTGTGGGAATCGTGCATGCGGTGATTCAGACTGATAAAGAAGAAACACAGAACTATTGCAGCCGCATGGCATTCGCGATCCCAGGAATTCTCGCTGAGCGCATCGTCAACGCGGCGCTTTCCGGAAAACCTCTCGCCTTTTCCAAGCTTGGTCTCCATTTGACTTCAGTCAAAGATGGCACGAGGTTGCGCATGGCCGTGCAGGATGTCACCGAGCCGGCCAAAGCGGCTGGTCTGCAGAGACACGATATTTTGTTAGCCATTGAGGGTACAGAGGTTATCGATGCCGCCCAGTTGAAGAATTTTCTGATCGAACGGACCACCCCGGGTCAAGAGGTGTCCATCAAAGTGCGTCGAGTGGATGCAGATCTCACGTTTCATGTCGTGCTGGGCGGAGGGTGAATGTGGTCATGCGATGTGGTTCCATCTGAGCGTCCTTATTACCCCCTCTCATGAGGTAGCCATCGAGGGCTGATCGTTGTGATCTGGGCCTGGAGTTTTCTCATCCCTGGTGCTTACAATATTGTCCCAACGAGGCAGCAGAACTAATGAAAATCGGGACGATTCGTGCTCGAATCATGCTGGCGATCGTACTGGTGGGATGTATCCCGCTTCTGATCGGGCTCGTTCTTGCCTATGTCTCCGGCATGCGCTCGCTTAGCGATGTGATCGGTGGAAATCTTCAGGCGGTGGCCATCCAAGCAGCCGATCGGGTAACGATGTTGGTTCAGGCTGAGGTACAAAGTGTCAGGCTGCTCGGGTCCGCGCCGTTGCGTGTCCGCCAGCCTGTCGAGGCGGTCAATCGATCGTATCCGATGGACCTCGACATAGTCCAACGCATGATCTCGGAGCGCATGCAGGTTTGGGAAAAGGGCGTGGAAGGTGCAGAGCGCCTCATGGACGCCGAACTCTCCAAGTTTCTTTTGGAAACAAAGGTTCGTGGAGGGGATAAGGTTGTCGGCTTGCTCATCGTGGATCAATATGGGGGGGTGGTTGCAGCAAGTTCCGACCCGAACCACTACTTTTGGGGAGATGAATCATGGTGGAAAGCGCTCCAAACGGGTAACGGCGACCAAGTGTACATCAGCGGAATGATTCCAGCACATGAAGGGTCGTTTCGGACTTCTGAGGAGACGATCGATATTGCGGTACCTATTCTTGACGACCGCCAGCGCGCCGTCATTGGAGCCGTCAAAGCATCATACCGATTCGATATACTCTTTGCCATGATCAAACAGATCCACATCGGGCAAACCGGCCATGCGATGCTGTTCGATGATGCAGGAAATCCCCTCGTCTGTCCGATCCTGCCCAGGCAGGCGCATCGGATCCCCGGCCAGCTCATGGCGATGATCGTGTCGTCAGAGCCTGGGTGGGGGATTGCAACGGATGATGGACATGGCGAGACGGATACTGTCGTCGGCTACGCACCTGTTTCTCAGCTGAAGATACCGGAGAATCCATGGCATGTCTTTGTGCGCCAGCAACCGGCGGAGAGTTATGCGCCGATTCGAGATCAATTGCGGAATCTGGCGATGATCGGCTTGGTCATGCTGGGACTCCTATGGGCGATCGGGCGGTATGTCGCCGCGCGCATTGCACGTCCTATTCAAATTCTCCAGAGCGGCGTCGAGGCGATCAGCCAAGGCACTTATGACCGTCCCCTGAACATCCAGACCGGCGATGAGTTTGAAGAATTGGCTGCCGCTGTGCATCGCATGGCCGACCGGCTGATGGCCTCCCGGAGCGAGCTCGAAGGGCTCAATAGGGACCTGGCCCGCCGTGTGGAGGAAAAGACCCAAGAGGTTACCAGGCACATGCGAAGCTTGGAATTAGCTGAACGCCTGGCCACTCTGGGCAAAGTAGCCAGCGGGATTGCGCACGAAGTCAATAATCCTCTGGGGATCATTTTGAATCGTATTGAATGCATGGAGGCTGATGCGGCACGGTCGCCGATCCCGGCTGAAGTGCGCCGCGATCTTCTCGCGGTCAAGACTCAAGCGGAGCGCATTTCGAGGGTGACGAAAAGTATTTTGGCTTTCTCACGAGGATCGGTATCGACCTTAAAGCCTGTCGATGTCAATTGTGTCGTGCGCTCGTGCGTCGGCATCGCCGGTGAACGGGTGTCTGCTCTTTCCGTGGGACTTGAATCCAGGCTTGCCCCATTACTCCCTCCTATCATGGGCGATCGCGATCGATTAGAGACGGTCATTCTCAATCTGATCAACAACGGGATCGATGCGGTGAGCCCCCTGGGGACGGGTGGCGTCGTGACGGTTCGAACGAGATCCATACAGATGGACGGAAGGCTCGGGGTCGAAGTGATAGTGTCCGACAACGGACCCGGTATCCCGAGCGAGATCATTGGGCGGGTCTTTGACCCATTTTTCAGCACAAAACCGGCGGGACAGGGAACCGGGCTGGGCTTATTTCTGGCTTACGGGATCGTCGCAGACCACCGGGGGCGGATTGAGGTCAAGAACGGAGAGACCGGGGCGCTGTTCTCGGTTGCCTTGCCGGCGGTAGGGTGCGGCGCGTCGGTCGAAGAAGAGGGAATATGGGAATCGCAGGCAAAATTCTCATAGTCGATGATGAGCAAGAGGCTTTGGAAAATTGTCGAAGGATTTTGACTCGCGTGCCCTATGACTGCCTGGTGGCTTCCGATCCGAATGACGCGCTCGATATGATGGAGCGGGAACGGCCTGGTCTTGTGTTGACGGATCTGCGGATGCCCAAGTTGGATGGAATCGAGGTTCTGGCCGCTGCCAAGCGAATGGATCCAGCGGTTCTTGTGGTGCTGTTGACGGCGCATGCGACCGTCGAAACAGCGGTGACTGCTATGCGGTATGGCGCCTTTGATTACATCATCAAGCCATTCACGAGCGATGAGCTTGTGCAGGTTGCGCGGCGAGCTTTTGAATCCCTGCCGGTGAGTGCCAGCACTGCTGTTCGTCCTGCCGCGTCGCTGGAACGATCATCTCTGCGCTCGCCGGACGAAGTGATCAAGCTCGTCGGGAACAGTGCCACGATGAGGGACGTGTTGGCGTTGGTCAATAAAGTGGCACCGACCGATTCAAATATATTGGTGTACGGAGAAAGCGGGACGGGAAAAGAAATGATTGCCCGGTTGATTCACGAGTCGAGCTCTCGATCAGATCGCCCATTTGTCCCCGTGGACTGTGTGTCCCTCCAGGATTCCCTCTTGGAAACCGAGCTGTTCGGTCATGAGAAAGGCGCCTTCACCGGGGCTCATGCCGCAAAGGCCGGTCTCTTTGAGGCGGCGGACGGCGGCACGATTTTCCTCGACGAAGTCAGCGGAATGACCCCGAATCTACAAGCTCGGCTGCTCCGTGTTCTGCAAGAGAGGCATGTGCGGCGGGTTGGCGGGACACGGTTCACACCGCTGAATGTCCGTGTCATCGCGGCCTCCAATCAAGATCTTGAAGGGCTGTGTAAGCGGGGGACCTTCCGCGAAGATCTCTACTATCGGCTGAACGTCATTCCTCTAACCCTTCCCCCTCTCAGAGCCCGCGGGGAGGATATTCTCCTACTGGCCAACGAGTTTCTGACCCGGTTTGCGCAGCGGGTTCGAGCTGAGCTCAGCACGGTTCCGACGATCGATCCTTCGGCTGCAGATCTCCTGATGCGGTATGCCTGGCCTGGCAACGTAAGGGAGCTCCAAAATGTCATGGAAAGGGCCGCTGTGTTGGTCGACGGGGCCACTGTTACAAGTGCACAGTTACCGGAGCGGTTCCTCTCGTTGGCCGATAGAGACTCATTGCAATCCGAATCAAGTTCATTCAAGCAAGCGAAACAGCAAGCGGTAGAATCCTTCGAGCGGGGTTTTCTGGTCGATCTCCTCAAACGCAACGATGGGCATATGGGGAGGGCGGCGCGTGAAGCCGGTGTGGATCGCAAGACGATCGAGCGCATGGTGAAGAAGCACGGCCTGCGTGGGTCGTTCTAAACACAGCCAAGTAGTTCTGTTCGCATTCAAATGGGGCGGTGCTGTCCCATTCAGCGCTTTTTCAAGCACCATTACTCTCTCCTTCTGAATACAGCGTTTTGGGACCTCCGATGTTTTCATGGGGCGTCCATGTCCCATTCCGTCAGTGACCGATGGAATGCTCAGAACGGAATGTCGTTCAATTAACTAGGTCATGAGTGTTTCGAAAAACAGGAATGAGACTTGCTCGTACTGGAAGGAGGGAAACAGGCCGGTATCTCCCAGTATATTGATCTGTCCGATGGGGGAGTGGGAACGGCAGGATTGGCCTCCTCTCGCTTCCTCCGTGATGAGCGGCCCCCCATCGGACTCATAAAAATGGTTATGACAACAAGGCTGATCTTTCTTGTGTGCAACATGTGTGTTTCACCGATCTGGGAGAGGAGGCTAAACGTATGGGTATTTCAGTAAGGCATGTATGGCCGGGGATATTGGGGGTGGCAGCCAGCCTGATAGTGCCCTTGGCAGTGTCGATGGCGTGGGCTGCTGAGCAGCATGGTCACCAGGGCAGCGCGGAGCAGGCGTCTGCCAAAAAGGTGATCTATCGTGAAGGCGGGTCAGTCCTTCACGACCGCATGATGGAAGAGATCAAGCGGCAGCAGGAATTCATCGGAAAGAAGGGAGGGTACAGCACGGGCGCCAACAGCCACATGATGCAACAGGGTGTGTTGCTGGTGGCGGATGACCCGGACAAAGTCTCGGTCACCGGCGGGCAGCGGTGTCCGGCGAATGCGCCTGTCAAGGAATATCATGTCTCGGCGATCAATATCGAAATCACGCTGAGCCGGTTCCTCGATTACTTCCCTGGGTACATGTACGTCCTGAACGAAAATCTGGATAAAGCACGAGCCGAGGAGACCGCGAACAAGGAAGCGCGGGAAAAAGAAAACGATCCCGGTGCCCTGTCGAACGGTCTGCAGGGTGATGTGATTCAACCGCTCGTCATCCGGGCGAATCAGGGTGACTGCCTCAAGATGACGCTCCATAACCAGATCACCGATGAGCCGACCAACCTCGTCATCAATGGGTCGTCGATGGTGGTCTCATCCACCGGGAAACCGGCAACCCCGTCGAATCCGGATACAACCGTGGCGGTTGGCAAACAGCAAAGTTTTGAATGGTACATCAAGCCGGACACACAAGAGGGCGCACGGTTTCTCCGGTCGCATGCCTCACGCGAACAGTTCAATCAAGGCTTGATCGGCATGTTGGTCGTCGAGCCACGTGGCTCACGATATCTGAGTCCATTCGACGGGAAGCCGATGGCGAGCGGCTGGGAAGCCATGATCGAGGATCCGAAGGGGGCGGATTTCCGTGAATTCGCGATCTTTTATCATGAGGCAGGAGATGAGGCCTTCCGGATTTTGAACAAGAAGGGTGAGATGCTGCCGCAGCGTGACCCGCATACCGATTCCTATCGTCCTGGGGCACGGTTGCTGAACTATCGCAGCGAGCCGCACGGCACCCGCATCGAGCTGCAGGCCCACATGGGGTTCTATGGCGACGAGTCCATGGCCTATGGGTCCTATACGTTCGGCGACCCGGCTACCACCATTCCGCGTTCGTATCTCGGCGATCCGGCCAAGTTCCGGATGGCGGGTGGCTCAGAGATCGTGCATTCGCATCACCTCCATGGTGGGTCCATTCGCTGGGCACGCCAGCCGGGGAACAGCAACCTGGACTTCGCGGCCTCCAGTAATGGTCCGGTGAAGTTTCCGCTTATCAGCGATACCTCGGATCGTCTCGACGTGCAGTCCATTGGGCCGACAGAGATCTATGATCAGGTGATCGAGGGCGGTTCAGGAGGATTGCAGGCATTGGCCGGCGAGTTTGTATTCCATTGCCACATTCCGCAGCATTATGTGACGGGCATGTGGGGATTCTGGCGGGTGTACAACACCCTGCAAGCGCCAGGGTTCCAGACCGATGTGATGAAACCTCTGGTTGAGTTGCCGGATCGCGCCGGCCGTATGAGGACCGGTGTCGCAAGCGATAAGCTCGTGGGCACGATGGTCGATTGGTACGGTGGCAAGAAATTCGAGATCACCAAGGACCAGACGGATTGGAAAGCCAATCCAGCCAAGGTCTCCATCAAGGATTGGGTTGAGATGCAGGTGCCGCCGCAGGGCAAGCCAGGGCACAAGAACACGGAAAAGGAGCAGACCCTGGCCTATGACTCGACGGTCAATGATTGGGCCTGGGATGGTACGAAAGCTCTCACAGAACCTGAAACGTCGTACGAATGGGTAAACTATAAATCGACGACCCCTGGAAAGCGGCAGGATATTCTCTTCGATCCACGAAGTGGAAAGCTGTCGTGGCCGTGGCTACGGCCGCATCTGGGCCGACGAGTGCCATTCTCTCCGAGCCATAGCGGGGCGCCGTGGTTGGAGCCGATCCACCGGCGTGACGATGGCAGCAATTCAACCGAGCCTTCCAAGCCGGGCGAGAACGGACCCTGGAGCCTCTGTCCGGAAGGCGCGCCGCTCAAGAAATTCAATATCCATGCGATCACCTTGCCGATTACCTTGAAGGGGGCGACGGCCAAGACGCCGGCGATCGTCGATCCGGACGGCTTGCTCTATGTGTTGCATGAAGAGGAAGCTGAGGTCCGAAAGAATCGAGCGAAGCAGTTTCCGCTGGTCATTCGCGGAAACGTGCAGGACTGCGTTGACGTCGTCTATAAGAGCGAGCTGAAAGATGATGCACGGCAAGGGTTCTCCAGCAAGACGAACCTGCATCCGCACATGTTCCAGTTCGATACGCAAGCCTCCGACGGTCCGATCATCGGCTTCTCGTATGAGATGTCGCTCCGGCCATTCACGATTTTGAAGAACGAACATCCGGGGAAGGGCATGCCAGTCCCGATGAACACCACGATCGAGGCCGATGCCGCCAAGGGGGCGACCAGCATCAAGGTCAAGGATGCGTCAAAGTTCCACGTCAAGACAGAGCTGGGCGTGGGGATGGATGAAGTGAATGGATTTGAGTCAGCCCGTATCAGCAAGATCGACGGCAATACGATCACCTTCGAACGGCCACTGATGCATGCCCATAAGAAGGGCGAGATCGCATCGGTCGAATGGATCCGTGAACGTTGGTATGTGGACGCCGATTTCGGCACCACGTTCTGGCATGACCATGTGTATGGACTCGATTCGTGGGGGCACGGGCAGTATGCCTCATTCATCACGGAGCCGCCGCGATCGACCTATCATGATCCAGTCACGGGGAAGGAAATCAGGAGCGGCCCCGTTGCAGACATTCACACGACCGAACCGGTGTCTGCCCATATCAGGGGGTCTTTCCGTGAGATCGTGACACATGTCATGGATTCCAACCCTCGGGCGGCAGAATTGATTACGGCCGACAATCCACAGGCGAGGGTCAATGCGATATCTGTGGATGGGACGCCTTCGGCGGTCTATCCAGCCAGATTGAACCTCTCGCCGATGAAGTTCTTGAACGGCGGCGAGGCCACGACCGGTGGCGGGTACAACATGCGGATAGAGCCTTTGTCTGTCCGCTTAGCAAACAACCCCGATCCGTCGCAGTTGTTCAGCAGCCGGATCCACGGAGATCCTGATACGCTGATGTTGCGGGCCTATCTGGGCGATCCAGTGGTGGTCAGGCTGCTTGAAACGTCAGCCAACGAAGTGCATTCCTGGCACATCAGCGGCCACTGGTTCCCGATGGAGCGGTATAGCAAGAACTCCATCCCACGGAGCTCGCTGCACGTGGTGATCGGGGAACGGTACGATGCGGCCATTCCGGCCGCCGGCGGACCGCAACAGATGGCAGGCGACTACCTGTACTATAGTGGTCGGGCGTCGCACTTCGTCGAAGGCAGCTGGGGAATTTTCCGAGTCCTCGACAAACCGGAGACGACGCTGAAGCCGCTCCCTGGGCGCAGCGAGATTCCGCAGTCAGCCAAGTCAGTCTGTCCAGCGGACGCACCAATGAAGAGCTTCAACGTCTCGGCCATCGACAAGGCGATTCGCTACAACAAGGGCACGCCAGGCACGATGGAAGTCGACCTGGAGCGTAAGATGGTGCTGAGCAACGAGACCGGGAAGATGTATGTGCTCGAAGGCGAAAAGACCAAAGTCACGTCGGGCAACCTTGAGCCGAGCCCGTTGACGCTGCACGTCAACGTCGGTGACTGCATCAAGGTGAATCTCAAGAATGAAATGGTGAAAGAGCGAGCTGGGTTTCACGTGGACAACCTGGCGTATGATCCCAAAGAGTCCATGGGCATCAACGCCGGTAACAATCCTGGCGATCAGACGATCGCGCCGGGCCAGAGTAAAACCTATACGTTCTACGCCCATCCGGAGTTCGGGGAGAACGCAGCCCTGATTCAGGATTGGGGGAACGTCATCGAGAATCCGCGGAACGGACTCTTTGGTGCCGTCATCATCGGTCCGAAGGGATCGCAGTATCGCGATCCGGTGACCGGCGAGGATGTGGCCCAGAAGAGCTCGTGGAGGGCGGATGTGATTGTCGATCTGACTGTATCAGGAAACGAAAAACGGCAGAACTACCGCTCGTTTACGCTCCTGTTCCAGGACGAAGATAACCAAACCGGCACCAGCTTCATGCCGTATATCCAAAAGGTGGCCGGCGTGACGGCGGTGAACTACCGATCGGAGCCGACCGATTACCGCACCGAGAAGGGCTGTGCCTACAGCGAAGTGTTCGCCTGTGTGAAGACGGGTGACCAGCCAGTGACGCCGACGATCGCCGCGCACGTCGGAGATTCGGTGGTCATTCATGTCCTGGGCGCCTTCAGCGAACAGGTGCAACTCTTCAGCGTGTCGGGTCATGAATGGAAGCACGAACCGTACATCAGCGGAGCAGACCTCGTGAGCACCATGGAATTCGGTGGGTCCGAAGTCATCAATGCCTGGTTGCACGGTGGAGCCGGCGGACCGAACGGGATTCCCGGTGACTATCTCTGGCTCAATCAGCGTCCAGGCTATCTCGATGCCGGACATTGGGGAATGCTGAAGGTTCTGGATCGTGACAGCCGTGCCATCCTTCCGCTGAGTGGTAAAGCCCCGGCCACACAACAAGCCGAGGGTAAGTCCTCAGCAAAATCCCACCCGGTGTCTATGAAGGCGAAGGCCAAGTAGACCGACGTGGAGACCTAACAGGCGGGGGAATCCGGCGATGTGAGAGCCGGGTTCCCCCGTTCGTTTTTCAACGGCGAACGATGTCTTGAACCTAGCCCACCCATACGGTAAATAGACTGATGGAACCGCGAGTATCAATTTGTCTGTTCTTGATCGGGCTCCTGTCGATTGCCATCGGTGTTGTACCAGAGTCAGCTACAGCGCTTGATTTTTCGGCTGAACGGATCGTGAAAAACGGAGCGTCTGTCATCACGGCCCATGTCAACGCTAAGGGCGATCGCTGGCGGTTCGAGTATGCACAACCCCAAAGGGGGGCCAGTGTCATGATCGTTCGGATGGACAAGAAGCATTCGTGGCTCATCCTCTCGAAGCGCCGGCAGTATCTCGAGATCCCGATCGCGGCCGACCATATATTGGCGGTGACGGAGAATATGGACGGAGAGGTCTCGCGCGAGTTGGTGGGTGACGAGACGCTAAACGGTCATCCCACGGAACTGTTCGAAGTGACGGTTGCTGAACAGGGGGAGACTCGGCGATACTATCGATGGGTGACCAAGGCCGAGCGGTTTCCACTCAAGACGGTGAGTAAGCAGGGAAAGTGGTCGGAGGAGTTTCGTCGGGTGATCTTCACCGAACAATCTCCGTTTCTCTTCGAACTTCCACGACGGCTGGATAACGCGAATCCATCCGCCGATACGCAACCGTAGTCGCATGACCGGAGGAAACATGAGACAGGCGATGATGGGCGCATTATGGGCAGCGGGCTGTATGTCGGTCTTCCTGACAACCGGACATGGAACCGATGCCGGGGCCTATGAGTCGGCACCTGTGGTGGACGGAGGGACGGTGCGGGGGACGGTCACGTTCAAGGGTCCAGTGCCGGAACCGAAGGAATTCGAGTTACGCCGCTCCCCGGACCGCGAGTTTTGCGGGGTGTTATCCGATGGCAATGGGCATCGGCTCCTGAAGGAAGTTACGATCGGGTCGGAGGGGGGGCTCAAGGATGTGGTCGTCCTCGTGGAAGGCATCCAGAAAGGGAAGCCGTTTACCTTCACCGATGCTGAAGTAGAAGCCAGTCTCTGTCAGTTCCTGCCCTTTGTCACGGTGGTGAGCGACAAGCGCCGCATCACGGTGTTTAATCGAGATCCGGTGTCACACGATATTCAAGGCTATGCGTATGATCAAGCCGGCGTCGATATCGTCCTTCATCGGCCTGCGCTGCATGTGAGTGGGACCACCGATATCGTGCAGCTGGTCAAGGGGCGAAAAGTGTTTACCATGCAGTGTGGCATGCACCCCTACATGCAGAATTGGGGCTATGCAATCGACAATCCCTATTATGCCATCACGGACCCCACTGGTTCGTTTGCCATCGGCGATCTCCCGGCCGGGACCTATCACATCAAGGCTTGGCATCCGATCCTCGGAAGCCAAGAGCGGGACATTACCGTCAAACCCAATGAGACGGTGTCACTCGATCTGTTGTTTGAAGCCAAGTGATGGGATAGGGTGTGGGGATGTGAGATTCGCCTCACCTTCATCGTGGTGCAACTGGTGGCTCAGGTTTCGGCACGAGAGGGCTGACCGCGTTCTGATCCCGTCCAGGTTGGTAGGTCGCGAGCATCCGCTCAACCATTGGCATGAGGTGGTGTTCCCCAGAAAGCGGTACTTTGACTCGTATGCCTCGTCCCTCGTTCCGACCGAGGGACATGAAGTGGTGTTCGATTACCTCGCCCAGTGTGCTGTCGACATAGGTAAAGGTGAGTCGTCTCCCAGGAAATCCGGCCAAGGGCCTCTCCTGATCTGGCCGCCACGTGACGGTAATGTTTTTTTTTCCGTAGAGTTCCGTGATAATGCGCCGATGAGCTGAGGCGAATTCTTCGATCGTCTGCCGCCCATCTTGACTGGTCCCACCGACGATATTCATATGACCCGATATGGCGACGAGACTATGTTCGACCGTGGGGGACAGCGCCACGCCGACTCCATCAGGCAGCGGATTACCAAGGCGCCAGTCATCGGGGTAGCGGACGGAGAAACCAAAGCGGGCGTTCGAATAGATTTTCCAACCGGTTCCATCACTGGATTCGGTGACGGCGCCGAGAGAGGATGGGGCGTTTGGAGCGAGACTCATCACCGCCAAGGTAACCACAAAATACCCCAGGATCATCCGCGTCTTCATAAGGCAGCGTTCTCCTCCATTACCGGATTGACTTTGCGCAACGAAACCCAATCGTGGCTGCTCGTTGGTGCGGCGAGGCACCGCTTCGTGTCGCCGTTCGCAGCAACGGCGGGGCGCTTTTCCACGATCCACCCCGCACCACTTTATAGCGACCTTGACCTGCTCCCCGCGGGTTTCGGTCTGGCATGGTCGCATAGTAATCGATCCCAAACCAGTCTTCGACCCACTCGGCGGCATTTCCCGCCATGTGATGGAGTCCGTAGGGACTCCGACCCTCCTCGCCGAATTCTACAGAAGCCACGATGGGTATTTCGTGGACGTGGTACTGCCCGAACATGGCCAATCCCGGCGCAGGAGGTTGGTGTCCCCAGGGAAAGAGATTCCCATTCTCTCCGCGGGCGGCTTTTTCCCACTCAGCTTCGGTCGGGAGGCGTTTGTCCTGTGTGCGACAAAAGTCCGAGGCCTCGCCCCAGGTAACGTAGAGTGCTGGCCAATGAGCAAGTGTTTCTGATGAAACGGCATGGACGGTCGTCATGTGGTCGATTAGCTTACGGATTTCCGTGGGAGTGGGGCGTTGCTGGCGTTCTAGCCATCGTAAAAATTCCCCAAGGCTGACCTCATCTCGATCGATGTCAAATCGGTCCAACCAGACGTTGCGCTGCGGCTGTTCAGTATCATCGTATGGAAGATCAAGACTGAAGAGGTCTTGGCCAGTCCTGGCAGTACCCATGAAAAACTGGCCTTCAGCGACGGTGATAAGGGGCGAGATGGAGGCGAATGCGGCGATGCGCCCAAGGACGCTCTTGTCCTTTGCTGCTCCGGTTGCTGGACTCAGGAAGACTGCCGTGAGTGCCCCCATAAGGAGAAAGCCGACAAAGGTTGACTGGCACCGCATATCTCCCTGTACCGATAACAGCGGCCAGGAGTCAATAGCCAGAGGGGCCTGCGTCGAGAGGAGCACCATGAATATTACATGAAAGTCTGTCTTGCAATCCCTTATGGGAATCGATATATAAGATACGATTTTGATCAAGAAGACTTGCCCAATTCTAAGGCCGGGCATCTATTTTTCTTAATGCCGTTTCTGAATACACCATCATGATGGATGGATGTCGTGTTGTCCGACCGCAAACTGTGTTGAGGAATGAGATAGGGGTTGATTCATGCCTGACATACTGATGCATGGGGGGGGAACGTATGAGTGATTCAACGAAATGGATGGGGCCGGGAATCTTGGGGTTCGCAGCCAGCCTGATATTGGCTGGTGTGCTGCCGGCTGGTGCGATTATGTCGCACGATGGGCATGTTGCGCAGGGTGTGACGCAGGATTTGGCGAAGCCAGTCCACGCACAAGCAGGTCCGGCGCTGTTGGACAAAATGTCGAAAGCTGTCGAGCAGGTGGAGCGACAGGTCCACTCAAAAGGACCGTTCCAGGGCGCGAGTGCGCACGCGATGCAGCAGGGTGTTCTGCTCGTTGCAGATGATATGGACAAGGTGAAGGTCACGCAGGGCGGACGATGCCCAGCGCATGCGCCGGTTCGAGCGTATGACGTGACCGCGATGAACGTTGAGATCACCGTCAATCGGTTCGGGGATTTCTATCCTGGCTTCATGTATGTCCTCACGGAGAATGTCGCCGGAGTGCGTGAAGAAGAGACCAAGAATAGGACTGCGCGGGAGAGCGAAGATCCGACCTTCGCCGAGGGGGCTATCTCCAACGGGTTGCAAGGAGATCTGATTCAGCCGTTAGTCATTCGGGCCAACCAGGGTGATTGTCTCAGGATCACGCTGCGCAATCAGATTGAGGGCGAGCCCACGAACATGATCATCAATGGCTCGCAACTGTTGGTTGCCAACAGTGGAAAACCAGCGACGGCCAACAACCCGGAGGCCTTGGTCGCGACAGGGAAGACCGGCGAGTTCGAATGGTATATCCAGCCGGATACACAAGAAGGCGGACATGCATTTCATAGTCACGCATCCAGAGATCAGTACTCGCTGGGTCTGTTGGGGTCGCTCGTGGTTGAACCACGTGGATCTCGGTATCTCAGCCCATTTACCGGCGAGGATATGAAGAGCGGCTGGGAAGCCATTATCGATAAGGAAAAGGGTTCGGACTTTCGAGAATTCGTGATTTTCTATCATGAGGCCGGTGATGAGACATTCCGCCTCTTGAACCGCAAGGGTGACATGTTGCCTCAGCGCGACGCCCATACGGACACCTATCGTCCGGCTGCCCGGTTGCTCAACTACCGGAGCGAGCCGCATGGCACGCGTTTGGAGATGCAAGAGCACCTGGTCGGCTTTGCTGATGAGTCGCAGGGCTATGGATCCTATACATTCGGTGATCCAGCCACGACGATTCCTCGTTCGTACTTGGGTGATCCTGCGACCTTCCGCATGATCGGTGGATCAGAAATCGTTCATTCGCACCACTTGCACGGTGGGTCGATTCGTTGGGCAAGACAGCCTGGTACCAGTAAGTTGGATCCGACTCTGTCGAAGAACGGTCCCGTCAAGTTCCCGATGATCAATGACACCTCTGACCGGTTGGATGTTCAGTCAATCGGACCGTCCGAGATTTATGATGAAGTAATCGAAGGTGGATCAGGCGGGTTGCAAGCGTTGGCCGGCGAATTCGTTTTCCATTGCCACATTCCGCAGCACTATGTCACGGGCATGTGGGGATTCTGGCGGGTCTACAACACTCTGCAGCAGCCTGGCTTCCAAACCGACGTCATGAAGCCGCTGGTCGAGTTGCCGGATCGGAAGGGCAAGATTAAAGCTGCCATCAGTTCCGATAAGCTGGTTGGTACCACGGTCGATTGGTATGGGGGAAAGAAGTGGGAAATTACGAAGGATAAGACTGATTGGAAAGCGAGTCCGGTGAAGATCTCCATCAAGGATTGGGTGGAGTATATGCTGCCTCCGCAGGGGTTACCAGGAAAGACGGAGGATCAAGTTCAGCAAGCTAAGGCAAATGATCCAACGGTTGTAAATTGGAAGTGGGAAGGGGCATTGGCTCTTAATGAACCAGAGACCCCACACAAGTGGGCCGACTATGTGTCGCCTGCTCCGTTGAAGCGTTTACCAATTACGTTTGATCCACAAACGGGTAAGCTCGCATTTCCATGGCTCCGCCCGCACCTTGGGAAGCGTCCGCCCTTCGCGCCGAATCACGGCGGTGCGCCGTGGTTGGAACCGTTCCACGTGAGGGAGGACGGCACCAAGAGTACCGAGCCGCCCAGGCCTGGTGAACAAGGCCCATGGAGTCTTTGTCCTGAAAATGCTCCACGGAAGTTCTTCACCACTCATTCCATCACCCTGCCGATCACGCTGAAGCCGGCGACGGAAAAGACGGCGGCGGTCGTTGATCCGATCGGCATGATCTATGTGTTGCACGAAGAAGAGGCGGAAGTTCGTAAGGATCCTAAAAAACAAGTGCCGCTCGTTATTCGTGGCAACGTATATGATTGCGTGGACGTCATCTTCAAGAATGAAATTCCGGACGATGCGCGGACCGGTTGGTCGAACAAGATCAATCTCCACCCGCACTTCTTCCAATTCGATACGAGCGCGTCCGATGGTCCGACCATCGGTTTCTCGTACGACATGTCTCTCAGAGCCTTCACGATGTTGAAGGATCCACAACCTGACAAAGGTATGCCGTTGCCAGGCAACACTGTCTTGACGGCAGATGTGAAGGCTGGGGGCCGCAGCATCACCGTTGCAGACACGTCCAAGTTCCATGTGAACATTGAGCTTGGTGTGGGCATGGATGATCCGAAGTTCTTCGAAGTCGTACGTATCAAGTCCATCAATGGCAAGACGATCACCTTCGATGCGCCATTGAAGTACGGGCATAAGAAGAATGATATTGCTAGCGTGGAATTTATCCGTGAGCGTTGGTATGTCGACGTGGACCTCGGTACTGTGTACTGGCATGATCACGTATTTGGAACGGATACATGGGGCCATGGACTCTTCTCAGCATTTATCACTGAGCCACCACGGTCGACCTATCATGATCCGGTGACCGGTAAAGAAATCCGGAGCGGTCCCATCGCGGACATTCATACCTTGGAGCCGGTTTCGGCCCACATCCGCGGCAGTTTCCGTGAAGTCATGATGCATATCATGGACAGTAATGCCAGATCCGCAGAGTTGATCACGACGGACAATCCTCAGGCGAGGATGAATGCGGTAACGGTGGATGGGCCACCGTCGCATCAGTTCCCTGAACGTATCAATAAATCTGCGATGTGGTTCCTGAATGGAGGCGAAGCCACCACGGGTAGCGGCTACAGCATGCGTGTGGAGCCGTTGAGCGTGCGGCTTGCTAACAATCCTGACCCGTCCAAACTGTTCGTCTCCGGTATCCATGGTGATCCCGGTACTCCGTTGTTGCGGGCGTACCTCGGTGATCCGATTCTCGTGCGAGCGCTCGTTGGATCGGCCAATGAAGTGCATACGTGGCATGTGACTGGACACTGGTTCCCGATGGAACGGTATGGGAAGGATGCCATGCCGCGCAGCACTGTCCATTTGGTGATCGGTGAGCGGTATGATCCGGCTATTCCAGCGGCAGGTGGTCCGCAAAAGCAGGCGGGAGACTATCTCTACTACAGCGGACGTGCGTCGCATTTCGCGGAAGGCAGTTGGGGTATCTTCCGTGTGTTTGATGAATTGCAGAATGATCTGAAGCCATTGCCCAGTCGTGAGCAGATTCAAAAGTCTGCTCCGTCGGTGTGTCCGGCTGATGCGCCGATGAAGTCGTTTAATGTCTCAGCGATCGATCAGCAGATTCGGTACCATGAAGGGGCACCGGGTGTGATGGAAGTCGATCTTGAGCGGAAGATGGTCTTCGGTAATGAACAGGGCAAGATGTACGTGCTCGACGGAGATCGTGGACGGGTCAAGGCCGGAGAACTCAAGCCGAGCCCACTGACTCTGCACGTCAACGTCGGTGATTGCGTGAAAATCAATCTGAAAAACGAGATGGCCAAGGAGCGAGCCGGGTTCCACGTCGACATGATGGCGTTTAATCCGAAGGATTCGTTCGGTGCCAATGTGGGTAACAATCCCGGTGATCAAACGGTTGGTCCCGGCGAGAGCAAGACCTACACTTACTATGCTCACCCTGAATATGGCGAGCTTGCTGCGTTGATTCAGGATTGGGGGAACGTCGTGGAGAATCCACGGAACGGCCTCTTTGGTTCTATCATCGTTGGTCCGAAGGGATCGCGGTATCGTGACCCAATCTCGGGTGACGATATTACGATGAAGAGCAGCTGGCGTGCCGATGTCCTTGTAGATCGGACGCTTCCTGGAAATGATAATCGGAAGAACTATCGCGATTTCTCGTTGATGTTCCAGGACGAAGACAATATCGTGGGCGTCAGTTTCATGCCCTACATTCAACAAGTAGCCGGCATTACGGCGGTGAACTACCGCTCGGAGCCGACAGCTTGGAGAATGGAAAAGGGTTGTGACGTGTCCGAGATTTTCAGCTGCGTGAAAGCCGGGGATACGCCGTCCACCCCGCTGCTCCAGGCGCACGTTGGAGATCCCGTGGCTGTACACGTGTTGGGTGCATTCAGTGAACAGGTGCAGCTATTCACGATTGATGGACATGAATGGCCGCATGAGCCCTATATGCAGGGTGCCGACCAGGTTAGCACCATGGAGTTCGGCGGATCTGAAATCATCAATGCCTATCTCACAGGAGGGGCTGGTGGCCCGAACAAGATCGCGGGCGACTATCTGTGGAAGAATCAGCGTCCGGCCTTTGCCAACGCCGGACAGTGGGGCCTGTTCAAGGTCCTGCCGGTTGACGATCAGCGGATCAAGCCGTTGATGCCGCAGGTTCCTCCAACAAAGACGGCTGAGCAGCCGTTTGGTAAGGCCAAGGCTTCACCGACATCGCTGAAGGGCAAAAAGTAAGTAGAGATTTGGCGGCGTTATCCACGTGAAAGTGGGTAACGCCGCCATTCTATCTAATCTAGTCGATCTTACACTGCTGGGGAGCCATCGCTCCCCAGTGTTTTTTTGACAGGGCATAATCATGAGACGTTTCCTCTGTACTCTTGTTTCTGGTTTCATCGGCCTGACTTTCACGACACTCACGGTGAGTACGGGAGCGATGGAACTTGCATCGGCCTATGAACCGATAGCGGTCGTGAACGGAGGTGCGGTTAAGGGGATGGTGCACTTCACCGGCGATCTACCTGCCCCGGCTACCTTCAAGCTCCATCGTTATCCGGATCAGGGTTATTGCGGTGCCCTTTCGGATGGATCCGGCTATCGTCTGCTTCGTGAAGTCTTGGTAGGGCCACAAGGTGGACTCAAAGACGTGATTGTCACGATCGAGGGCGTAAAAAGCGGTAAGCCGTTCGAATTGGAAGCAACCAAGTTGGAAGCGAATATCTGTCAGTTCGTGCCGTATGTCTCGGTCATGCGCAACGAGCATCCTCTCATCGTGAAAAATCTGGACTCCGTTGCACACGATCTTCAGGTATATGAACGGGATTGGGAGCATATCTTTATTATGTTTCACCGTCCTGCGCTGACCAAAGGGGGAACCCAGGATGTTGTTCGTTTTACCGGGGATCGGCGAGGTGTTATCATGCAATGCGGGATGCATCCCTATATGCAGGGACACGGTCTTGCTGTCGATAACCCGTACTATGCCGTGACGGGGAGCGAGGGGATGTTTGATATCAGAGACCTCCCGGCCGGCACCTACCGGATCAAGGCCTGGCATCCGACTCTCGGGGAACAGGATCGGGAATTCACCGTGGCGGCTGGAGAAAGCAGTTCGGTGGAATTTACGTTTAAGGCAAAATAGCGATGCGTATACAGTGGCATGTGATCGGTCTGCTATTCATCGTCCTGCTGAGTGAGATGACGGTGCTGTCCGCGTTCGGGGAGAAACCGGCGGCGCCGACGGTGAGCCGTGTTGAAGTGGTGCTTGCCTATCACTATCGAGCTCGTGAAGTCGAACTCAAACAGGAATTTGTCCAAGCCGGATTTTCCAACGTGCATTTCCAGTTTGCCAGGATGGGACAACCACCGCAGAATATCGGGTTAGGGCGAGAAGTTCCAGCCGATAAGGCCAGAGAAGCAATCCGATTGGCGCTAAAATACAATCTAGGAGTGGGCATCTTACTGCCGGAACGATTGTTTCCTCCCAGGTTTATTACGATTGCGTCATCCAATTATGACGACACCGTGGAATATCCGATTGATCAAGCGACCTTGACGAGGTTGCAGAATCCTGAGTTGACGACGGAAGCATTTCATCGTCTTTATCACGAGCTGACATCTGCCGTAATTATCCCCAAAGGGCGCTATTAATGGCGGCGATACGCGTGCAAACTGGATACTCCAGCATCGCATCGATGATCTCTGGGCTCATCCTCATCATCGTTTTTTCACTTATCGCACACACGACGGTGTTTGCCGTTGAGCAGAGCCAAAGCCTGAATGAGGCGGCGGATGGGCTGCGATTGAATGCTGAGGACATGGTTGCCCATGGTGGAATGGGTGATACAAAGGCGATCATTCACCATTGTGCTGAGACAGCGCAGTATGCCGAATCGCTTATCAAACAGCTCTCCAAGTCGCATCCAGGCCGGGAGGAGGGTATCGCGTCCCTTCATGACGTTATCCGCCACTGTAAGCGGGTCGCAGAAATCGGGATCCATGCAGATCCCGGGGTGCTCCTCAATCCTGCTATCAAAGCTCGCACAGCCGCACGCGCATCGGTGAAGGCACTTGGGTTTGCCAAGTAGTGATAGTATCCTTGCAATACGAGAGGGACGAGGCGTGGAGCCGACCAGCAGTTTGACGTTATAGCGTTGCGCAGCGATGCAAGCGATTCATGATCGCGACCCCCAACCCTTCTTCCTGACAAGGCTCCGCATAGATCCGATCTAGACCAAGGGAGTCCAGCCTTCGCAATGCTGCAAACAGATGGCGTGCGGCTTCCCTTAGATCGCCGGTTGAAGAAAGAACTTCAACGGCGGCAAAGTGATCGTCGGTGTCTCTTGGATGCGAGTGGATGAGTAAGCCCGCGCGCACGCCATCTTTCAGGATTGGCCTTGCTCCAGCTGAGGCTAAGACTGTCAGTGGTGTCTGGGTTGCGTAGTGGCGTGATAATTGACCAGGCGCGATTGGCGTGTGATTGACGGACAACGACTGACGAATAGAACCGACGATAGAACTAAGTTGCTCGATGGTGATGCTGCCTGGGCGCAACAACTCGGGCTGTGATCCTGCCAGTGAAACAATCGTCGATTCAACTCCAATCGGACATGGTCCGTCATCGAGTATGAGGTCGACGGTATTCCCAAGCCCAGCAGCTACGTGCTGAGCCGTTGTTGGACTGACATAGCCGAATAGATTGGCGCTGGGTGCTGCGATTGGGGTGCCTGCCTCTCGAATAAGGCTCTGCGCCACCGGATGGTTGGGCATTCTGACTGCTACCGTTGAGAGCCCAGCGGTGATGAGATCTGGGATCGCCGGCTGTTTTGGCAAGACCAACGTCAACGGACCGGGCCAAAACGCGTCAATGAGCCGCTGACCCACAGCAGGAAGAGATGCAATCACCATCTCCAGCTGCGTAAGGTCAGCGATGTGGACGATGAGCGGATCGAACTGAGGACGTTGTTTGGCTTCGAAGACCTTCGCTGCTGCCTCAGCATTCATCGCATCGCAGCCCAGTCCATAGACCGTTTCGGTTGGAAATGCGACGAGTCCACCTGATGTGATGATTCTTCCTGCTCGTCGAATGGATTCAGCATCTGATGCTGAGAGGATGGCGCCCTTCACATGATTCTTCTCTCTCTCCATAAGGAATGCTGCACAGCGTGCTGATCGCCTACTCCTTCACAGTCATCGTAATTTTGATCGGATCGAGTGGGTTGTCTCGCTCGTCACGAGGAGCACCGACAATCTTGTCGACGATGTCGATCCCACGAAAGACTTCTCCAAACACCGTGTAGCACCGATCCAACCCGCTGTTGTCTCCGACGCAGATAAAAAACTGTGAGCCGTTGTCGTTGAAGTCGCGCGTACTATTGCTCTCACGCGGCATTTTTGCCATGGAGAGTGCGCCGCGCTTGTGTGGGTAATCGTTTGGCTCGGGCGAAAGAAAGTATCCTGGTCCGCCCGTGCCGTGGAGTGCACGCTCGGGAGATTTGCTCAATGGATCCCCGCCCTGAATGATGAACCCAGGCACCACACGATGGAACGTGGTGCCGTCATAGAACCCCATCTTGATGAGATTGATGAGGTTCTCTACATGGCGCGGAGCGGCGTCTGGGTAGAAGCGAATCTTGATCTCACCGAATCTCGTGGCGATCGTGACGCGGGGATCCTTTTTTTGAAACTGCATGCTCATGGTCTGACTGTATCAAGGCCGTCTTCTCGATGACAAGGACTGGTGAGGACGTTGAGTTCGTGCCATCACGGCTCAGGGCCATTTTCTGTGAGTCCATCACCTGGGGTGATGCCGAGCCACATAATTCCACCGATCAGGGCTATGATTGCGGCAAAGCCGAGCGAAGCGGGCCATCCCCACTGGTGAGCGATCCATGGTGTGATTGTAGGTGAAAGGGCGCCGCCGAGATTGGCGCCCATATTCATGAGACCTGACAAGCTACCGGCATGGGTCGGTGACAGATCGCTTGTCGAGGACCAATAGGCGCCGATGGTGAAGTAGAGCCAACCTGCACCCAATGAGAGGCCGGCGATCGCCAGGTAGGGAGACTCCACGCTTGCACCGAGCGCGATCGAGCTTGCGGCTAACACCATACCTGTCATGCCTACAATCTGGCGACCTTTGGTAATGCCGTGGCGCATCGCTAGCCGATCGGTGACCCATCCACCGAGTGGACATGAGATAAGAATTGTGAGAAAGGGGGCGGCAGCAAACACCCCACCACTTAAGATAGTGAAGCCACGCGCATTGACGAGGTAGAGATAGAACCATGACATGTAGACGTACGCGACATAGCCGAGACATCCGTAACTCAACGTGAGCCACCACACGCTTGGTGTTTTTCGGAAGGTGGCCCAAGGAATCGATGGCTGGGTGACGGGAACCGACGTCTTGGATTGTCCTGTCTCGTGATCGTGGTGCCATCGGTGACTTGTCGGACGATCAGCGGCCAAGAGCCACCAGATAGCGGCGAGGCCTATCCCTAAGCCGCTCGAAAGGTAAAACGCTACTTGCCAACCATAGTTAACCATGATCCAAGCGGTGAGGGGGGGAGTAATCGCTGCGCCGATTCCGATCCCACCAATGGCGATGCCGATGCCGAGACCGCGTTCAAGTGCCGGGAGCCAGTCGGTGACCGCGCGATTAAACGTCGGCAAGGCTGCCGCTTCTCCCACTCCAAGGAGAAATCTGATACAGGCCAGAGCACCGACCACTCCCAAGGGCCCGGCCAGAAATGATGTCGCCGCGATGGCTGTCCAAGCGGTGAAGCAGGACCACCAGATGAGTGCGATCGTCAGCACGATGCGTATGCCCCAACGATCACTGAGCCAGCCGCCGGGTATTTGGAACAGAGCGTACCCGACGACGAATGCGGAGAAGACCAAGCCCATTTCCTGATCGGTCAATCCCAGCGCTGGCATCATTTGCCGCGCGGTGACAGAGATATTGACGCGATCGATGTAGGTCACAACGCTGATGGCAAAGAGGAGCCCGAGAATCAACCAGCGCAGGGGGGAAGGAGGGGAAGATTGAAGGCCCTTCGTGGAGATCGTCTCGCTCACAATAGCTCGGCTAGCACATTCATGTGGAAGGTGATCACTCTGAGGTTTGGTAGGGGGCGCGGGAATGAATTGCGTTGCCGCCTCCTTGGGAGAGGCGGCAACGCGAAGTAGTTATTTAGCAACAACCTCGAGCAGCTCAACCTCGAAAACTAAGGTTGAACCTGGCTTAATGATCGGCGGTGAACCGCCGTCACCATAGGCCAGATTGGATGGGCACACCAGTCGGCTTTTCCCTCCGACCTTGATCTGTTGGACGCCCTCGGTCCAGCACTTAATGACTTTGTCCAATGGAAATGTCGCTGGTTCCCCTCGCTTGACGGAACTATCGAAGACTGTCCCATCGGTTAAGGTGCCATGGTAATGGACCTTGACTGTATCTGTTGCCTTTGGTGTGGCCCCGGTTCCAGGCTTGATGGTGGTGATCACGATGCCGGATTCAGTTTTGGTGGCACCCTTCTCCGAGGCCGCTTTCGTTAGAAATGCGGCTCCTGCTTTCTTTTCACCCTCAGCAAGCAGCGCCACTCGAGCCTGTTGCAGTTGCTGGATCTTTGGCCCGAATGTTTGGAGGTCAGCTTTAGGGGGGCGCTTCAGTACGCCGTCGGTAAGGCCATTTTTGACCATATCGAGTTCGGCGTCGCTTAGCGAAAATGTTCCTAGCGATTGGCTAATGGCCAATCCAAGAGCATACAAAGTCTTCTGGTCATCATTCGCTGGATCCTGCGAGGCCGCTAATAACGGTGTCGAGAGCGTGAGAAGCCCTATGGCAAAACAGAGTGTACGAATTCGCATGGAGTGAGGGTCCTTTCTTATGATGGTCGATGGGCCAATGTGGCACATAAGGATACGATAGGCTTTCCAAATCTCACAACAGAAATTTCACTAGAAGTAGGTAGGGCCAGTCAGGCGAGGTTCTATGCTCCACGCAACTATGCGGTTGAGCGTGTGGCGGAGAGGGAGGGATTTGAACCCTCGGTAGAGATTTTGTCCCTACGGCGGTTTAGCAAACCGCTGCCTTCGGCCACTCGGCCACCTCTCCACGTCACAATTAATGGATTTCGCCGCATCCACAGCGGAAAGCGTCGCTAGGGCGGGAATCACCGACGAGGGGGCATCTTACCTCAGCTGATAGGGAGGGTACAAGAGAGGAGTGCTGTCTTGGGCTAACACTGCATCCTGTCTTAGAATTGGTTTTCGATGGGGGCTCCTCAGGCATCATACGAATGATCATCTGCAGTCGACGCCATTCTGAGCGCAGACTCTATGGGGAAGAACGTGTGCTTGTGGACAAATGTGTAAGCAATCTGAGCGTGAGAGTGCCCGAGTGATCTCTCATCCTTGGTGGCCAGCTCATCAGTTCAAAGAACTTTTGTCGGAGGCTCAATGGTCGGACTGCGCGTATGGGTTTCTCCTGGAAGGCGCTCGAGTGATCTTCACTATTCAGGAGCGGGATCGCATAACGAAGTTTGGCGTAGCTTGGTCGGACGACACCGCTGAGGATCAGCATGTGAAGTGCCTTCCGTTTTTGTCGTGTGCGGAAGGTGTCAATGAGTTTGGGACACTTGCTGTTGGCATTTAGTGTAGAACC
>CAKKRK010000044.1 GCA_919902665.1 Nitrospiraceae bacterium
TCCACTCAGGACCATGTCGTAGAGGTGGTCTCAATTTCAAGGGGAGCAGGATATGTCCCTGTCGCTTCAACCACAAAGGAGGTTTTCATGAGACATGCCATCGTGCCGCTATTCACCTTTCTGATAAGGCTATTCCTCTGGAGTGCCGAGGCCTCGGCCTTTTGTGGGTTCTACGTCGGCAAGGCGGACACCAAGCTCTTTAACAAAGCGTCCGAAGTTGTCATCGCGCGCCAAGACAACAAGACCGTCATCACCATGGCCAACGACTTCAAGGGCGATGTCAAAGAATTCGCGATGGTCGTACCGGTACCAACTGTCCTGGGAAAAGACCAGATTCATGTCGGCGATCCGGCCGTGCTGAAACATCTGGCTGATTATTCAGCACCACGGCTGGTGGAATACTTCGATGAGAATCCCTGCCGACGCTATGAACTAATGGAAGACCCGATGGGGTCCATGAAGAACATGGCGCCCGCATCGGCTCCGGCAAAACAAGAGCGAGGCAAGGCGCTGGGTGTGACCGTGGAAGCACAATACACCGTCGGCGAATACGACATCCTCATTCTCTCGGCTAAGGAGAGTCACGGCCTTGAAACACGGCTCAGTGAAAATGGATACCGTATTCAATCAGACACATCAATGGTTACTCAGAATTACTTCAAGCAAAGAATGAAGTTCGTTGTAGCCATGGTAAACCTGGCTGAGCAATCAAAGCTCGGCTTCACGCACCTGCGGCCGCTGCAGATCGCCTTCGAGTCGACGAGGTTCATACTGCCGATCTGGCTGGGTACCGTGAATGCGGAGGGCGCTCAGGAACTCCTCATCTATGTCCTGACGAAACAGGGCTGCGTCGAAACGACCACATACCGAACGGTCCGGTTGCCGGAAGCCCAAGAGCTCCCGCTTTACGTCAAAGATAGGTTCGGCGAATTTTATCGCGACCTATTCACACAGCAAGTGAAGCGTGAAAGCGAGCGCGGCGTATTTCTCGAATATGCCTGGGACATGAACTGGTGCGACCCGTGCGCCGCGAATCCATTGTCGACCGAAGAGCTACGGAGCCTCGGTGTCTTCTGGCAAGACAACCAGAACGGGATGCAGCGAGGCAAAGCGTATTCCCCGCAGGGCCTGAACGTCTTCCTCACACGTCTGCACGTGCGCTACGATGCCGCCCACTTTCCCGAAGACTTGATGTTCCAGAAAACCTCCGATCGGAACAACTTCCAAGCACGTTATGTTCTCCGTCACCCCCTGGACAGGCACGGAGGACTGTCCAGCTGCGACCGCCTATCGGCAACAGTTACGTGATTGGTCTGAACGAGAGGCGCAAACTTTGGCGAGTCTGACCGGATGGAATATCGGCGAGATTCGCAAGGCCATGAACCTAGCCTCATTTCCAGCAGGCGAGGATAAGAAGTGGTATCAGCGATTGTGGACGAACTAGATGATCATGTTGAGGGCGAAGCCGGCATGCACGACTTCGCCCTCAACGACTCGACATCAACCGCGAATGAGCAGTATTTGGATTAACTCTGGACCGACAGTAAGAGTGATGTCTCGGTGAATGTTCGATAGGCCACAAGCAAGCTGCTGCTGGCTGTCGGTGAGTTAATCTCATCCGATACGTGAGGTAGTGAATGATCCTGGGGATCAGCCTTGGGCTCCTGCTCGCCTCGAAGTTCCTTCGCCAGATCCTCGCGTAACTTGTCGAAGAAGTCTGGTAGATGCTTGCGGACCTTCTCTAACTCGACCTTCGCTTCCTTCAGTGCATCGAATACTTGCTGAATAAGTGATGCCAGTTGCGCGTCTTTCACTGGAACAGTGAGATGAGTTCCATCTGGCAAATCCGATGACGGGATGGGCGCCGTGGTACCGTTGGACGGTTGCGGGATCGCCGCAACCGTCCCTGGCGCCCCACCCGGGGTACCGTATGATGCTGCTACCACCGCAACCGATCGAACTACCTCAACAGTCAAATCGAGACTGGAGAGTGAGTCCAACCCTGTGAACCCTTCCGCAAGTTTGGTGGTATGCGCTCTGGCATCCTCATCTTGACCCTGAAAGAATCCACGAAAGATGTTCGCAACGTTCCCGAAGAGGATGTTCAGGTCGTGCAGCTCCTCCTTGTTGAGATCTCCGTCCACAGCGATACCGAACTCTCGTTGGACGGCGTAGTGTGTATACTTCGCTTCAACCTTCCCCGTTATCCGATCATCCGCCAGCTTGGAAATATGGCTCCCGGATCGAAAATCGGTTGCAAGATCTGCGGTGAGGGTAATCCGATCCCCCTCCGCTGTCGTCACCGCAAGACGCCCGGAGAAATCGTTGGACACCGCCACGCCGCTCACCCTTGTATCCAGTCGATGGCTCCCAGCATCGGATAGCTGGCGCAGATTGAAGAAGTGCTGTGGATCGATGGATGTCAGGGCCTGAACCGGCATATGAGATCTCCTACTCGACCGATGAGGGATAAGCCTTGCCTGGTTCCGCTATCGGCATCTAGCCGGCTGAACTTAAGAGACCATATGATATAGTGTGGGCATTTAGACATCTTGATCCTGCTTGAAGAGGGAGGACTCCATGCGGAAATCTTTTCGAAATATGGCAGCCATCGGTGCTAGTCTGATACTTGGCACAATAGGTTGCACCCTGAAAGCCACCATTAATCAAACGACCGACACGACATCCAACATCACCGGCACCACGTCAGGAGCTGCCTGGTGGAGCGAAGATGGCCAAATTAAGCCGGATTTTAAAACAACGGCGTTTGTCAGCTTCAATCACGAGAACCTACGGCAGGATCTGGCAGCAGGACGAGGAGAATATTTGGTGTCAATGAGTAAGCTGTTGGGGGTTCCGGAAGACCGGCAACCGGCATTTTTCTCCGCCGCCCAGGCAAGTTATACCCAGATGGCAGATCGGGATTCCACGGCCTTGCTCGCACTGTTGAAGGACACCTCCAGGTCGTTTGTTCGCTGACCTGACGTCAAGGACGCTGCTGCACGGCCCGTGCACCGACCTGCTCTTGGGCGAAGAGCGCGATCTCACCCTGACGACCGATGACCGTCCGCACCACAATCCCATCTTTGAGGATGAGAAAGTTTGTGGGAACAGCGGGGATTCGTGGCCCCGGCAACACAATCCCCGCAAGGTTCAGCGGATCGCAGGCTGAAATCTTCACCTCCACCCCGGCACTCAGGTAGCCGCTCTTGCGCAATGCACGCAACCCTTCCACCGCCTCCGGCAATGCAAACTGCTCGCCGGTAAATCCCGTCACGAATCGACCGCCACGGACTTCTCCGGCCATCTCCATCCGCCGATACTGCACCAACAGATCCCGCCAGGATAGAGCTATCGATTCCCGTGCCAGCACATCACGAAACACAACCCCATAGCGACGAAGCAGTTGGTGGGCGGTGCGTTCGCATAAGCGAACAGCCGTCAGATGACCGCTCTCAGCTGACCGCAACAGCGACCACCGTCCGGCTGCATGCCGAGGCCGACGAGCCCGTTCCCGTCCCTCGGCGCGACGCCGATGCGGGTCCATGAGGGCACGGAGGTTATCGAACCCATCAGCCGTCACCAGACCGGCTGTCACCAGCTCCCACAATCCCTGCTCGACTTCAGAGGGAAGATGTTTGGTGATCCGCACCAGGTCGGTAAAAAAACTGGCGCCCTGTTGCTGCAACGCACGACGAAGATCTTGGGCTACCGAACGCAGCAGTGTGAACGGATCGGGGCCTACTGCCGCCACATCACGATGGAGTGCGGCGAGCAACCAGTCACACTCCTCCCGCGGAAAGATACTGATGGGCGCAATGCTCGTCGGGGTGATGCACCGCCCCTCCGTCTCACTACCCGATGCCAGTTTCGGATGGGGCGAGAGGCGCCCCCAACTGACTGCGCCGCTCAGACAGAGCCGATCTAAGAGTTCCGGCTCATACTTGGCCATCCTCGTACGTAACAGCTGGGGTTCCCACGCAGAGGCCGCGGCCTCGAACCCGGCGAGTTGTTTGATGACCTCCATGAGCCCCGCGTCGCCATGGTGACGCGACCCTGGCACAACATGCTGCCATTGCATCAAAAATCGCATGAAGTCCGACGCCGTCACCGGTTCCACTTCCTTGCGCAAGATCCCGA
>CAKKRK010000045.1 GCA_919902665.1 Nitrospiraceae bacterium
ATAACTTCAGGATGCTCAAGAGAACCGTCCAGCAAGGTTGCAGCGAGCGAAGAGGTGAAGCGTACGCTTCCGTACGTTGAGACTCTGAGCGATGCGAGAACGCTGCTGGCGGACTTTTTCAGCATCAGGTTAGGTTCCGCGAACGCTGTTGAACCCAATCCTCCCACGCTTTGCCCACGGGGTCTCTGTGCGGTGGGGCGTTGTCACCCCGATCTCGTTGCTGCCGTTTCTTGCTGTTCTTGTGTTGTTGGCCGGCTGTGGTCCTTCCGTCAATCACTATCTCCTCATTGAACAGAGCCTCTTTGCCGGTGATCCAAAACGGGCCGTGACGATCGTCGAGCAGACCGAGAAAGAGTATGGAACGAAGGCCCGCCTACTGTATGCAATGGATCGCGGAATGGTGCTGCAGTTAGCAGGTGATTATCAGCAAAGCAGTGCGGCATTGGAGCGAGCGGAAGAAGAGGTCGAGCGGCTCTATACCAGAACCATCCGTTCTGAAACCGCTGCATTTCTGACCAACGATAACGCCCTGCCGTACGAAGGGGACGCCTACGAACACGTTATGATCAACGTGATCAAGGCCATCAACTACGCGGTTCAGGGGCAGCTTCAGGGCGCACTCGTGGAGGCACGACGAATCGACCATCGTTTGAATGTGCTCAGTGACAGAGTGAAGGATGCAACCAAGTATCGGAATGACGGGTTTGCTCGGTATGTATGCGGTATCTTGTACGAAGCGGTTGGGGATCTGAACAATGCGTTTATCGCCTACCGCAATGCCTATGAAGCGTATGGAGCCATGAGCGGGTGGATGAAAATGTCCGCTCCTCCGGCTTTGCACGCCGATCTTCTGCGGACGGCGGAGGCGCTCGACCTCGCAACTGAATTTGCTGAATATCGACAGGCATTCCCTGATGTCTCCTGGCAACCTCCTTCATCCCAGGAGCGACTCGCTCAAGTCGTGATGATCAGCTATAATGGTCGGGCTCCGCGAAAAGAGGATCTCTTCTTGGACTTGCCTATTAGTCTTGATGCCGCACAGTTAGTCTTGCTGAATAGGGGGGTCTTCAGGTCGCCCTATCAACGAGATCGCGTTGCAGACAGCGTACTCTACGGACTCAATGGGCGCGTGGTTCGTGTTGCACTTCCGCGGTTAGTTCCACAGAAGACGCAGGTCACATCCGAAAGTATGACATTGACGGATTCGATCGGCCAGTCAGTCGTTGTTCGGTCTGAACTGGCACACAATGTGACCGCGCTGGCTGAAAAAAGCCTTTCGGAACGTCTGCCGTCGATCACGGTGAAAGCGCTCGCGCGCGCCGCGACGAAATATGCGGCGGCGGAAGGAGCCATGATCGGAGCGCAACATGCCGCTGGAAAGGATGCTGCCCCCTGGGTCGGACTGTTGGTCGGGCTCGTGGCTCATGGAATGGCAGTGGCATCCGAAGAAGCCGACAAGCGAAGTTGGCAGACTTTGCCCGATGAAATTCACGTGGCCCGAGCGTGGGTCCCACCAGGCCAGTACCACCTGTCCATTCGACCCTCGGGACAAGGGGCGACGACGGCGAAAGATGGACAAACGATCGCACTGACTGAAGGCCAAACGATGTTCATTATCCAGCGTGTGATGCAATGAGGCGTGTCGGCGGGTCTGCTTTTGGACAAGGCGTCGCGGTGTTCCTCTGTCTGGGGTTGATGGTATCTGCATCGACTGGCTGTACCTGGTTCACTGGAAAAGGGAAGCCGGGGTGGGTGGATGGCTGGAGTGCGGACTATCCATCGAGTCAATACCTGACCGGGGTCGGCCAAGCAGACACTCGAAGTAATGCTGAGGATCAGGCCTATGCGGCCGTGGCTCGTATCTTCAAGGCAGAAGTCGCGGCGCAAGTGAAGGACTGGGAATCGTACTGGGTCGTTGAAAATCATGGTGTTTCCAACGCCGAGCGGCGGCTCACGATCGACAGTGTGACGAAAGTCTCGACCGATAAAGTGCTGGAAAACGTCAGGATCGCGGATGTGTGGTACGACTCGGAGAGCCGGGTGTACTACGCTTTGAGTGTGATGAATCGCGCTCAGGCTGAAGCGTCATTGATGGAGAAGGTCTTGGGCTTGGATCGCGCGATTGACACGGATGTCACTGAGTCCCGGCAAGCAATCGACAAGCTTGCCAAGGTTCGCGCCCTTCGCCGAGCCGGTCGAAATCTGGTTCTGCGCGAGGCGTATAACACGGATTTGCGAGTGATCCGTCCCAGCGGGCAAGGGACCTCGTCTGCCTATCAGGTAAACGAATTATCTGGTGAGTTGGAGCAATTTCTTGCTACGAATCTGGTGCTTGCGGTACAAGTGTCCGGTGACCATGCAGAACCAGTTGGGCGTGCGTTGGCGGAAGGGCTGATCCGAGAAGGACTTCGTGTGACCACAAAGAGGGAAGGTGAAGAAGGTGGTGCTCCTGAATTGATTGTCCGAGGCACCGTTCGTCTGTTCCCCATCGAGGTGCGGGACCCACATTTCAAGTACGTTCGGTGGTGTAGTGATTTCGAGGTCGTGGAGCCGGGGACACGACGGGTCGTCGGGGCTACGGCGCACGGAGGGAGGGAAGGGCACCTGACAGAGCGTGAAGCCACGGCGAAGACGTTGCGTGTCATGCAACAAGAGTTGTCGTCGGATGTCGCGAAGGCGATTGCTGCCCATATTTTTGGCGAGATCGTGTTGCCTGAGACAGCGATGATGCCGGCGAGTTGCCCGCGAGAAGAATCAGGGGTGAGGCGGTAAATGGACGTTCTTTCATGAGGAGGTATTGATCGTGAAAAAGACAGACGAACTCTCCGTCAGCCGAGCTCCACGCAGCCGGGGGCGGGGGTTGACCAAATCTGGGCAAAAACTTTCAAGCCGTGTGGCCAAGCGGCGATTGAGCGACCGACTGAAGGAAGACACGGCGTCCTTCAATAGCGGGAATCTTGCCGACACCTTTCGAAAAGAGGGGTATGAAGAGGTGCCACTCGATGAACTACAAGATCGGCTCTCCAAGCTTCAAGGGCCGCTCGCGGAAATCATTCTGAAGGGGAGGGTATAAGGGGATGCCATATTACTATTTTGACTCAACCGCACTCATTAAGCGCTACAGCATGGAGCGGGGCACGAGGATCGTGAATAGGCTGATGGTGAAGCGCGGTAAAGTTGCGATTGTCCCGACATGGTCCGTGACGGACTTCTATTCGGTCCTCTGCGCACGCGCACATGAGGGGCAGATTACGCGGGATGATTGCTACTCCGTTTTGTATAAGTTCGAGATTGAATCCAAACAGGGACTCTATCAGTTTATTGAACCGAAGATGGAGACCTACCTGGCAACCAAGGAATTGGCCCTGGAGTATCCGTTCCTTCGATCGCCACAAGTGATGCATCTGGCGCTGGCGTTGGAGTTGAAGCCGTTGCGATTGACCGTCGTCAGTGCAGATCCTCAGCTGTTGGCGGCATCAAAAACTGCAGGACTGCACATTATTAATCCGACTGAAGACTAGCAGTGCCATGCTTTTCTGAATAAGTGCGGTCAAGTGGCTCGGATATTGACTGATCGGCCATGGGATGGCTCTTCTGAGGCCTGTTTGAGCAATTCCAAGACAGCCTGATTCCATCCGGTTGGGCCGATGCCTGGCGCGCGAATGAGGTTCGGCAGATTGATATCGGGGTCATACGTGCCGTCCGGTTTTTGTACCAAGACAGGATGATCGACCGTCAGTAAGAGCGGGAGATCATTCAAGCTATCGCCAATGCCGATAGTTTCGATATCGTCTGGCAGGTCGGCCAGTCGCTCCTGTCGCTTGTAGCAGCGGAGAAGAATTTCTGCGGCCCGACCTTTGTCGTTGTTTCCTGTCAAGTGAAAGAACCGTCCCCCTCTTGTCCAATTCAGCCCTCGTGTCACAATCTGGCGGCAGACCTCTTCGATCAGTTTAGGGGGGCCGTTTACTAAAAACGGCTCATCGAACTCCCGCAGCATAGCCCGCAGGGCATCTTCTCGGGCGAGCCCCGTGGTCGCCATGACTTCGTCAACCGACAGGTCGCCGAACCCCTGGAGCGGCGTGCCCACCGCTTCTTCAATTTGCCGGAGCACATCCCGCAGGAGGGCATACGGTGTGCCGAGTTCAATGATTTGATAGCCGGAGCGGCGTCGTGATCGTTCCAAGGGGAAGTCAAAGGTATTGAGGGGCACAAACACTGCCGCGCCATTCTCGACGATGAAGGGATTGTGGTGATCAAGGCGCTCTCGAAGCGGTTCGATTTCGGCGCGGGTCTTTCCGGAGACGATAATGACTGGAATGTCTTCCGCACGAAGGGCGTCGAGCGCCGGTCTCGCCTCGTCAAAGGAATAGGTGTCGTTGTCTAAAAGACAACCGTCCAGGTCTGTGAAGAGTAGATAGCGTGACATAGGCTTACAGATGTCGTAGGTCCTCGTTGATCTGCGACCGGGAATGTCCGGCCAGACGCCGTTCCAGGAAATCCTTCGCCAGATCCTTGCCACCCAACCCCAGGGCTAATGCAGCCGCAAGGACGAGTCCTCCCCAGGTAATGCCGAATCCGACCACGACGATGTGCTGAGCAATCCCCAACTGTTCGAACGCCATGGCCACGGTCAAGAGCTGAATGCCCCAGCGCGTTCCGGCTGCGATCCAGCGGGCCGGAGGTAACCCCGCGTTCACCGCAGCGATGAGGACGGCCTGTGACACGAAATTCGAGACGAGGTACCCGATGATTCCGATCACGGCCGCGGTGACCAAATGGGGAATATACGACAAGAGTGAGTGAGCGGCTTCATTGATCGGGGCCACATCGAGCGCGCCCAGCGATGCCGTGGTGGCGAAGATCACGATCAACCAGTAGGTAATGCGGCCGATAATATAAGACGGATCGGCTTTGATGCCTCCCCGCAGGAGGGCTGCCGCGATACCGATTCGATCGCAGAGTCGATCCAGGCCAATGACGCGAAGCAGCCGTTCCATCAAATGCCCCATGCCCCAGGCTGCGCCCAGACCAACCAGCAAGAGAATCAGCATGGCCAGGACATTGGGAAGGATGGCAAAGACGCGCTCGCCAAGTGCGGTCACTGGTCCGAGTAACGTATGTTCCCAGCTTGAGGTCATGGCTCGCTCCTTTCAGACTTCGCGCGAGCAGGCTCTATGACTTCGCGCGAGTCATGAGACTGAGGCCAACGTGCGACAAGATACTCTTTCTGTTTCTCGAACGTCCGGCAGAGCGTTTCGATGAGTTGCTCGGCTTCCGCCGTGGTCAACCCTTGGCTATCCAGTACGAATGACGCGGTCTTTCCTAAATAGAGAGGGGTCAGCGCTTTCAGGAGATGTTCTTGTGGGAGCACGTTCCGATGATGCGCGAGGGCGGCGTCATAAATAATTTGGGCCCATAGTGAATCCGGAATGCGGAAATCCCGTAGGGGGACGTTCCGAAGGCTGGATAGCTGATCCAGGGCGTCTTTCGAGAGCATGCGTGCCCAAATATCGTGCAGGTCCGTCAGCCCGAGCTGAAACAATTCCACCATCCGTTCGACGTTGACATTCACCGGCTCAACGCCCACCTCATATTGGAAGCCGAAGAGAGGCACCTTTCGCGAGTCTGTGACGGGGATCCAGGTGGGGGCATGGGCTTCCATCAAGGCGAACAAGGCCCCCACGACCTGTCGCAACATGGAGGAGAGGTCGGCGGCAGGGTCTTTGGGATCATGAATCTTGGCCCCGAGAAAACTCTGACACACCTTCGCTCCGCTCGTGATGGCCTCGGTCGTCATCCAAATATCGATCCCGAAGCGCGCAACATCGGACTCCCAGACGTGCTTCTCGAGATAGTGTTGCGCCAGCTCTCCGGTGAAGCCGAAATCTCCACCGATCGGCTGACGGACCTCCTGTCCGTAGAGGGCTCGGGTCAGCGGATAGGCGATGCTGTTGGTGATAGTTCCGTCGTACTTGTGGCGTCGATAGTACGGGGCCACATAGTCATAGCCTTCTTTGAGAATCGGATGAAGGAGCAGTTCCATCCACTCGGGGGTGATGCTGCGGACGTCCGAATCGACGACGGCACAGGCTTTGACTTTGAGCCGTCGAGCGATCTCGAAAATCGTGCGAAACGCGCTTCCCTTGCCTGGGATTCCATGATACGGCGTGACAATCCGGTGGAGCGTGCTCTGCCGATCACTGATGAAGAGGGGATCCAGATCAACCATCGTATTGGCGACAATAGCTGGAGTGTCATCGGTGGAGCCGCCATCGGAATTCACCAGCACAGCGCGATGACCGTGAAAGTATTTTGCCAGCCCCGCTCCGACGGCGCGGACGACGTGGCCGACGGTCCTTGCATTGTTGAAGCTGGGAATGCCGACCAAGATGTCGGCACTGCGCACGGCTTCCAGCAGGTCCTCGGTTTCAGCGGTGAGTGGAATCAAGCTGTTGTTCATGAGACAGTCTGCCTGGTTTCCGCCGTAGGATCCCAGGCATGGTCCTGTTCGACGGCGTCCATGAGCCGATGAAAAATATCTGGAACAGCATGGGTCACCCGGCTCCAGTTCGAGATCATGGGAACCCCCAACGGGTCGCCGAGGAAGCTGTCCGTCGCCAACGTCATGCCGCGCAGAAATACTTCAACGGCGCGCCGCTCCTCATGGCGGTCAAAGCGCAAACTGTTGATCGCCGCGTCATTTTCGTACCGACTAATCGCTTCTTGCGCGGCTTGGAGATAGGTGGCCCGCAACGTCTTAAGGGTGCCTTCCGAGAGGACCAGCCCTTCGCTCGCCAGGTTGCGGAAGAGCGATTTGGTGATATCGACGCACATTTTCAAGAGGCCCGCGTCAGGATTGTGCGTCGACAGCGTTTGATGCTTGTGTTCATAGGCATCGGCGATATCGGCTTGGCAAATACGACGGAGTGCGCAATTGCGGTACACCTCGGCCAGCATGCCGACCTCCAGCCCCCAGTCGCCAGGAATACGGTTGATCCAGGCCAGATCTCGCACCATCGCGAATTCTCCGGCCAGCGGGTAACGAAAACTGTCCAGAAACGAGAGGAGGGGATGTGGCCCAACCAGTAACTGTAGACTGCGGATCAGCGGAGTAATGAAGAGACGGGTCACACGCCCATGCATGCGGTCCGTTACGCGGCTGTAATACCCCTTGCAAAATTCGTAGGCGAGGTTCGGATTGGCGACGGGGTAACAGAGGCGAGCGAGGTACTGGCGGTCGTAGCTCACGATGTCGCAGTCATGCAGGGCGATGACCTGGCTTTGCCCCCGGGCCAGTACATAGCCGTAGGCCGTCCAACACCCGCGTCCTTTCCCTTGGTGTCCGATGTCGATCTCATGCGAGACCAAGGTGTTCAGCAGCGCCTGAATCCTGGTCCCGTCGTTCCAGACGACGCGAACTCGTTGGGGGAGCTGAGAAAAGAATTGCTTGGCTAGTCGGAACTCCAGCGCAGAGGCCTGATCCAGAGAAATGACGATTTCGTTGATGTAGCGAACCTCACCCAGGATTTCCACGATGCGCTTGAGGGCGGGACGTTCCAGTTCCGAATACAGTGAGGGGAGGACGAGCGCGATCGGCGTCGTTTTCGCATACCGCTCGAGCTCGTGCTCCAGCTGCTCCGTGTTGGGCTGACCGAGACGGTGGAGAACGGTCACGACCCCATTTTGATAAAAATCAGACACGATGACCTCTCTGCTGATCGCTGATTATTGCTGAACGTCGATCCCGCGTAAAGCCGGGGGAGCGAAGAGATGCGGATGCTTCTCAACCGATTCTACGCTGAAGAATGCAGGGGATGTGCCATCGCTGAGTATAACGAAAGGCTAAGACTCTTGTCACTTCGTGCCGGGGATTCGCTCGAATTCTGATAAAACAGCTCGCAGAGGTGTAGGGAAAAGCAGGCAGGAGTGGAGGGTTTCCCCTATGGCTTATCCGTTGACAGCTTCTTCCCTAGCCGCCTCGCCAATCGCACCATGCCGGGCGATCGATCACTGGGGCTGAGGAGCACGTTCAGGACATGAAGCTGGCTTTGATCGGCAAAGGCAGCGGCAAGGTTCTGTTCAAATTCCCGCTGCGTCCCTACGCGCGAGCCTCTTCCGCCTCCGATCAGGTCGCACACTTTGTCATACTGCCATTCATGCACATCGTTAAAGGGGCCCTCCAAAATCTCGCGCTCCGTCGAATAGCCTCGGTTATTCAAAATAATGACAATCGGAGCTTGCCCGTAGCGCACGCAGCTGGCCAACTCTGTCCCGGTCATTTGAAAGGCGCCGTCTCCCACCAGGACGATGGGCCGCAGGCTGGGGTCGGCAAATGAGGCACCTAAGGCTGCGGGAACGGCAAACCCCATCGAGGTGTAATAGGCCGGTGACAGAAACTCAAACCGGTGGCGCACATGCAAATCCGCAGCGGCGAAGAGCGATTCACCCACATCGGCAATCACGACCGTCTTTTCCGTCAAGACTGTATCAAGATGGCGGAAGAGTCCGCCGAGCGTTACTGGTGCATCTGGGTCTGGTGTCGCCGGTTCTGGAAAGGTTTGAACCGGGAACAGCCGCTGGGAATGAGAAAAGGAGGGAAGCGGAGATTTCACAAGACCTTGGACAAAGTCCTGGAATCGAATCGATTCATACCGATGGTGTTTGATGGCGACGCGGTCGGCGGTGGCATGGATGGTGCGGCCCTCTGATAGTAAGGGCGACGTGGCATCGAGGTCTTCCACATCAGATAGAACAGATCCCAGGATCAGGAGGCAGTCGGAATCGTTGATGAAGTGCTGCACTTCATCACGTCCAATGAGCCCGCCATAGACACCGACATAGAGCGGGTGATCCTCTCGGATAATCGATTTACCAAGTAGGGTCGAGGCGATGGGAATGTTGAGTCGCTCCACTAAACGAGTCAAGTCATCTTGCAGGCCAAATCGACCGACCTCTGCGCCCACCAGCATGGCCGGCTTCTTGGCCGACGCGAGCATGAGTCGTACTTCACTGATCGCTTCTTCGAGAGCAGCCGGGTCACTCGGCGTGTCCTCGATGCAGATCGGTTTTAGGCCACCCATGAGTGGACAGTGGACCATGTCTCTGGGAATTTCGATATAAATGGGACGGCGATAGCGGAGGAGGGCGGCAAAGGCCCGATCCATCTCTCGTTCGGCGGTCAGGGGATCATCCAACGTCACGGCGGCCACGGTCATCCGCTCGAAGACTTCTCGTTGCGTGGAAAAATCCCGAACCATATGATGCAAGTAGGGAGTGCGAGTTCGTTCAGACAGACCAGGTGAGCCTGTCAGCAGGACCACCGGCGAGCGTTCCGCATAGGCGCAGGCGATGGCGTTGACGGTATTGAGCCCGCCGACGCAGTAGGTCACGCAGACGGCCCCAATGCCGTTGATGCGAGCATAGGCGTCTGCCGCGAAGCCGGCGCAGTCCTCCCGCGTGGTTCCGATGTGCGTGATCGGCGAGGCCTCGATGAGTTGATAGAGAGAGAGGACATAGTCACCGGGAATGCCAAAAATATGGCGAACGCCCAGGCGATACAGGCGATCCAACACAGCAGAACCAATGGTAGCTTTGTCGCCCATTCTTCATTTATCCTCACAGGAACGATTGTACTGCTCTGGTGTCAGGAAAACATACTGACCGGGGTTCGTCAAGCAATGAGCGTGTGATGATCGGGCTGACGACAGCCGGCATGTGACCACTCTCGCAGAGAGTTCGCTACACCATGTTACAGGAGATACGACGATGACACCGATGGCCCAGGTTCGCCTTACGACACTACGGATCCCGGAGGGGCGACCGCTCTGGCTCTTTGCCGGTCATGTCGGACCGCTCGTCGGTCAAGCAGCCGCTGGGGATCTGGTTGATGTCCTGACCCCTGACGGGCAATTCTACGGCCGTGGTCTCTATAACCCTGCTTCAAAAATCCGTGTCCGTCTCCTGACCTTCGAGGATGAACCCATCGACGAGGCGTTCTGGCGAGGGCGAATCCAACAGGCGATCCGTCTCCGGCAGCGAGTGGTCACCCAGTCCAATGCCTATCGGTTGATTTATGCTGAAGGCGATCGACTGCCGGGGTTGATCGTGGATCGGTACGATCAGCTGCTGGTCATGCAGTGCTTGTCGTTCGGCATGGATGGCCGGAAGGAACTCTTGGCCGACATACTGATGAAGGAATTGAATCTGACAAGGGTCTATCTACGGAATGAAGCCAAGAGCCGTCAACTCGAAGGGCTGCCTCTCGAACGGAGGTTTCTCTGCGGCAGCGGCCCGACGCAAGTGGAGATTCACGAAGGGGCTGCAAAGTTTCTCGTGGATGTCGAGAAAGGTCAGAAGACCGGCTGGTTTTGCGATCAACGGGAAAATCGGTTGGCGACGGCCAAGCTGGCAGCAGGTGCCGAGGTGCTGGAAGTGTTTTGCCACACCGGTGCATTCGGCATTCATGCCGCGCTCGCTGGAGCCGTATCGGTGGAAGGCCTTGATGTCAGTCTAGACACACTGGCCATGGCCCGAACACAGGCCACAATGAACAAGGTGGAGAATCGTTGCATCTATCGACAAGCTGATGCGTTTGAGGAAATGCGCAAGCTGGTGAAGGCGGGGAGACGCTATGATCTGGTGATCCTCGATCCTCCGGCCTTCGCCCGGAGCCAACAGGCCTTGGCTGGGGCATTGACTGGGTATAAGGATGTTAATCTACTGGGCTTGAAGCTGCTGAAGCCGGAAGGGTTTCTCGTCACGAGTTCCTGCTCCCATCCTGTCTCTGAAGAAGATCTCTGGAAGAGCATCCGCCTTGCAGCTCGTGATGCCAAGCGAGAGATTCGATTGATTGAACAGCGGGGTCAAAGTTCCGACCATCCCATTCTCGCCAGTATGCCGGAGACCCGGTATCTAAAGTGTTTTATTGTGCAGGTGTTGTAGCGGAAGGATAGCGCGGCATTCCCGTCTCGCTGCGATTGGGACCTATGTGCAGCGCTGGAGGCGATGGGTGCGGGCGAGATTTGTAAGGAGAGGTGCGCATTGGTTGGAGCGTGGAGGTCGAATTGACGCCCAGGGTGTCGTGGGTTGGCTTACGTTGTACAAAAGACTTCAACATTCATCTTTTTGAGGAGATGTGACGATAGGTATGGAGCTCCATCGCGCACCAACCATGGTTTTCTGCTTAGACAGGTGAAGGAAGAGCGGTTAAGAGGTCTGGTGCCAGTCGACTGCACGGATGCTTATGGCCAAGGAGCGCCCGGATGGCGAAGCCCGTCCTGCAATCCTTATGCGGCTGTTAGAATTGCTTTCCGGAGTGAAGCCGAGACTGTGATGGGTAAGAAAAGGCTCTTGGGGTAGAGGTAGTCTTCTCCAGACTCATCGACCACGCGAACTTGGCCGTGCTTGAGTGCTCCCGCATCGGGAATGGCGACATAGACCTTGCGTTTTTCAAGAGAGGCCGCGTATCCCTTATTCTCGACGCAAATCAAAAACCGTGACGTAGTAAGATTGGGCTTCGGCATATGGTGTCCTCAGAGTAGTTGCTTGATCTTGTATTCCTTCCGACCTATTCCCGTGGCCTCATACCAGTGAACTTCCGCGAGATGGATGGAGCCATCGGAAAGGCGGACTTTAGCGATGCCCTTCCGCTTGCGCCAACGTCCTCTGCCATAAAACTTCCGAAGCCTGGAGATCTCACGGATTTGAGACCCAACCGCGAAGGTTTCAATCTGCGTGATTGGGCCGAGCAACTCGAAATGCACGAGGCCATCGTCCCAAAGTCATGTGGTATCAGTCAATGGGAAAAGCGCGTGCTGCACCGCGTGACCTACGTCGAGCGCGTGCCGCCTCCCATCGCTTCCCGCCCGCTTTTCACCACCTCCAACAACGTGCCCACGCCGCTCAACGTTCAGGGCAACGCGGAACTGATCCGGCTCGTCGTCGCTCAGATTCCCACGAACACCACAGCGCGCACCCGCCTCATCGTCGGCAACGCGGTGGCTGCTGCCATCAATCCCTCGTCCACCGCACCCGGCGTGTATCCCGCTTCCGCCCTTGAGGCCATCGTGCCGTGGTGGCGCTCCTTCCTCGACCGGGCTCGACCAAACTCAAACGGAACGATCTTCGATCCCGCCGCCGCCGCCCTCCTCCAATCCCTCGTCTCCCGCACCACCACTTACCTCTACAACGGCTTCGCCACCAAGGCCTTCACCGACATCCATGGCTAAGTTTTACCAAAGGTGCGAGCTAACGATGGGGGTTGGATCTTGAATCGGGTGTCGTGCAGGAAGGAAGATCGGTCTTCCTTCCAATACCTCGCCTGACGATACGCAGCTTCGGCTGCTATCTGGGCAGCGAGATGCGGGAGGCAGTAAGAAGTAAGGGGTTGGATACGGATTCTGGCTTCTCAAGGAGAGCTGCTCTGGGATGGATGTCAAGGATCGAGAAAAATAGAATGTGCCGAGAGTCCTTTATTGAGGTGCAGGTACAAGTCAACGGGGCTCCATTGTGGTTCATCCTTTCATGCCCACCCCGATCACAATGAGCACCGCATAGTCCTGCTTCGTGCAGTCCTCGACCGGAGACATCGCTCCACCAGGTGCAACGGGAAATGCTGACTGCTTCGCGTGAGCCGGTGAGCACGCACCACCCAGCGTCGCCGGTGTACCGCGCGTGGGCCGGTTGGTTGCTTCATGATCACCTGAGAATAAACAAACACTCCCGACCCCTTTTATTCAACTTCTCAGATTACGGAGATGACACTCTGACGACACGGCGCACCGCCGTGTCGTCAGCAATCTACCAGGCGCCACGTTAGGAATGGCCTACACTGGCCAACCAACCGGAGCCATCTCTATCCTGCCCTCAATCATTTTCCTACTTTCAAGAGCCATCCGTCGCCGCGCTCACAGAGGCTGGGGCCTTTCCCTGTAATAGCAACTCTGATGAAGCTGCCTTTGGCCGAGGCGGGGATCTTGCCGCTGACTAGAAACCCACCGAAGTGAGGCGTCACGGTGACCGGGACGTTTTCGTCCTTGATCATCACCGTAATAGTTTTGGGAAATGTCGACTTGGATGCCACAAACGAAAATGCCGATTGCGGCGCGACTTCTATATTGTTGTCTGTTTGTGAGTATGGCTTCGGCAGGAACGTGGAAAACGATACGCCGTCGCAACCATCCACGCTGCCAGAGCCGGAAGGGGCTGAATCATAGCCGGCTCGGACATCGCCGATGTTGCCGAAGGCACTCAGTACTATAACGATCGCTAGGGCATATAGAACATTCACGATGATACCTCGCTGTTGATTGTTGATAGTGGCCAGGATGGCGGGGATCGATGAGTATGGTCTATTGTGTAATCCCTGAGGGGGAAAAAGCAAACCTCGGATGACTCGCAGGGACCGGGGTGAGCGGCTCGCTCGTTGTGGAGACCCTGCACTTTGCCGACGGGAGCATCGCGAATCTGGCTGACTGTTTCTTTCGAATCAAGCCCCGACGGTGGCGAATCCGCTGACGGATCAAACCGTGCCGGAGAATGCGACGTGTAGCTTCGGATGGATAAAAGGTACCGGGAGTCTTTTATTGCAGTCGACGCGCAAGTTGTCGGTGTGCCACCGCGGTTCAGTTGTCCACGCCTATACCGATCACAATGAGCACCGCATAGTTCTGCTTCGTGCGGCCTTTGACCGGAGGTGTTGCGCCTCCATGCGCAACGGGAAACGCCGTCTGCTTCGCGTGAGCTGGTGAGCACGTGCTACCCACTGCCGCCGGTGTCTAGCGCGTGGGCCGGTGGGTTGCTACATGGTCAAACGAGAATAAATAAAGATTCCCGACCCCTTTACTGAAACTTCTTACCGCGCAGCAACAGTCTGGGACTCACGGGCTGCCAGACTCTTCCGTCGATTATTGGAAATGGTACGGTCGATCATGGCCCCGCAGTTGATGCATTTCCATGCATAGAACACCAGAAAGAAATCTGAGAACCGCTCTAGCATCATCATCTCTGTACACTTCGGACATTTCATTGATCCCTCCTCGGGTGGTTAGGCTCATTGCTATCAGCGATGTAAAGCAAGAGCTGCGCCAAATTGTCAGATGTCAACATCTCAAGGATTCAAGACGTACGTAGTTAAACTGAGCATGGATTGTTGTCAAAATTGACGGTGCGAAGATATGAATCTGTCAATGGTTTGTCAGGTTGTGTCAGAAAATAAAGGGGTCGGGACTCTTTATATGACGTCATGGTGTCAGTTGCCGAATCAGCTATCCCTTGCACGCGCTGTTCCTGATTCGTCACAGAGAGGTTGGAGATGAGCTGGGAGTCTTTCGTTGAGGTCGCCGCGCAAGCTGTCGATGCGCCACCACGGTTCAGTCTTCCACGCCCATGCCGATTACGATGAGCACCGCATAGTCTTGCTTCGTGCAGCCCTCGACTGGAGGCATCGCGCCTCCTGGCGCAACTGGAAATGCCGCCTGCTTTGCATTAGCTGGCGAGCATGAACCACCCACTGCCGCCGGTATATAGCGCGCGGAACGGCAGGCTAGGTGGGTCACGTCGTAGAGTGTTGCGCCTTGGTCGAGCTCCCAGCGCCTATCACCGCGGCTATCGGCCGGATGAATCGTCAGCACGGCCGTCACTTTGCGGGTCCCCGTGACCACATATTTCCCGGGAGGGAGTGGAATGGTTGGTTGCTCCATGATCAAGCCATGTTCCTCAAGCCACCAGTCCGTCTCGTCGAATTTCCAGCGAGCCGGGGCGAGGCCACCGGAATTTGCGAGTGATGGATAACGGTTTAGCTTCACGCCTCGAGGGCCTGGGTCCAGCGGCCACAGACCCCACAATTGCGCGTCGTTCCCAGAGCTCGCATCTGGATTACCCAAAGCTGCGATGTATTGGGTCGAGATACGCCTGAATTTGGTCTGGCCTCCGCCTGCGGCATACAGCGTCTGAGCTACGACGGAGATCGTCACCAGTAACACAGCTGCAATGCAGGTGCGGTGAAAGAGGCGCTGCATACTTCTGGTGCGTCCCGACCGCTGTCCGGAGATGCGGATTCTGATCGTCCTGAGTAGTGACATCATCGCGCGACATTCCTTTCAGGGCGGTGGAGCAACCATCAGATCGCCACCATCTTTTACCAGCCCAGCCATAGCGATATCCAGAAAGACATCAACTCCACGACGGGGGCTCGGCTATGACTATCTTGCGGAGGTGTGGAACGAGTACAGGCCTGATGAACTCGATGAGGATTTTGGAGCGTTGCTGATGACGCTCAGCTTCTTTACATCTCCGAAACTTGCCGAAGCCTACCATCAGGAAACAAAGGGGACGGGGAATTTGGAGCAGCTTGCTCAATCGGTGATTGAGATCTTCCCCGATGCGATGCGTAAGTACGCGCACCTGGGACAATTGATTTATCAGGCACGACTCGAAATGGGCGATCTCGATCTCGCGCCCTCGGACTACACCAAGGTTGGGCGCAATGATTCCTGTCCCTGCGGGAGTGGGAAAAAGTTCAAGCAGTGTTGTCGCGCAAAGGAAGGAACGGGCTCAGGTCCAGTCTTCCACTGACAGGCTGTGTTGCTGAGAGTGCTCGTACTCAGGAGGACTGAGACAGACAGAGGTGGTGGGTTTCGTCTATACTCGGCACATGTCTGATCGATCTGACGCTACTGCTTCTTTCTCAGCTGAGTCCCGACGAACCTTCTACGAAGGGCATCGGTCGCTGGCCCTGTTCATGCTTTTGGTTGTGTGTGCGGCACCGTTTGCAGGGCTCTACGTGGCTGGATTGCTGGGTGTCGTGATTGGGGTCGTGGTATCGGCTGCGGCCTATGTGCTCACACCCTCTGTCTGGAAGTGGATTGGCGGCTGACCTTGTAAGTCAGCCGCCTTCCTTCGGGAACTATTGCTGGATAGCCGACAAAAGCCAGCGTCCCTCACGCACGCGCATGAAGGTCCAGACTTCGCCCGATTCGGTCGATGTTTCGTCGCTGCCTTCGACCAGGTAGCCTGGTTCTCCGCGCGGAATTGTCGTGGAGACCGTATAGTCACGGGCATTCCAGCGTAGGTCCACGGTTGCATAGTCAGTTGTATCTTCGGACCAGGCTTCACGCACATCTCCCTTGAGCAACTCCACGCCTTCAACGTGATTGTGCACCCCTCGACTGTGATCCTCGGCCAAGGCGGTGCTGAAATAACTTAACATTTCCGGCGTCAGACAGCGTCGTAGTCCTGTCACATCTTGCGTACTCCAGGCGGACTGAATATCTGTTAGCAGTTGCTGAAAGGCAGCTTTATCTTCGGTGGTCACAGTGTAGGTCGTATCAGTGGTTGGCCTATCGGCGCTGCCATTGTTGGACGAGATGTCGAGAAGGCTACCCCTCGTGGCTGTGCTGCGCGAGAGTCCGGTGAACACGGGAGCAGGTGTCTGGCGGAATCTTTTGAAATAGTAGAGCGCACCGCCTCCGACCAACATGAGCAGGAGGATCAGCCCGAATGAGTTGGATGAGTTGGATGACGAAGCTGGCTCTTCGGTGTCCGTCGTTTTGGCGCTGCTTTCCGTTGCGCCGAAGAGCATATGCCCAATCCAGCTTCCGGCCAGACCACCGGCGATTCCAGCGAGCAGGGGGTTGCGTTGCAACCATGACGGTGATGTGGCTGGAGCAGGCTGGCCCATGGGGCTGTTGGCGGCGTTTGGCGGCGGGGCTGTCGATGGCTTGGCGGTGGTGGACTGTTCAATGGGCTTCGCGCCGTTGTCTTGATGGGTGCGGGATCCACGGCTGCCCATGCTTCCGTAGCCCCCACCTCGTGAGCCGCTTGAAAATCCTCCGCCTGATCCTCCGCGGGCCTTTGCAAACGAGAGGGTCGGGAGGCCGATGAGTGAGGCAACGATACAGACCGCTATGAGTTGTGAACTCTTGACCATGGGTTTCCTTTCGCAACAGGGTGGCACGCGTCAATCAGCACAAGCCCCATCTTAGCAGCTTTGAGTATGAAAAGCCTGAAGCGTGTTCCTTGGATGAAGTCAGTGGTTGACTCTTGAGTTGGGTCAGTTGTTCACGCGGTGATGTGAACAACTGACCACGGGTATTGGCAGAGGGCGAGAACAAAGGTATTCGCGGACTACTGAGCTCATTCCGTCAACAGGTCGCCATTGGGGGACGATTGAACTCAGCGACCACGGGAAATACCAACGCGGCGAAATCCCAGTAGCGCATGCGGATCGCCTCTGAGTGGGTGCCCCCTTCAAACACGATTTGCTCGTCGCCAATGAGTGACCGATCGACATACACCGGAAGCCCATAGAGGGTACCGAGCGGCGGCATGGCGCCGACTTCGCAGTCGGGGAAGAGGTATGAGATTTCCTCTTCAGTTGCAAGCCGAACGCGGTGAGTTCCAAAAATCTTCCGTAGACGCTGGACGTCCACTTTCGCCGTCGCCGGCAGCACCGTCGTGACAAATCGCTCCTTCACTTTCACGATCACCACCTTTGCCATTTCCTGCTCTGATACATGGAGCGTCTGAGCGACGGCAGCCGCTCGGAACATTTGCGAGTGAGGCAAGACATCGTAATGAACATGCTCACGATCAAGATGAGTTTTAAGCGTCCGTGGAATGGGCATGGGAGGACCTCCTCTGGTAGCCGATCTCCAGACGGAGACCGTTGGTGGGTGTTCTTACCGGAAGATTGCTCGGGAACGAGAGGATGATGGTCGGAAGAGAGTACATGATTACGACTCCACGTCGATCATGACGCCCAGGAGTTCACAATAAGTATAGCCCTTTTATAAGTATGCGCAAATGTGTCGGGCGAATTCAATAGGCCTTTTTCTGTTGGAGACTGTGTGTCCGGCTATGGTTGGTGAAGGGACCTTCGTATCTGCTCACTGCGGAGGGGATTGGCGATGTAACCGATTCAGCCCGTCGAGGGCCGCGGTGCGGTAGCATTCGGCCATCGTGGGGTAGTTGAAGACGTTGTGGACGAAGTACTCCACCGTTCCCCCATAGGTCAGGACTGATTGACCGATGTGAATAAGTTCAGTGGCTCCCTGGCCGATGATGTGGACGCCCAGGAGTGTGTGTGTGTCGCGGTGAAAGACCACTTTCAAGAGACCGTGGAGCTCGCCACTGATATGGCCTCTCGCCATTTCCCTAAACAACGCCCTTCCGGCGACGTGCGGGACGCCGACAGCGGCGAGCTCTTCCTCAGTTTTACCTACCATTGAAACCTCGGGAATGCTGTAGATGCCGTAGGGAATCACCTTGATGTCGTGCGACTCAGACACCTGAAAGGCGTGGCAAGCGGCGAGGCGGCCTTGTTCCATGGCCGTCGCGGCGAGCGCGGGAAATCCGATAACGTCACCCGTCGCATAGATGTGGGGAATGGCCGTTTGGTACTGGCTATTGACGGAGAGCTGCCCCTGCTGGTCAGTCGAGAGGCCGATGGCGGGGAGGTTCAACGCATCTGTATTCCCGATCCGTCCCATGGTGTAGAGCAGCATGTCGGCGGTCACCGTCTCGCCATCGTGGAGATGGATCGCCGGGCGCCCGGCTTCATCCACGCCGATGCCCAGATGCTCTTGTCCGAGTCGGATCGCGACCCCATTCTGCAGCATCTGGGAGTCCAACGCCTGCGCGATTTCCTGGTCGAGGAACCTCAACAGCTGAGTTCGCCGGTCGATGAGGGTGACCTTGACCCCAAAGGCGGCTAACATCGAAGCATACTCTGTGCCGATGACCCCGCCTCCGAGGACGATGATACTAGTAGGGTTCTTGGTCGTGCGGAGAAATGAGTCGGAATCGCACACGGTCACGTCGTCGAAGGGGATCTCCATGGGGCGGCGTGGTCGTGACCCCGTGGCTAGGACGATGACTGAGGCCTGGACGTGATCGATATGTCCATCCGATCTCATCACGCTCACGGTATGGGGATCGACAAAGCTGGCTGTGCCCTGGATGATCTCGATGCTGTTACGCTGTAACTGGTTGGTGATCACAGCGACTTCGGTCTCGATGACCTGGTCTTTGCGTGTCATGAGATCGGGGAGCGTGAGTTGCTTGGTGAGGGCTGCGCCCAGCTGGTGTAATCCTCGCCGTCCTAAGCCATGAATGTACTCGATCGTATCCTTGAGGGTCTTGCTGGGTAAGGTGCCTGTATTGAGCGAGGTTCCGCCGAGTTGTCGCGCTTTCTCGATGATGACTACGCGTTTGGACAGTTTTGCCGCTTGGACAGCGGCTTTCTGGCCGGCTGGTCCACTGCCGACGACCACCATGTCATAGGATCGCATAGAGGATTTCACTGCTCCGTCTTATCGGTGCGCAGCGCCTACGATATCGTGGCGAGCCAGACTCGCCAAGAAAATAGCGGATGTCGGAAGCGATGCCTCCCACCTGATTGCGCCGGTTGGTGTGAACCTCTTAAAATACTCCGCTGATTTGTTACGCCTATGTGTGTCGGGGTGGGAGCACAGTCCATGCTTCCGTCTCGTCTTATTCAGGAGGCCTCATGGATTCTGATCTGATCAAGCAGCTCGGGCCGCTGGCTGCGCTGGCGGGTGTGTGGGAGGGAGACAAAGGCGCGGATGTGGCGCCGTCGGACGATCGAGATACGGAGCAGAATCAGTTTCGCGAGCGGATGACCTTTGAGCCGATGGGACCAGTGCGCAATCACGAGCAGGTGTTGTATGGCTTGCGGTATGCCACGGTGGCTCGGCGTATTGGAGAAGCCGATCCGTTCCACGAGGAGGTGGGCTACTGGCTCTGGGATCCTGGCGAGGGGCAGGTGTTGCGTTGTTTCATCGTACCACGCGGGGTGGCGCTGATTGCCGGTGGCACGGCAGCGCCAGCCGCCACCACGTTTACGCTGGTGGCAGAGGCGGGATCGGACACCTATGGGATCTGCTCAAATCGGTTTCTCGACAAGGAGTTCAAGACGGTGCGTTACGAATTGACGGTGACGGTCCTCGACCAGAACCGGTTTCATTACAAGGAGGATACCCAACTCCGCATGCCGGGGCGGCCGGATCTGTTTCACCATACGGATGAGAATACGCTGACACGCGTCATAGGGTAACCGACTGGGGGCCAGTTTCCATGTTGTGAACAGATCAGCGCTGACCCATACCCGCTGATGGCGCCGGTGTTCTGAGAGGGCTACGCCCCAGCCGTCAAATTCGACGGCCGAGCGTGGCGGGTTTTTGGGTGTGTGGTTTCTTGACCTGGTGCTGGACGGGTTGTATGGTGAAAAAGTATATGCGGCACATTCTAAGAATGAGATGGGTCGTTGGCATCAGCGCCACGATCGGTTTTAGTTTGTGCTGGTCGCTTTCCTATGCGGGCCCAACTGAAGATAGACATTCAGCGATCGGACCAGCCACCTCCAGCGTCGCGGCATCTTCGGGTGCTGTCATGGTCACGGAGGCGATAACGGGGCAGGGGCCCCTGACAGTGGAGAGCATGGGACTCCTGAGAGCTGTTCCGACCCTGACGAAACAGATTGCGGTGGGAGGAACGAAGCTGATGCCCTATATCGGTGCAGGGTTTGGGGGCGGCTATCTCACGGAGTTTGATCGTTCCCAGCATGCTTTGCCATCCTTCTCGTCTTCTTCTGGCTCCACCAATGCCGGACTGAGGAGCCTGTTTGGACAACACCTCATTCCAAACGAGGTCCAGATGGGCATCCGTTTTCCCTTCTAACCATCTACGATCCTGCTCGGTCTGTGCGACGCATCAGGGCTCATCATCTACAGGCAGAACGGAGGACCTACTGTGAAAACGGGCTATCGGTTACTCTTGGTCGATAGAGATGGCGTACTGGTAAGTGAATTCCAATTGACGGAGCGTGCCCTCGCTCAGCCGGAGGCCTTTGTGGCGGCGTTGCAAGAGTCAATCGAGTCTGTGGAAGAAGCAGAGTAGTAAGGAGGATGTCGGCGAGTGTCAGGATAACGACATGGGCAGGAGGAATCCCGCCCACATCGTTGTGGCAACAGTCAGTTCCCTACCTTGAGCAGCCACCCATCGGTTTTGTCACAGTCACTGGGCCCTTTGGCGAAAATATCGAGTCGGATGTAGCTGCCCTTGATGTTGGGGGGCAGTTTCCCCTTGACCTGGAACCCATATCCGACTGAAGTGACGGTGACCGGAACTTTTTCTTCCTTGATCTTTACCATGATGCTTGCGGAAGTCGTGGCCTTGGATGCAAGGAATGAAAAATCCGATTTCGGTGCCACAGTGACATTATTCTTCTCTACCGAGAAGGGAGGAGGTGTGAACGTAGAAAAGATGACCTGGTCACAGGCGGTTATGTCGGTACCAATATTCGGACTTGGATCATACGCCCAGACTGGGCCGGCGGTACCGCAGACCCCGACTGCAAGAACAAGCCGTAGAAGATTTCGCAGACTCACGGTTATGCCCCTCTCTCTTATGGTGGTTGACGATTAGGTCCAGACTGACAACGCGGGGATATTTTGTACGCGTGAAATAGAAAAAACAACCCCCCGGTGTTTGAATCCTGTAGGTCGTGTGGAGGCGAGCGTTGCCCTGTCACTGATCGATTTGAATGACTTGTGCAGATGAGTTCATCTCGTGTGTGAAATAGGAGAGCTTCCGTTTGGTTGTTCTGCTCCGTAGCGCAACCTGATCATGTAGAGCGAAAAGTTACCGGGCCTCTTTTTACGTACTCAACCAGCCCTCGGGCACTGCTGTGTGCCTGGACAAGGGGGTTGTTACAGTCTCGCCAGCCGGTACGAAACAGGAGATGGTATTTGTCGCGCGATGGCTGGTAACGGCCGAGGCTGTGTGAAAACGGGAAAGGAATTGAAGTCTAAGAAAATCGACCTCTCAGAATGAGCTGTATTCGATCATTTCGAGCCGGGTAATGGTATGAGGACCCTAGAAATCATGCAAAATCGAACTGCCTACGAGTTTTCACACACCCTCGGTCGAGGCTGTGTGAAAACGTGGGCCGCATCCGTACGGAACAGTTTGGTCTTGCCCACGTCACATCCTTCATGGACCGAGTGGGCAGTACCAATTCATTCGGGAGTCGCTTGCCATTGCGATGCCGCTCGATACGTTGTATTTTTCACCACATGATCACGTGCCCCATGGTGTCGATGGTACGACGGATCTCATCGGTACAGTCCACTCGCCTGACGAGGTATACCTGATGGAGATAAGAAAGGGGTCGGGAGTCTTTTATGCAGTGCGATTCTCATATCATTGTCGATGTGGTTCCTTCCGGGCGGGTATGTGCGTAGCTCTCGGCTTCGGATTGCCACGGTAGGAGTGTTTCTGAGCCCACTGATGAGTGTGCGCATGTCGGGCCAAGAACAAATAAGGATGTCACGGAATCCCTACGTGTCCTGGTCGCACCAGGGACATTCGGCTTCCTTCCATCCCCCTCTTTTGGCTAGTTACAACACTTAGGCACTTTCGTGCAGATTCCATCCGGCTGGCTCTGGATGACGCATCGGGGTGAAGGGGGCCTTGACAGCAAACCGACGGATTCTTAGACTCACGCACCCACTCATTAGGAACCCACATGCATTGGGTTATTCCTGTGCTGTTGTCATCCTCGCGGTTTCTCATCCACGACGAAGGAGCGTGAGCCTATGAGCGAATCCAAAGACGCCACCATTGCGTTGAATGTCCGGTTGAAGCCCTCTGAATCTTCCACCCATCCACGCGCGGCGAACTATACGAACGTCGGTGTTGCACAGGGGATTGCCTATCTGGATTTTGGCTTCATCGAACCGGCGCTCCTTGCTGCTATTGCGAAGACGGCCAAGGACGGCCAGGCTGCACCCAAAGGCTTGGATGGTCACCTCGTCACCCGCGTGGCGATGGGCGTCGGTGCCCTGGTGCGATTGCAGCAGCAGATTCAGCAGATCTTGGTGGGATTGCAATCAGCGCAGAAGCCAAAGCCGAAAGACTGAGAAGGAGAAGAGGTGCAGGCGAGTTCAGCGGAATGTAAATGGCGAGACCTGTTGCAACAGACAAGACAACCTGAGAGGTCCGATCATGCAACGACCGTGGTTGGTTCTAACCTTCCTTGTGGTGGCCATAAGCCCGCAGTTGGTGGAGGGTGGAGAAACAGCATCTCCGTATCCAATCGTTGATTCCGGCGTATGGGCAACGAACAGTTTCCCCGGAGATGTGTATTGGCTCGACAATGAGCGCGTGCTGTTTCTGGGAAGTGAAGATGGCAAACCCGTTGCGAAAGAACATGAGGCGCTCCTCGTTTGGGACACAACGAAGAAGGCCGTAACTCTCCAGAAACGCAATATCTCATCACTCTGTTATCGGAATGGGATCGTGCTGTTAGGACAGAAGATCGACAACCCGGCTGGCGGTCCCTGGAAATATCGATTCTTTAGAGGTTCATTGGGTGCGGAACAACTACAAAAGAAAGAAAGCAAAGACCGAATAGACCATCTAAATTGCCGCATAGTGGGAAAAGCACCTGGCCAGGACCAAGGCCATTTTGGACGTTATTTGCTCGATGGCCACGGGTATTTAGACTACGGCGAAACAAGGCCATCGGATCTGCGCGCCAATCCGCCTGTCGTGTTGATCAAGGAAGGTGCTGCCAAAGGAATCGCACTGCCTTTCGGTATACGCCAAGTGGAGAGCTTGGAGTTTTATCCTTTTAATGGGGCGTACTTTTTGTACGGATGGTTCTTAGATTCATCAACGCACATCGTTAAATCTCCATGGCCCAATACTGTCCCTCATCCACTGTGGTGGCTCATGCCTGAGGGTACTGTCAGTGAAGTCTTGATTCCCTCGGGGGTATGGAATTCCGGCGGATCCCTTCGATTTACTCCAACGATGAGGGGAGTGTTGGCGACATATCACGGAGGTACCAAGTCAGACCACGATCCTGGAACGCAAGGCGTCTACTTGATTCGAGAAAACGAAGTCGCACGGACCATTATCCGAGGCTTCGTTGCTCACGTCGGCGTGTCACCAGATGGCTGCAGGGTGGCGTTTTCCCATGCGCCTAATTATGAAGCAGACCGCCGCCCCAATGGCAAGAATCGCCGGACACTCAAGATGATTGATCTCTGCTCAGAAGGAGTCCAGTCATGATCTCAGAAACCCAAGCACAGACATTTTTGACAGCCAGCAGTCTGGCATATATCGACAATCCTCCAACGGGGCCTGTCGGATACGAGGTCGTAAGAGAATTTGCTGATCCAGCGACTGGCTTTCATGCTGTGGTGTTTAAAAATTCGAATAATGAATATGTTATTGCGTTTCGAGGAACCGAGACGAATTTTCAAGATGCTTACACCGATCTAAATCTTGGCTGGACTCAGTGGACTGCAAGAAGTGAGGAAATTCTTACGTTTTTTAGGACACTTGAACTTAGCGGTGAAGTTGCCAGCATTGCCTTTACTGGACATAGCCTCGGGGGAGCCTTAGCCCAATATGCAGCCTACGAATACGCCAATGAGGCAAATCACGCACAATTTACGCTGACCACATTCAATGCGTTTGGCGGTGTGCAAGGGATAGAGCAAAATCTTGCTCCTGGCCAGAGCTATGATAGCGCACGTCTCGCTGGGATTGATGTGAATCATTTCCGCGTTGCATCAGACATGGTCAGTCGTCTTGGTGAAGGACACATCGGCGGCAATGTGCGTGTCATTGATCTTCCCACTTCCGATTTTATCGTAGCCCACCGTCTAGAGACTTCGTTCTTGAATCCCACCAACACTGCGTATGAACTCACAGCCTTGCCGTTCGCCACACCGAATTACTTGCATGTCTCTTCAGGGCAACAGTTGGGCGCGGCGTTAGGTAACCTGTTCAACGACGGGACCTATAACGAATTCGAAGCCGCGCTTCGGACGACGGGGGCCTTGTTGCTCGTGCTGCAGCTCGCTCCGGCCAATGAAATCGATCAAGTGATGGATGCAATGCTCCCGCAGTATGCCCAGGTGAATTGGGGCACGGTGCGGTCCGTTCTGCCGGTTTCCGGTGGAGCTGTTGTGCTTGGTGGTGCTGGGCTGATTCTTGCCGCCGGCGCCTATGAAGGTGTGCAGGGGGCGGCTGACCGATTGGGCGAGGTGAAAACGTTCCTCGGTCGTATCCTAGGTGAAAACTTCGACTCGCTCAACACCTTACCGACGGGGCAAGCCAGTCTTCGCATGTCTGTGTACCTGGCAGCCACGTCTGGAGTTGGCTTGGCCGGTTCCACGTTAGGTCAAGCCTTAAGTGGCCTCACCATCGATCCCGCGCAACTCACGACGCACTTGCTGAGTGGTGCCAACTGGCTCACTGACAGCGTGAATTATTTGCGAGCGCAAGCCAACACAGCAGGGCAGAATGCGGCAGATTTTAGCGCACGATTAGTATCCGGAATTTATCAAGAAGCACGCGCCCTCACGGGAGCCGCTACGGACTTTCTGCTCAACACGACGACGGCCCTGGAAACCTTCCTTCGCGACACGGCTCAGGGCATCAGCAACGCGGTCTCGGAGTTTCTCCACGACCTGCCGAACACCCTCTTCAATCTCGGCCGCACGCTCAGCTTTGCCGAGCTCAATCCGTTTGCCACGGCATACGCGCAAGCGCTGGAAGATCCGAGATGGGGCTCCGCGCTTCGGACCGCGATTGAAGACGCGCAGCAGATCGTCCAACAGGCCGGTCAGACCGTGGTGATGCAACAAGGGATTGGGCCGAATCCGTTCGCGACGACCGGGTTTAATCCCGATACAGCTCCACCAGCGACAGTGACGGCGAATGAAGGCCAACTGAACATGCTCACTATCCATCTGCCGTTTGAGGCTGGTGTGGGTGGACAGAAGCTCACGCTTACGCTGAGTGGCCCGAACGCCAGCGGAGTGGTGCTTCGCACAAACGGGCTCGAACTTTCCCCGAACGGCAGCACCTTTACGCTGACCATTCCCGAAGGCCAGAAGCAACTCGTGGTGGGCTTGCAGCAGAAGCAAGACATCGGAGCGTCCAGTTCGTTGACGGCTGTCGTGCAGCTCGTTGATGCGAATGGGATCGCCACTCATGCTTCTGACCATGAAGCAACGATCACGGTGGCGGACACAGGTCTCCTGCTCAACGGCACGGCGCCAACGATTGACTACGCCGGCAACGGGTTTCCAACCGTGGTCTTCACTCCGGAAAATCCGGATGGCAGTGCCTGGAACATTGCGCGATTCGGCGAGGTCAACTACGTGCTGACCGGCGGCAGTTGGAGTGACCAGATCACAGCAGATCTGGGGAACGATCAGTTGTTTGGCGGCGGTGGCAATGATGTGCTACAGGGCAATAAGGGGCAGGATCTCTTGGACGGAGGTGCTGGGGATGACGAACTTCAAGGGGGAGAGGGCGATGATGTTCTCTATGGTGGCCTCGGCAACGATGTGTTGGTGGGAACCGGCGCGCTGGCGGACGAAATTGGGAATGACTACCTGGACGGGGGAGAGGGGCTTGATATCTTGCTTGGGGGGTCCGGCAATGATCAGCTGATTGGCGGAGCCGGGGACGATCAGTTGTCTGGCGAAGGGATCCTGGTCGATGGCGCGGCCTGGACCAGCACCGGCAATGACTATCTCGATGGTGGAGACGGCCACGATGGCCTGGCGGGTTTTGCGGGCGACGACATCTTGCTGGGTGGTCTCGGTGACGATCTGCTGAGCGGTGACAATCTGTTGAATGCGACTTTGCCCTGGAATCCCACCGTGGACGGCAAAGACTTTTTGGATGGCGGTGCAGGGAACGATCGATTGTTCGGCGGCGGGAAGGACGACATCCTCCTGGGCGGCGATGGGGCGGACGAGCTCTGGGGCGACGATCAACAAGTCGGTGTGATTCAGGAAGGGAACGATTGGCTGGAAGGTGGTGTAGGGAATGATCAGCTTGTGGGCGGCGGGGGCAAGGATGCGCTCTTCGGCGGGGAGGGCGACGACCTGCTTGTCGGCGACTATGCCAACAATCCAACACTCGGGTTCGACGACACCCTCGACGGTGGAGCCGGGGTGGACGAACTACATGGGGGCGGTGGCGATGATCTGCTCGATGGCGGAAGCGGAAACGATCGCCTTTTTGGCCAGGAGGGGAATGATCAGCTCTATGGGGGGATCGGAGATGACCATCTCCAAGGCGGCAACGGCGACGATGTGCTTGTCGGTGAAGCTGGCGTAGATGTCCTTGCCGGACAGGAGGGGGACGATCAATTGTTCGGCGAGGATGGACATGACGAGCTGCAAGGCGGGGCAGGACAGGATCTACTTGTTGGCGGGCTGGGCAATGACCTGCTCCTCGGTGGGGACGGGAACGATGCCTTGTTCGGTGAGGAGGGAGACGATCAATTAAGCGGCGGTGCAGGGCTCGATCAACTGGTCGGAGGAGTAGGAAACGACTTACTCCTCGGCGACGGCGCGAACGATACCTTGTTCGGTGGAGAGGGGAACGATCAACTGCAAGGCGGTGACAGCAACGATACCCTGCTCGGCGAAGCCGGGATGGATGTGCTCTTTGGTGAAGCAGGGGACGACACCCTGTGGGGTGATGACGGCGATGATCAGCTTGCAGGAGAAGCCGGCAACGATGTGCTTATTGGCGGGACCGGTAATGATCTGCTCCTTGGTGGGGGAGGCCGGGATTTCTATCATGTCGGGATGGGAGAGGGCGCCGACGTGATTACCGATAACGCCGGGGAAGGCAATCGTGTCGTGTTTGATGTAGGGGTCACGCCTGAGGACTTGCATGTCGGGCTCGCTCCCACTGCGCTGGTCATTCAAATGGGATCTGGCGGAGACCAAGTGGCCATTACTGGCTTTAGTGCCAACGACGCGCTGGCGCCCTCTGCGATTACCGATTATCAATTTGCCGACGGGACAATCGTCACCCATGCTGACCTCGTCGCACGGGGGTTAGGCATTGATCCAACCTTGTTGGCCAATGCCGCAGTCACCGGCCGTGTGATAGCCGGTGGGACCGGTGGTGATCCGCTCAATGGCACGAGTCTTAACGACCTCTTGCACGGCGGCGCCGGCAACGATTCGTTGTCAGGAGGCTCAGGAGCTGACACCTTGATTGGTGGCACGGGTGACGATCAGATCGACGGCGGCAGCGGGAACGACACCTATGTGTACCGCGTAGGAGATGGTCTTGATGTCGTGGTCGATACCGCCGTGGTGGGCGAGGGGAATGTGCTGTTGTTCGGACCTGGTATTGCCTCGGGCGACCTACGGCTGATGGTGAGTGGCTCGTCGGTTATCGTGGGGACAGGCAATCCGACCCAAGGTGTTCTGTTCGGGAATACGCGCCGGAACAGTATCACCGGCACGCACGATATCGATCGTTTCCAGACTGCGGATGGCACAGTGCTGAGCTATTCCGATCTGTTGGTGAAGGGTATCGATATTGTGGGCACGGCGGGCGAGGATCGCTTGGGTGGGACCAGTATAGGTGACCGGTTTCTAGGCAAAGCTGGGAACGATCAATTGTTCGGCGGAGCGGGGCATGATCAATATCGGTTCAACCTCGGTGACGGCATCGACACGATTGTCGATACGGCATCGGTGGCTGAAGGAAATGAGGTCATCTTTGGCGCAGACATTGCGTCGTCGATGCTGACGCTGAGCCTCGTGCAAGACTCCATCAACTCCTCGACAGGCCAGGACCTCGTCATGCGCATTGGCAGCGGTGGGGATCAACTGTGGCTCACCGGCCTCGATCGTGACAATGTTTTGGGACCGCGCGCCGTGGAGACCTTCCGGTTCACAGACGGCACGAGCCTCAGCTACGCCCAATTGCTGGAGCGTGGGATTGAGCTCAATGGCACGTCCGGAGACGAGACCTTGACCGGGACGAATGTCAACGATCGGTTCGTCGGCGGGGAGGGCAATGACCGGTTGGAAGGCAAGGGTGGTGATGATCAGTATGTCTTCGGAAGAGGGGCAGGGCAGGACACGATTATGGATCGAGCGGGCGCGTTGGACAGGATTGAATGGGCCGCCGATGTGTTACCCAGCGAGGTGGCGATCACTCGATCGGGCCACGATCTGGTGCTGACGATCACCGGTACAACGGATCGGGTGACGATTTCGGAATTCTTTTTGGCGGATACCTTCCGGATCGAGGCGGTGCGGTTTGCCGATGGGACAGTCTGGGATGCGGCCTTTCTGGCCGAGGCGGTACAACACCGTGTTACCGGTACAGCGGGTCCTGATGTGCTTGATGGGACTGCCGCCGACGATCTGCTTATGGGCTTCGCTGGTGACGACCAACTGACGGGACTGGCAGGTGACGATTATCTTGATGGTGGGACGGGCATCGATACGATGGTCGGAGATCTCGGTGACGATGTCTATGTGGTGGATGCCATAGGCGATGAGGTCATGGAGAATCTGAACGAAGGTATCGATGCCGTGCACAGTTCCGTCTCGCATACCCTCGGGCAGAACGTTGAAAACCTAACCTTGACTGGTCTCGGCGCCATCGACGGGACCGGTAATATACTGGACAACATCCTCACTGGAAACAGCACCGCGAACATTCTTGCCGGTGGGGCCGGCAACGACACCTATGTGATTGGCACGGGCGATACGGTGGTAGAACAGGCGAACGAAGGTCTCGACACCGTGCAGAGTGATCAGAGTTACGCCCTCGGCACCCATGTCGAGAACCTTACACTCACCGGCGTGGCGGCCATCAAGGGGACTGGCAATGCACTGGACAATGTGCTGACCGGCAACGGGTCGATGAATCTGTTAGCCGGCGGAGCCGGCAACGATACGTACGTGCTGAAGGGGCTGGAAATCGTGACCGAGTTAGCCGGGCAAGGGATTGATACGGTCATGACGGCACAGAGCTATCAGCTGGGCTCCCACGTGGAGCATCTCACCCTGCTCGATTCGGATCGCTCGCTCATCGGGAATCGGTTGTCACCGGTGTCGATCGACGCTATCGGCAACGAGCTTGAAAATACGCTGACGGGCAATCGCGGTATGAATCGGTTGGATGGTGGAGTGGGTGCCGATGTGATGCGTGGAAAGGCCGGGAACGACATCTACGTGGTCGACGATGCAGGAGACGTCGTGATCGAAACGGCAGTGGCAGGCATCGATACGGTTGAAAGCGCGATCAGCTATACGCTGACCGATCACGTGGAGGATTTGTTGCTTACGGGGATGGGGGCCACGTCCGGGACCGGCAATCAACTTGATAATCGGATCGTCGGCAATAGTGCGGGCAACGTACTTGATGGAGTCGGAGGCAATGATCGCCTCGAAGGTGGAGCGGGAGGCGACACCTATCTGTTCGGTCATGGGTCTGGGTGGGATCGGGTCATTGATTCCGGTGTCGGAGATGTCATTCAGTTGAAGGTGGGGATTACACCGAATGATCTTGCCGTTGCGCAGTACTTCCACTCCGGCATCTTTCAGCCGAACGGATTGGTTCTCGGCATTCTCGGCTCGACCGATGCCCTCTATATACAGAGCTATTTTCACATGAGCGTGCCTCCTCTGATCAGGTTTGACGATGGGACGACCTGGGATCTCGCGGCCGTTAATCAACGCATGGTGACCGGCCCGTCTTTTGTCAGTCCAGATTGGAGAAACGTGGCCACCATTCGGGAGTCGGCCACCACGATTCTGGGAACCGCTGGGGACGACCTGCTGAGTGGTACCGCCGGTCCTGACGTCTTTTTCTCGTTCCTTGGTAGCGATACGCTGGTCGGTGGTGCCGGTGATGATCGCTATTCGATCGATTTCTCCGGAGACGACGTCATTATCGAGGATCAGAATGGGGGTGTGGACATCATCACGGGGGATATACCTGATGAATATGTTCTACCGGACAACGTCGAGCAGGCCGAGTTTTTTGGTCGAGTGATGACCGGCAATGCTCTCGACAACGTGATCACGGCAGGACCCGCCTCCAATACATTGGATGGAGGTCATGGGAACGATGTGCTGATCGGTGGGTTCTTGCGTTCCACGCCGGTCAGTCGGGACGATTCCGGCAGCGATATTCTCATCGGTGGCGACGGCGATGACACGCTTATTCCCGTCGGCGGAGCCCTCGATTCATCAGGCTTTATCTTCTCCATCTCGGATGACGCGATCATCAAGGCGGATGATGTGTTAGTGGGTGGGCGGGGTGATGACACCTATATCCTCTATCATGCGGACGAGATGGTTATTGAACGGGTCGGCGAAGGGACCGATAAGGTCCGTAGTGCAGTGACCTATACCCTTCCGGGAAACGTCGAGAATTTGGAATTATTGGATTCCAGGATCCCTGGATTGCCGAATGGTACGGGGAATGAATTGGACAACTTCATTCAGGGGAATAGCCTCGCGAATGTTTTGCAGGGTGAGGCAGGGAACGACACGCTGCAGGGTGGTCTTGACGATGATGTCCTACGTGGCGGGACCGGCCATGACACCTATCTCTTCAATCTCGGCGACGGCATCGACACGATTGAGGATGCTGCAGTAGTTGGTGAAGGAAACCGGATTCAGTTCGGAGTGGGCATCAGCCGGAACGATCTCACGTTCACACATGATGAAGCCACGCGGACGCTCATTATTCAAGTGGGCGCAGGTGGGACAGACCGGCTGGTGCTGAACAATTTTGATCTGGCCGGCGTGAACGGTACGGCGGTCGTTGAGACGCTGGCCTTCGCGGACGGCAGCACGACGAGTCTTGCCGGTTTCTTCGGACCGACCGTCACAGAAGGGAATGACACGATCACGACCGGAGCAGGGGACGACGTGATCAACGGGCTCGGTGGCGACGACGTTGTGGATGCCGGTGCCGGCAACGATAGCATCGCCGGTGGAATCGGGAATGATACGCTCACCGGCGGCCCTGGTGATGACACTTATATCTATGACCTTGGTGACGGCATCGACACTGTCAATGATACAAGCCTGCCTGGAGAAGGGAATGCCATTCAATTTGGGCCGGGGATCAGTCCGAACGATTTGACCTTGGATGTGGGATCTTTTCTGATTCGAGTCGGCACGACCGGCGGCGCGCTTCACCTCTCCAGTTTCGATCCAGCCAATGTGCTGGGGCCGCGCACGATTGAAACCTTCCAATTTGCTGATGGGACAGTTCTATCTTACGACCAGCTTGTTCAACGTGGGTTTGATCTGATGGGGACAGACGGCAGCGATTCCATTACCGGCACCAACGTCGTGGATCGGATCACGGCTCTCGCGGGGGACGATATGTTGGCTGGCGGGCGTGGAGCCGATCACCTGCAGGGTGGTGTGGGCCACGATACCTACATCTTCAACATTGGCGACGGCGTTGACACTATCGACGATGTGGTGCTGCCCGGCGCAGGGAATCGAATTCAATTCGGGGCTGGAATCAGTCAGAGCGACTTGAGCTTTGTCCAAGATGAAGCTGCTCGAACTCTGACCATTCAAGTAGGGGCCAGTGGGACCGATCGACTGGTGCTTGCCAATTTTGATCCTCGTGGCGCCAACGGTTCCCTGGTGGTCTCAGCGCTGGAGTTCGCCGATGGGAATCTGGTGAACCTGATTGACCTCTACCCTCCGAACCAGGCACCGATGGTTGCTGTTCCAGTGTTGGATCAGACCGCCGCCGAAGATTCATTCTTTACCTTTACGGTTCCCGCTACGACGTTCACCGATGGCGATGTGAGTCATGGAGACGCTCTCGCATATGGCGCATCTCTCGCTGACGGCAGCCCACTTCCGGCGTGGCTGAGCTTTGATCCGATCACCCGGACGTTTGAGGGAACTCCAAGCCCCGGCGATGCCGGCGTGCTGCAGGTCACGGTGATCGCGACGGACACCAAGGGCGCGAGCACGACTGATCAGTTTGCGTTGACGGTATCGGGACCGCTTCCCCAAATCCTGACTGGTACAGCGGGCAACGACATCCTGATGGGTGGACGGGGAGACGACACTCTCAGTGGGTTGGCTGGAAACGATCTCTTGAATGGTGGGCAAGGGAACGACATGCTTGATGGAGGTACGGGAGCTGATTCGATGCAGGGTGGAACGGGCAATGACATGTATAGTGTTGATATGCCCGGTGACGTCGTCACCGAGTTCGTCAATGAAGGTATCGATACCGTGCACAGCAGCATGACCTATACCCTTGGCGCCAATATCGAGAATCTTACCTTGGCCGGCACGGTGGCGATCAACGGGACCGGAAATGCCTTGAACAACGTGCTTCTGGGCAACAGTGCCAACAATACATTGAATGGCGGAGCTGGTCATGATCGGCTTGATGGCGGTCTCGGGATCGATGTGATGATCGGTGGGGTAGGCGATGATACCTATGTCGTGGATCGAGCGGGCGATGTGGTGACTGAGCTCGCTGCACAAGGGAGCGATACGGTGGAAAGCAGCATCATCTACATTCTCGGACCGAACCTGGAACATCTGATCCTCACCGGCTCGGCTCATATCAACGGTACGGGGAACTCAGTCCATAACGTGTTGTTGGGCAACAGTGGCAACAATATTTTAGACGCGGGTTCCGGCGATGACACGTTGGACGGTGGGATGGGGAGTGACGCACTCTTTGGAGGGAGCGGTCACGATAGGCTCTTTGGTGGACTGGGGGACGACAGCCTCCATGCAGGGAGCGGAAACGATCTCCTTAATGGTGGTGAAGGAATTGATAGGCTCGACGGTGGGTCGGGTGACGATCGATTGTTAGGCGGTGCTGGCAACGATCAGCTCATAGGCGGCAGCGGGGCCGATCAACTCATCGGTGGGCTCGGCAATGACACGTTGGTCGGCAATTCAGGGAACGACACTTATCAGTTCGCACGAGGGGATGGTCAGGACACCATTCAGGATGTCGATGCGTTCGCAGGCAACCAAGACCGTGCTCTATTTGAGACGACCATCAATCCCCTTGATCTCGTCCTTAGCCGCCAGGCGAATGACCTCCGGCTTACCATTCACGGCTCGGCAGATCAGGTTACGGTAAAAGATTGGTATCTCGGAAGGACGAATCACATTGAGACGATTCAAGCAGGCAATGGAGAGATCCTGCTTAGCACACAGGTCGACCAACTGATCCAGGCCATGGCTGCGTTCTCCCAGCAATCCGGTCTTACGTGGGATCAAGCCATCGATCAGCGGCCGCAGGATGTGCAGGCGGTACTCGCCGCGAGTTGGCAGTAATGATGAGGAGGACTGGCTCAGGGCTCAGTGGCTGTGCTAATCGCTCGGCGGCTCGAAATGTCCGGAGGGGCGCTGTTGCCAGGGCACAGTCGCTTGACGCGATTGTTTGACTAAACTTCGTAGACTCATCTCAGCGGCCCGCAGAAGTTTGGGGTCACCGGCTTGCATGAGCGTGGTTAAGAGGACATAGAGTGATCGATCGGCGTGAGATCCAGCCAAGATCCGATCGGTCACCGGATCAATCTGCGAGGTATCCGGCTCCTCATCCTCTGCTGAATCTGTGAAGAGCCATTTAAAGGATTGGGGGTTGTCGAACAGCCAAGAAGGCGGAATGCAAAACGCGGAGGCAAGCGCTTCAAGTGTACTCGTTGTGGGATCGGCCTGATCCGCTTCGATTTGTTCAAGGAGCGTGGTTGGAATTCCTGCCGCGTCTGATAACGACTCGATCGATTGGTTTCTGGAGAGTCTCCAGCCCTGGATAAATAGCCCTATCGACATAAGGCCATGATACACAATGAAAGGTTGAGCTTCAATTGAATCATGCGATAAATTGACATTTATTTATTAAAATCAATGTGTTATGATCTATTTCCAGTACTGGTGTGAAATCGGTATAATACCGACACAAGTTTCATCGTGTTGAAGGAGGTGGGGGCGTATGTTAGGAACCGATATTCGTGGCATCATGGCTGAGGAAGAAGAGGTCCAGCGCCGACAAGAGGCGCTCAAGTCGCTCATGACGATGCGGTCCAAGCAGCTTCGAGAGTCCTTGGATGATCGAATCAAGCGTGCTAGGAGCAGCGGGGATTGGACACAGTTGTCCAAGGCGGAATGCGCGAATTTACATAAGCAGGAAAGGGCCCACCTGCAGTCTCAGCTTGAACAGTTACAGTTTGAGCAGACTCGGACTCGGGGAAAGCTGACAGCCTTGAAACGTGCCAAGGCGAGGGCGCAACGTATCCGCGCTGCTGAAGCGGCCTCTGAACGAAGGCGTCGTTGATTACCCACTCCAGCTGTCTTGATCCTATGTGTTTCAGTGCGATGAGTGGTCTCTAGGTGGCTGTCGTGCTGCAGCCACCGGTTCTCACTCGTGCAGGGGCCTCGCGGATCCGGCATCTGCTTCGCGATACGAAGGCCAGATCGAGAGAAGCTGCCTTCGTCCTTGAAGGAGCCAAGTCCTGTCGTGATCTCATTCACCAGTCTCCCCAGGCCATTCTCAGTCTGATCGTCTCACCGCGCTTTCTCTGTATGGAGACCGAGGCAGATCGAAGGGCTCGCGTGCAATTGCCTGCGTCCCAGTTCCTGTGTTCGGACATCGACTTTGACAAGCTGACTGATGTTGAGATGCCGCAAGGGATATTAGCCGTCGTCCGACAACCTCGGTGGGATGAAGCCCATGTGCTCAAACAGTCGTGCGTACTTGGCCTGTATGGGGATCGACTACAAGATCCAGCGAACGTGGGCGCGATCATTCGGACAGCTGCGGCGCTGAATTTGTCCGGAGTGTGGTTAAGCGCCAATTCCGCCGATCATTTTGCTCCCAAGGTGGTTCGTGCCACGGCCGGCACCATCCTGAGCCTTCCAGTTTTTCACACGTGGGATTGGCGGGCATTCTCCTCGTATGGGTGTGACATCTATTCGGCGGTCCTAGCTTCGACTGATCGAGTCCCCATCAGGAAGATTCGAACAAGACCCAGCCGCCTCATGATTGCGGTCGGAAACGAGGGAGCAGGGTTGGCCTCAGACATCGTGAAGGCGTCTCGCGTGAGGTTTTCTATTCCACTGGCCGAGGGGGTGGAGTCGTTGAATGTCGCGGCGACCGCGGCGATTTCGGCATTCCACTTCAGCGGATTGCGGCTCGACTCCGATGGCGGATCCAGGGGATCAGGCCATTCAGCATAGATGTTTGAAATTAAACGACGTTCGGCCTACTATGAGGTGCAGTTCATGCGATCCAGACTAGAGGCGAGAATGGGGGTCAGGTTCGTGTTGATGTGTGCAATCAGTCTCGGATGTGGCGTGGTCACGGCCTCTGCTCAATCTTCTTCTGCTCAATCCGATGGGCAGTTGTATAGCCTCGACATGATCGTCAATCTGGCCTTGGCAAAAAACCCCTTAGTATCCTCCGCGGAAGGAGTGATCGAGCAGCAGAAGGGACAGCAGACGGCGGCCGGCGCTTACCCGAACCCCACTATTGCTAGTTCCGGTGGTCACGGGAATCTGCGGGATATCGGTCGAGTGACTATTGGACCGGTCCTTGATCGACAGGGGGTCACGGAATACAACGTGACGGTCGGACAACCGGTCGAATGGCCAGCGCTACGTGCGGCGCGGCAACGAGTGGCGGATCTTGGATTGGCGACGGCCAACGTGGGTATGTTGGAGACGCGATTGAACTTGGCGTCACAGGTCAAGGTGGCATTCTACGATCTGCTCTTGGCTCAACATGATGCTGATTTGGCGCGCCAGAATCTTGATACCGTCGAAGGTGTGGCCCGGATCGTGAGGGCACGGGTCAAGTCGGGTGAAGCGCCTCAATTTGAATCCATCAAGGCAGAGGTGGAAGTCTTGAAGGCTCGGCAGCAACTCGCGCGTGCGGATAATCTGGTTCGGATCAACCGCGTTGTCGTGGATACCTTGACCGGTGGTGCGCTAGGGCCGTCCTATCTGGTCCATGGCGAATTCAGGATCCTGCCTCGTGACCTGGAGATCGAAGGACTCATGACTCGCATGATGGAGCAGCATCCAACGATCCAGCGTCTCCTCAAGTCTGTCGAACAATCGGATTGGAAGATTGAATTTGAACGGCAGGCGAGAGTGCCGACGCTCACCGTCAACGGTGGATACTGGCGTGATCTTGGGCGAGAGGCGTTTCAAGGAGGTCTCTCTGTCCCTGTACCGCTCTGGTACCGGCGTCAGGGAGAAATCGCCTCCTCGTTAGGGGTGAAACGCCGAGAAGAAGCGGAGCTGCTTCGGACACGCAATGAACTCGGGCGAGCCGTGTACCAACATTTTCAGGATGTGCGCACTACTGCGGAGCTGCTCGAGGTGTTTGAGAAGGGATTGTTGAAGCAGGCTCAGGAGGCACTGAGGCTGGCGCAGTTCAGTTTTCAACAGGGGGCGTCAAGTCTGCTGGAAGTGCTCGATGCGCAGCGAGTGCAGCGACAGATCTTACTGGACTATGCGCAGGCGCGTCGTGACCTCTCCGCCTCGCTGGCCCGACTGGAGCAAGCCGTAGGGGTGGCGCTGTGAAGGCCCTATCTGGTTCACCACGAGCTTCATGGAGGTGTCTCAGCCGAGGTATGTCCGGTCTTCTGTTCGGTTTGATGGTACTTGAATCAGGCTGCGATGGAACACCGAGCGATGTGGTGGCGAGTAAGTCGCCCGTCGCCGTGTCAACGCCTGGCCGCATCACGCTGTCGGCGGAGGAGTCGTCGCGGGTGGGCGTGGTTGTCCAGCCGGTCGCGCGCAGCGATTTTCGAACGCACCGGGACTTCCCCGCCATCGTGCAACCCAATCAACGGAACATGGCGGAGATCACTGCGTTGGTTCGAGGGCGAGTGGTCGAGGTGTACGGCGAGCTAGGCCAGGAGGTCAAAGGAAATGCCCCGCTGGCGATCCTGTATAGTAGCGATCTGGGGCTTGCTCAATCGGCCTATCTCAAAGCCAAGGCCAAGCTTCACGTGGCGGAGCAGGCCTTCGAGCGTGCGCAATTCCTCCTCCAAGAGCAGGTGATCGGCGAGGCGGAATTGCAGCGCCGCCAGGCAGAGTTGCTGAGTAACCAGGCCGAGGCCAATGAATCACACGATCGGCTTAAGCTGCTTGGCATGAATGATGAAGAATTCAGGCGTCTCGAGAGTAGCCGGAAGATCCGTTCGGTCGTGCCGATTGTGGCTCCCTTTGCCGGCCGGATCATCGTGCGTAAGTTGACACGAGGCGAGGTCGTCGAGACGACCGATAATCTATTCGTGATCGCTGATCTTTCGGAAGTCTGGGTGCAAGCGAATATTCCCGAGAAGGACATTCCCTTCGCGCATTCTATCCATGCATCCGGAGACAGGCAAGTTGAGGTGCGGATCAACGCCTATCCCAAGGAGGTCTTTCGAGGGACGATCACCTATGTCGCGGATGTGCTCGATCCCGTGACACGCACCATGCAACTCAGGATTGAGTTGCCGAATCAGGATGGGCGGCTCAAACCGGAAATGTTCGCGACGATTCGACTCTTTTCCGAAGCCCAGCCTGAGCAACTGGCTGTGCCGGAGGCCGCGTTGCAACGCGATCAAGGACGCACCTTCGTCTTCGTGCAACGCAGCCCGAACGAGTATGAGTTGCGGGAGGTGCACGTCGGCGAATCCAATGGGACCGTGACGGCCATCCTCGGCGGCCTGAACGAAGGCGAACCGGTCGTGACCCATGGTGCCTTTGTCTTGAAGTCCGAGTTATTGAAGAAACCCGTCTGATGGTTTCCCGTCTTCTGGATATCTCCCTCCGCCAGCGGCTCCTTATCATTATCTGTTCGGTCATGATCGGCGCCGGCGGGATCTATGCCTTTCGGACCATTCCGATCGACGCCTTTCCGGATGTGACCAGCGTGCTGGTTCAGGTTGTTACGAAGGCACCGGGGCTCTCTCCCGCCGAAGTCGAGCGCTTGGTGACCTATCCGGTCGAGCTACAGCTCACGGGTGTGCCGTCTCTCACGGAAATGCGTTCCCTCACAAAGGTCGGTCTCTCGCTGATCACCATCGTGTTCGATGACTCCATGGACATCAACCTGGCCCGCCAACTGGTGCTCGAGCGATTGCTTGAAGTGGAGGAACAGCTTCCTCCAGGAGCCGAGCCGATGCTGGTGCCGAACAGCACGGGCTTGGGCGAGGTCTTCCAGTATTACTTGGAGTCTCCTCACGGAGCTCCGGCTGATAGCGAAGCTGAACACCAAAGCCTGATTGTACAGCGGACCATTCAAGATTGGATCATTCGCCCCCTTCTGAAGAGCACGCCGGAGGTCATCGATATCAATTCAATGGGCGGGTACGTCAAACAGTATCAGGTGTTGGTCGAACCAGGCCTGCTCCGGAAATACGGTCTGACGCTTCGTGAGGTGTTCGATGCGGTGGCGAGAAACAACGCCAACGCCGGTGGAAATATCCTCGAAAAACATGATGAGAAATATATCGTGCGAGGAATTGGACTGATCCGCTCGCTTCAGGATATTGAACGGATCGTCGTGAAGGAAACCGGTGGCACGCCGGTCTATATCTCTGACGTGGCTCAAGTGGTGATCGACCATGCGGTGCGTCATGGCGCCACGGTGCTGAACGGGGATCGCGAGGTGGTCAGTGGCATCGTGCTGATGTTGCGTGGAGGCAACGCTCGGGATGTCGTCGAGGGGATCAAGGCTCGTATTGAGGACATCCATGCTAAGCATCTGTTGCCGGATGGATTGCGCATTGTGCCGTTTTACGACCGTATCGAACTGATCACCGAAGCATTGAATACGGTGTACAAATCGTTGGCTGAAGGTGTGGTGCTCGTCGTTGTGGTGTTGTTTCTGTTTCTTGGGAATATTCGCAGTGCGCTGATCGTCGTCGGCACACTGGTGTTAGCGCCGCTGGCCACATTTATCGTCATGGGGCAAATCGGGCTGACCGCAAATCTCATGTCGCTCGGAGGGCTGGCGATCGCGATCGGTATGATCGTGGATGGGTCGGTCGTCGTCGTTGAAAACGTCTATCGCCATCTGTCTCACCATTCTGCTGCCGCAATACCGAGGCTTCAGCTGGTGACCCAAGCGGTGAAGGAAGTCGGCCAGCCGGTCGTCTTCGGGATTCTGATCATTATTTTGGTGTTTCTTCCTCTCTTGTCCCTTCACGGGATGGAAGGGAAGATGTTCAAACCGCTTGCCTATACGATCATGATCGCGCTGTTGGTGTCCCTCGTCTTGTCGCTGACGCTGTCACCGGTGCTCTGTTCGTTGGCCTTGAGGCAAGGCAGTGAAGAAGATCCTTGGATTGTCCGATTGGCTAAGCGGCTCTACGCGCCGTCTCTTCGATGGGCGCTTGGGCATCGGACCGCCGTGGTGGTGATGGCCGTCTCCGCGCTCATCGGGGCGCTGGCGTTGGTGCCAACATTAGGCTCAGAATTTATCCCTATTCTGAACGAGGGATCAGTTGCCCCTCAGACTATTCGGCTCCCCAGCGTGTCGCTTCCTGCCTCAATCGAAATCGAAAAGCGGATGCAGCAGGCGATCATGGAGTTTCCGGAAGTGGAGATGGTCGTCTCGAAAATCGGTCGTACGGAATTGGGGAACGATCCACAGGAGCCGAATGAAAGTGATCCGGTGGTTCGCTTGAAGCCGCTGGATCAGTGGACCACGGCCAAGACGATGCCGGAGTTGATGCAGAAGTTTC
>CAKKRK010000046.1 GCA_919902665.1 Nitrospiraceae bacterium
ATACCGGGCGCAACAGTCAACTCAGGTGGCTTGATTTTAGGGGAGCACTACAATCACCGCCAGCGATCCTCCGGTGAACACTAATCTTGGATAAGACCAGGCCTCCAGATCCGATAGGCGTGCGCTTAGTCTCCACCTGTTTGACTCCCCATCGTTCCAGTGAATGAATAATGTCGTGAGGGGCTTTGCCAGAACCTCTCTTTAGTATCATTCTTGGCTCTCACAGAAATGTGCGTGCTTGTCTTTACGAAGATCAAGTCGTATCTCTAGATAACAAACATGGAGGTGGTGATGAAAGTGCTTGGATATACGCATGCCCATTCGCTGGATCAATTCAACCTGCAACCCATGGAGTTGCCTGATCCGACACCCAGTGGTCGAGATTTATTAGTTGAGGTGAAGGCCGTTGGGTTGAATCCTATCGACTACAAGGTTCGAACCAGGCGATCCGGCTCCGCCGGACAGCCTGTCATCTTGGGGTGGGATGCAGCAGGCATCGTGCGTGCCCATGGCACGGATGCAACGCGGTTCAAAGTTGGTGACGAAGTCTTCTACAGCGGGGATCTCAAGAGGGCCGGTTCCTACGCAACGCGGCAACTGGTGGATGAACGGCTAGTGGCCTTGAAACCGAACACCCTCTCCTTTACGGAAGCGGCGGCGCTTCCTCTGACCAGCTTAACGGCCTATGAGATGCTCTTTGAAAAAATGGGCCTCACCGGGTCGGATCGGCGGACGATCCTGATTATCGGTGGCGCCGGCGGCGTTGGGTCACAAGCGATCCAGCTGCTCAAGTTGAAAACCCCCATGACGGTGATTGCCACAGCTTCACGACCAGAGAGTCAGCAGTGGGTCAAAAGTCTTGGCGCTGATCACGTGGTCTCTCATCAGACCTTTGTGGCTGATATACGAGCACTGGGGATGAAGTTTGTGAACTTCATCTTTAGCACGACCCATTCGGGTGAGCATTGGTCGAAGATGGCTGACATCATCGCTCCATTTGGAGAAGTGGGGATCATCGATGATGGAGATGGACTGGATCTCTCAGTGTTTAAGTCGAAATCGGTGAGCCTGCATTGGGAACTCATGTTCACAAAGTCGAGTTTCGACTATCGTGCGGCTTCTCAGGGGGAAATCCTCGAGAAGGTGAAGAGCTTGATTGAGTCCGGCAAGATGCGTACGACGGCCAACCGTGTATTGACTGGACTGACGGTCGAGAATATCCGCGCTGGCCATACAATGTTGGAACAACATACCAATGTTGGGAAGGTCGTTGTGCAGCTATGAGTGCCATCCTGTGCTAGTTCGTTCTGTGGCCCCTCGACAGTTTTCCGATGGGCTCAGCTTTATTAAAGCGTCTGACGGGGCTTGGTTCAACATCGCTCACGGTATGGTTGCGAAGGTGCTTTCCTATGATTCGACTTCTCGCAGGGTGACGTTTCTCGTGCGTATTGCCGCAAGGACGAGGTATGCGCCGCATCGCCATGCGGCGGCAGAAGAATGCTGTGTCCTCGAAGGGGGTTGTCTCTGTGGTGGACGTGAGCTCGCCGTCGGCCACTATCATCGCGCCGAAGCCGGGACGGAGCACCACGATACCTCGTCCGATGACGGATGTCTGCTGCTCGTGATTTCCTTTCCCCAGAACGAGATGTTGCAATAGCGCTTCGCCTGGCGCCGTTTTCCTTTCGCTCATAAATCCAAACAAGCCGGTCGAGTTGTAGAGCAAAGAGGAACAGAGCTGTCTGGGTTGCGATCTCTGCCGAAGCGTGCTACGAAAATATAATTCATGCTACGGATGAGAGGGAGGCTGTATGGACGAGTTGGTTCGGTTCGGCGTGTCGTTGGATCAGCGTCTCTTGGCGGAGTTCGACCGTCATATCAGGCGGAGGCATTACACGAATCGCTCGGAGGCACTCCGTGATCTGATTCGCAACGATTTGGTCGGAGATGAGTGGGATGACGATAAGGAGACGGTCGGCACAATTACGTTTGTGTACGACCATCATGTGCGAGACCTGACGAGCAAGTTGACCGATATTCAGCATGATTATCACGGGCAGATTCTTTCGGGGATGCATGTGCATCTCGATCACAATCATTGTCTTGAAGTACTGGTGGTGAAGGGGAAGGGAACGGATATCAAAAAGGTGGCGGATGCGTTGGTGTCGGTCAAGGGTGTGAAGCACGGGAAGTTGACGATGACCACGACGGGAAAATTTCTTCGCTAGCAGTTGTCCGATGAACCATATATTGAGCAAACGATTGTTGTCCGTGACTTTGTGTGTGTGCCTGGTGTCGGCCCTCTGTTGGGGAGACAGTGCATCGGCGCATGATCCCGACGAGCCTGAGCTGGAAGTGCCGGAAGTGGCCGTGCTCGGTGAAAAACCTGTGGCGGCGTCTTCTCAACAATTCATCCCTGACAAAGAAGTTATCCTGCAACCTCAAGGACGTCCTGCGCAGATCCTTCGGCTGATCCCCGGCTTTGTGGCCGTGGAACATTCCGGTGGCGCGGGGAAGGCGGATCAATACTTTCTTCGAGGCTTCGACGCAGACCATGGGACAGACGTCGGCTTCTTCCTCGATGGGATGCCGATCAATCTGCGAACCCATGCGCATGGGCAAGGCTACACGGACCTCAACTTCATCATCCCGGAGACGATTGAAGGAGTTGATGTCCACAAGGGCTCGTACTTACCGGAGTATGGAGACTTTGCGACAGCGGGGGCGGTGAATTTTCGGACGCGTAACATGGTGAAAGAAGGAGTCATTCAGGGAGCGGGTGGGGAATATAGCACGCAGCGGTACCTGCTCATGTTCTCTCCGACTAAAGACCGCGTGCGTACCTTATTCGCCGCCGAGGGGTTCTATACGAATGGCCCGTACCTCAACGACAATCAATATTATCGGACCAATCTGTTGGGCAAGGTCACGACGAATCTGACCGGAAGAGACGAGGTGAGTTTCAAGGCAACCTTCCTTCATTCCAAATGGGATGGTTCCGGTGAAATTCCCTTCCGTGCAGTGAGTACGGGTCTTCTGGACCGGTTCGGTTCCATCAATCCGTATGAAGGGGGCAACACACTCCGAACGACGGGGAACTTGAACTATCACTATGACACCACCACAGGTGGTCAGTTGTTTGCGAACGCGTACGGCCAATACTATCGACTGGATCTGTTCACGGATTTTACATTCTTCCTCAATGATCCGGTCAATGGCGATGGTTTTGCTCAGTTCGATCGCCGGGCTATCTATGGTGGCGACCTTGGTTTCAAGCAGCGGATCGAACTGCTGGGCATGCCGATCATTGGGACGGTGGGGTTTCAGACGAGAGTCGACGATGTTCATACAAAGTTGGGGACTCAGACCCTGCGGACTTCGACCAGGACCACCATAGACAGTGATGTTCGTAGCGTATCCTATTCTCCTTTCATCAAGGCTGAAGTCCAGCCGTTTTCATGGCTGAGGCTTTCTGGAGGGGTGCGAGGGGAGTTTTTCACATTTGATGTGAGCAACCGTTGTACGACTTGTGTCGAGCAACCAGACGGTCGAAAAGGTTCCGGCATTGTCCTTCCGAAGATGAGCATGATTTTTGGGCCTTGGGCCAGGACGGAGTTTTTCGTCAACTACGGCGAAGGGTTCCACAGCAATGACGCCCGATCAGCGATAGCCATCGGAGCCTCTCCGCTGGCGAGGGCGAGAAGCTACGAAGTCGGGGTTCGCTCAAGACCATGGGGCCCGGAGGGGCTTGAGTTGATCGCGACGGCATGGCGACTGGATCTCAAGTCGGAACTCGCTCTGGTCGGCGACGAGGGGACAACAGAGATTCGCGGTGCTACCAGACGCCAGGGGGTGGAAGTTGCTGCTCGGGGGCAAGTCTGGGGCCCGTTCTATGTTAACGGCAGTTTTACCTGGACCCATGCGGAGTTTCGCAATGGCGATGCCATTCCGTTGGCACCGGAATACACCGCCTATGGAGCGGCCATTCTACAATGGCCTGAAGGGCTCACCTCGCAACTGCAGGCCACGTATCTTGGCGTTCGCCCCCTCATCGAAGATCGAAGCATCAAGTCGCCTTCGTGGATCACGTTCGATCTCTCGGAGCGGTACCGTGTGCCGGTCAAGTTGCCGCATGGACGGCTGGAAGCGTTTCTCTTTGTTCAAAACCTATTCAATACCAAGTGGGAACAAGCGATCTTCGCGTTTGAATCCCGACTCCGCAATGAGGGAGCCGGAGTCAACGATATTCACTTCGTGCCGGGCAATCCGAGGACGGTGATGGCCGGAGTCGCGTGGTACTTTTGAACTGCCGAATGGTTTATGTTGCATGGCGAATCGCTGAGGTGAATGCATCAATCTGAACGTGTACTAGCGACGCACATGCATCACTGATCATGATGATACCGAAGACTCTCCCACGAACGTTTTTCAACCGTCCTACACTGGCCGTGGCTCGGTCGCTGGTCGGCAAGTACGTGGTGCGTGAGAACGAGAGTAGGACTATTACTGGGAGAATCATCGAAGTGGAAGCCTATGTTGGCTCGCAGGACAAGGCCTGTCATGCGTCAAAAGGGAGGACGGCAAGGACGGAGGTGCTGTTCGGCCCTCCAGGGATATCCTATGTCTACCTGATCTACGGTATGTACCACATGTTGAACGTGGTAGCGGAGCGGGCTGAATTTCCAGCTGCTGTGTTGATCCGGGCGATTGAAGTCGACGGCGAATTGATCGATGGTCCAGGGAAGCTCTGCCGCGAGCTAGGGATCGATCGGTCGTTGCATCGACTCGACATGACGCATGGAAGTCAACTCTGGTTCGAAGACCGCGGTGAACGGGTATCGCGTACACAGGTTGGAACGTTCCCTAGAATCGGTGTCGATTATGCAGGGGCCTGGGCAAAAAAACCGTGGCGGTTTAGATTGCTTGAGAGCGGGGCATAGGGGGCACGATTGACCAGATAAGACTTGTGATCCAGTGAGCCAACAAAAAGGGGAAGTCCGGTTTCCCAGGACTTCCCCTTTTCATATGTGGCGAATCTGTCGTTAGTCGATTTTACGATCACCGGTAATTTTGGTTGCAGAGGTCACCGGTGGAGCAATGGTGATCTGAGGTCCCTGGACATTTGGAAGTCTGCCGGCACCCTGTCCTTCCGTGATACGCTCATTATCGGTTTTCATCAGTTTCTGTTCCGCGTTCTTGACCGAATCTGCGGATTTCAGCAGTGAGGAGGTTCCGTACGCATCCGATTGGCCTGGATCGTTTGCTGTTGGTTGGCCGGTCACGGGGCTGCCGGAGTTCTTCATCGGATAACCGTCATGTTTGGGGAGCAGTGCCGGATTGGCCGATGCCATGGAAATTCCAAATAGGACTGCGGAGGCTGTTGCAACTACAACGGTCAAGAGTTTCATACCCATTCTCCCTTTGAGCTATGACAATGGATAAACATCATTCAGCGTATTCAATTTGGATGACTCTATCTGAGGCGTGAATCATAGCGATGGAGGGTCATTCTGTCAAACGGGTGAGACATGACGGACAGTATCTCTCGAATCCCACTGTGTTGTGATGAGCCGTGGGTGGTGAGAGCGAGAAAAGGACAGACGTATCAGCTCGGTCGACGAGCGGGACGGCGTCCACGCCCACGGTGCCGAAATGCCGGTCCTCGGCTGACACCAGGCAGACGGATGGTGACGGTCGTGCCCTCGCCGGTCGCGCTTCCGATCGCAATGGACCCACCGTGTTCTTCGATGATTTTCTTAACGCTGGGGAGACCGAGGCCAATACCTGAGCTCTTCGTGGTGAAAAAGGGTTCGAAAACTTTGTCGACGATTTCAGCGGGAATCGGAACCCCATCGTTCTTAATGAGAATCTGAACTTCAAACCCCCGTCCGGCACGATGCTGTGAAACCTGGATATGGAGGTGGCCGCCTGGAGACATGGCTTCACACGCGTTCCTGAAAATGCTCAAGAAGGTCTGTTGGAGCTTGGCTTCATCGCCGCGCACCGGCGCAATGATAGTCGCGTAGTCTTTGGTGACCTGAATACGAGTCGCTTCCAGGTCGGTTCCGACCACCACGAGGGCGCTTTCGAGTACTTCCGGAATGCGGCAGAGATGGCGATTCAGTTCGAGCGGCTTGGCGAAGTCGAGAATCTCATTGAGGATCGCCTCAATCCGGATCAAGTCACGCATGGCATTCTCAACCCGTGTCTGAGGGTCGAAGTCGAGGATCCCTTCACCGGTCACTTCTTCGAGTTGCGAGCGAATGGATGCGAGCGGCTCGCGAATTTCCGTCGCCAAGAATGCGCTGAATTCGCCAATCGCGGCCTGACGTTCTTGTTTTCGAATGATTGGCTCAGACGGGACGGGTATGGGTGACCATGGGCCCGCAGTTCCATCGGGATCCGTCGTCGGAGCAGGAGCGGCAGCCTGTGGCGCCGGTGCCTGTAAGAGCTCCGCGAGTTTAAGAATAATGGGCTCCAGCGTGCGGGCATCGGTCGTCTGATATCGTTGTGGATCCTTCGATCCCAGTGTAAAGGTCCCGCCGACCTGGCCCTTGACGAAGAAGGGGATGACAAGTGACGACTGAAACCGGTCCTTGAAGAGATGTTTGTGATCGAGAAAGCGACCTTGGGTAGATGCCAGATCATGATCCACGCGTGGTTTACGATGGCGGACGGCCCATCCCGCCGCCGAACTGTCGAGCGTCAGGCGTTGACCGGGCTTTAAATCTTTCTTGGCGTCTTTGGGGTCGAGTTTCACATCGCCGGCAGATCCCAAGACCTCGACATTGCCCGCCAGCGGATCGTAGCAGCACGCCCAGGCTCGATCATAGGCCACATATTCATGCGCGTCGGCCAACACCGACTCGATCTTTTCTTGGAGTTCTGGTGAAAAGTGCTTGGCCATCGGCGGAAACAAGTCCGCTCCGGTTTGTTGAGGAGGACTCGGCTCCTGGGTGACGTAAGAACGACTCAACATCACGCTGGTGTTGAAGAGTCCTTCGCGGTCCAGTGTCTTGGTCATGCCGTCGCACATCTGCTCCAGCTGAGATTTGTCCTTTTTGGAGAACGCGGCGTTCTCCTTCCGTCCGATGACCAGGCACCCGTACACGGTATTGACATGGCGAAGCGGAATGATCAGCAGAGATTTCGCCCCGGGGGTGATCACCCGCAGGCGGATGGCACGCCCACCGTCAGGATCTTGGGTTGTCGGAGTCAAGGCGGCGGCACGTTGCGTCGAGAGCGTGCGGAGAATAGCTTGGACATCTCTCGGTGTGAATCCGCGCGACGCATGCTCAACAAGCGGGCCATTTTCTTGGTGGAAGATGGCCGCCATTGCGGCATCTGTGCCGATGTCGTTCAACGCGGCATTCAACGTCCGTTGAAGAAGCGTTTCCGGGGCCGGTTTGGTTTGAGCAGGTACAGTAGTCATACGTTCAACTTTGAACCGAGGTATTGTAGCGGGAACGTTTATGAATAGCTACTCTCTCCATGACCGTGGGCACACTGACGATCAATCCCTCGGCATTTTGTCGGGGTCGAGTTCAACCAATCGCAATCGCCCATTGGCGATGTGGTCAGTTTTATAGATCCGATCACCAATCTGGATGGTTCCGATCAGAAGATTGCCGGTGATGACGAAGGTGAAGTCGCCTTGGACAGGAGGCTTGAAAGTCCCGCGAATGACGGCGGTGTTGTTGATACGGGAGACCGTGGAGCTGACGTCCAGTTCAGGGTTGGTATTATCGAAGAGCTCAATGGTGATTCTAGGAAGCGGTCTGGCTCCTGCATCCTTTAGGATCTGGAGGAGTGGGTCGTCGAGTGTGATCTCTCGTTCGCGAAGCATCCATGGCTTTGGTGGTATCGGTGGTTGGCCAGTGGAGGAAGACGTCAGGACGGAGTGCCACAAGCCTTTTGGTGTCGGTGGCTCATCAGCCCACGCAAGCGGGCCAACCATGATCCCCACGACTACAGCGAGGAGAACATAACTGAATCGGTGAATCACAGAATCGTCATTCCGGGCTAGCCTCACAAGCCGCGCATTCTATCAAACGTGACATCTCGACGCGATCATGCCACAGGGAGGGCCGGAAGCCGACCCTCCCTGTGGCGTAACGGTTAAGGGATAGTTCTACGAGACTTTCCTCAAGAATCGTTACCTGATTTATCGTCTGAGTCCTCATCCGAGTCGCTATCCGAATCCTCATCCGCATCATCGCGTGACTTTGCACGAGGATCTTTCAAGTCGTTGGGAGCTGCGGCGGCGGACGTTGCAGTTCCTGTGCGTCAGGCCGCAATGACGTTCCGGACCTCGTTCATGGAGCGGGCAGATGATTTGCCCTGAAGTCTATTCGTATCGAAACCGATACAGCGGTTGTACCTATCCGATCCACTCCCCTCGATCCGAGCGCATCATCCCAATGCTGGTCGCATGCTCCCGATCGGCGCCGTTCAGTTTTTTCCAACACTTGCGATTAGGTAATCGCCAATAATGGACGACAGGGTTGCAGGCACGCAAGTTGCTGTACGCCTACGTAGTGACAGTCATAAGATCGGCGGCGCCACCGAATCTTAGAGGCATACAACCATTTACGGCAATATAAAGAAAAAGAAAGGGAAGGATAATATGTTTGGAGATATGGCGATGATAACAATCTGGGTGTCGTTGAACATGGCGATCATGATGCTGATGATGTTTATGTATCATATAGGTAGAGCGAGTCATAAGGGGAATCACCAAGAGGGGATGGTCTATGAAAAACAGGCCGATTGAAGGCCTGATCGTCAAAAGAGTGTGAACGGGTTGTGACGAGCTGCCTCTGACACACGCACGTGGGACGCCGGTGATTCGGCTGTGCGTGTTGCAACAGTGGAAAGCAAAACGCCGCAACCGGCTAGTAGTAGTTCCGCTTGAACGTAATGTCTTCGGGGATCAATCCGGATTGATAACTTTTGGAGGGCGTCGCGGTTCGTCGGGGACCTCTGCGAGAGGGCTACGGTCGACGGTCCAGCTGTTGAGGATGGTGGTGACCAGACTGATGATCAGTGCGCCACCGACAGCAGGCCAGAACCCTGAGACGGTAAACCCCTTGACCAGGAACGCGGTCAAGCCCAGCAACAAGGCGTTCAAGACTACGAGAAAGAGGCCGAGTGTAAACACGATCAATGGCAAAGCGAGCAGAAAGAGAATAGGCCGCAGGATCACATTCAAGAACGTCAGAATCAGCACGGCGGCAATGCCGGCCGTCAGGCTGTCTGCTTCCAGGCCGGGGACGATTGAGATCGCCAGGAAGACCGCGATTCCTGTGATGAGAATACGCATGAGCGCATGGCGTATTCCTCCGTGGAACGGGGATTCGTGGACAGTTCTCGCAAAACGAATCATCGGCATCGATTACCGAGGCGGTGAAGGGGTTTTGTTGGGTGAATAATGTATCACTGTTGCTGATATCTTTTTGGTCTTGTCGTCTTTGGTCGCTTCGATGATGACCCGGTCGCCTACCGTGGGCGGATCGTTCGACTTGGGGTTACTTTTGTTCTTGAACTTCACCTGCTTACTGAGCAGGACAGGAACAACCGGTCCTTTGGCGGTCTTGATGTCGATGTGTTTGGCATCGATAGCGGTCACAATGCCGAGCACGTGCAGAAGTTCAGGGCTCTTGGCCGAAACCACAGGGGAGAGCCACAAGGACGTGAGCAGGAGCACGTTGACGGTGATGAAGTTGTAATGCTTCGTCATAACGAAGTCTATCGAGCGTATCGGTCGAGTTAGGGGGCCCTGCGGTAGTTCAGGATTACACCACCGTCTCTTTTCTACATGACCACAGCAGACTTTGTCTCACTATACAAATTCTTCAGCGTGAATGCCACCGTACTATTCGGTGGGGTGGTATCGCCGAATGTAAGAAAGACGGGCAACTAGAAGGACGAGGATGGGGAGATGCATGAGCAGGCCACTCAGGCCCATGAACGTTTCGCCGATCCAAAATGTCATGCCGAGGTTGAAGGCCAAGACTCCATAATACAGCCCGACTCCTAGCAATAGCCGCTGAGTGAGTAATTGGGGTGGTGAGAGAGGGGTGAGGCGTCGGTCCAGCGGGAAATAGATAGCCAGTGAAATGAGTCCCACCACAGCCCAGCCGATGTAGTTGGCCACGGGAACACCGAAATGCCAGCCCGGGTCCGGGTAATAGTAGATTTTTCCCAAGAACCAACGGTCGCCGCGTAGGGCGACCGGATCAATCACCATATCGATAAAGGCGAAGAGAAACGTGGTGAGGGCATAGACCCTCCAACTGGTACGCGTACTCAGATTGAAGGTCAACTGCCGTAGAGGAACGCGGGCATGTGTTGGTAATGATGTGAGCGGCAGCAGCAGCCCGAGCGCGACGCAGTAGGAAGCAAACAGCAGGAAGCTGAATGAGATGGAATCCATGAACGGCACGTCGAAAAAATAGAGTTCCTGACCGACCGTCGAGCCATTGTAGAAGTACCAGCCGAATGGGATGCCGGTTCGCGTGGACGAGAACTCACAGACGAACGCCGTTGCCCAGCTGATGAGCCAGAAGCGCCAGGTTCGTGGCCAGCCAATCAGTTGAATCGCGGTGAAGAGAAATGCGGTCAGGAACGCAAAGACATAGGGGCGAAGGAGAATCGTCTTGAGAAAGAGGTCAAAGACTTCCATCAAGTTTTAAGCTGTGAGTTCTTAATGGGGCGGTAATAGCGGAGCCAACAAGCGAACAGGCGTCATGATTGTGCAAGACCTGTTAGCAGGGAGCCTCAGTTCTTGCGGCTTGTGATATACCGCGCGATTTCGCGCAAAGGATCAGCGGAAGGCCCAAACGAAGACAAGCGGTTGATGGCACGGGTCACACAATCGTCGGCTAATTTCTTCGCCCCATCCACGCCGTAGAACGTCGGGTAGGTTTTCTTTCCACGCTCAGCGTCGGTGTTGGGATTCTTCCCCAGCTCTTCTCTGGTGCCGGTCACGTTCAACACGTCATCGGCGATCTGAAAGGCCAACCCGATGTCTTCGGCATAGCCGGTCATATCGTCAAGCTGGTGATCGTTTGCTCCAGCGGCAATGGCGCCCATGCGGACCGCAGCGCGCATGAGCATGCCGGTCTTGTGCTTGTGAATGTTCTGAAGAGTTAGAAGATCGATATCCTTGTTTTCGGCTTGGATGTCGAACACCTGGCCGCCCACCATGCCCATATTGCCGGAGCCAAAGGCTAATTCTTGAATGATGCGGACTTGCCGTACCGGATCGCAGCCCTTCATGAGATCTGGTCGGCTAACCAGGGCGAAGGCCATTGTGAGCAGGGCATCCCCGGCAAGGATGGCCATCGCCTCGCCATACACTTTATGGTTCGTCGGTTTTCCCCGACGAAAGTCATCGTTATCCATGGAAGGCAGATCGTCGTGGATCAGCGAATAGGTATGGATGAATTCCAGCGAGCAGGCGACCGCCATGAGACCGGGCGGAGTTTGGTCCAACGCTTCAGCTGCCGCGATCGTCAGAATCGGTCGCACTCGCTTCCCACCTGCCATCAGGCTGTAGCGCAGACTTTCATGTAGCGCCGTCGGTGGCATCTCGGCCGGCGGGGCCACACAGTCGAGATAGCGATCGACCGCGATGCGTTTCTGTTCCAAATAGTCGGCAATATTCATGAGGACTCGCTCGTGTTAGGGGCTTGGCTTCAACTCGCGCGGAGAGTAACAAACGATTTGGGATGAGTCAAACGGGAGGGGTGGGAGAGGGAACTCGTGGTCTCCTGTGCTCGCACACCGCGCACGCGGGGGAGAGGTGTTTATCCCGTCGCCAAGATCATTGCAATAGGCTCCGGGTCGAATAAGTTCTGTTTGGTGCTCGGTGCATGCACGCGATTATGAGACAATGCGGGTTATGTAAAAGGAATCAGGGCTGGGTGATCGTCATGTGCTCGAGGGTGAATCTTGACGGTAACACTGGATCAGAGGAAAATGCGTCGTGTTTCGCAATGTGTTGGTCCAACAGGAACAGGTGCCGTTCTCACTGATCGGAGTAGGGATGATTGTGGCGCATGATTCTGACGAATCATTGGCGCGTTACAGATTAGTCGAAGATCCGGCTCTTGTACGGACGGCCTAAACATTGTTTGGGCGACGCTTTGCGTCACTTAAACAGTTCCCGGTAAGCGCTCGTAGTTCGAACCGCGAAGCGCATCCCGAATCAGCGGCTGCACAACCTCCGGTTGCTCCGCGCCGCCGTTAATGCTTTACACCATGTCTGCTTTCCGCAACATTATCCGCGTCGATCATGAGGCAAGCCGAACCCATGCGTGGCGGGTCACGGTGCAACGACACAACGATATCGCCGTGAAGACGTTCTCCGATGCAATCCATGGAGGGAAAGGCAAGGCCTTGAAGGCGGCTGAGGCCTATCGAGATGAACTGCTTCGGCGATACTCAGCCTACGTCCATGCCATTTGGGTCCGTACTCGCCTTCGTCGGAACAATACATCGGGTATTCCAGGCGTCGGCAGATACGAACAAGTGGACAATCCAACGACCGGGTCCGTTCGTGTCTTTTGGTTGGCCTCCTGGGTCGACGAACAAGGCGACAGTCGTAAGCGCAAGTTCATGGTGTCTCACTATGGAGAACGCCAGGCTAAGCGTCTTGCCGTCGCAGAGCGTGAGCGTCAGCTGAACCTTGTCTGTGCCACGAAGAGTGGCCGTCTATGATGTCCGACCCTATCGCCACGCATGGTGGGGAGCGTTCAACTCGCCTTCCTGTTGAGGCGCTACGGTGATCGAACAGCATCAGCGTGTGATTCTGACGAACGATCTGACTGCGGTAGGGGATTGAACACCGGTGACGTGGCGACGGTGATCCATATTCACCGTGGGGTAAGGCCCTTGAAGTGGAATTTCTCACGCTCCATGGCGAGACGGCGGCGATCGCAACCATAGAAACCTGATTCGTCCTGTGACTCAGCGCGACATGCCCCACGCACGTCTTATCAAGCAATCTGCATGGTCGACAGGTTTTGTTTTCAGCTCGAACCCTTGTATCGCCGCTTGCTTGTTTTTCCCGCGATTGCCCCGCTATACTCCTACTCTTATGAGTATTCGAAAAGGTGGCGGGGAATGGGAGCCGATGTTGCTCGGGGTTGAGGCCCGCAATTGTAGGGTCTGCCAAGAGAGTCTCTATCGGGACAAAACGATGCTCCGAGGAGGCTGGTCTCGTTGCACAATCTGTGACGAGTTCGTCCATTACAGTTGCCTTGCCAGTGGAAAAGTCTCCTTTCTGAAAGCACGGCCACGGGTGTGCAAAACCTGTCGTTCGGTTCAGGATGGGACAGTCGCTCCTTCTTTGAAGAAGGATGGGCCCCCTGTGGCAGTCCCGTCATGAATTCCTGTTCGTTGTCTCGTCCTGCGCCCTTGCGCCAGGGACGGTTCGGTGTCTTCCCCAACACCATTCAGTGTATGAAGGTCCTGTTGGTCTTGCTGGCCGGCATCGGGCAAAAGCGGTTCTGCTCTCCTTCCGTGTGATCACTATGCCCGGTCAGCTGAAGGTTGATGCGCAAACCTTAAGCCGCGTGAAGGCTGATTGAAACAATTATGGCGCAGGTCATTCGAAGTGGGGCCTTTCTTCAGCAGTGTTGGTCTGTCCACCCTCTGTGTGTGACCGCTAAGCGAATGACGGATGAGAACGCGTTGGTTCTCATCTGCAGTTCATGCAAGTCGGCTCACTATCTGACGGTCGCTACGGTCACGTCGCAAGCAGCCTCGGCCCAACACATGGCGGGAGCAGGCACTTCACGAGACGAGCCGCCGGGTGAAGAGTTCCTCAAGGCTTGCGTTTCAACCCATCATGCCTCTTTGACACTTCGCGAGATGGATGTATTTCAGGATCTGGTGCGGCTGCGCTGTGCTGACTGCCGACGGCAGTACGAACTGACGATTTCGGTGTTTGAAACACGCCACAAGTAGCGTGAGGATGCTGCAAAAGCCCTCCAGCGTCGTTCTCGCATCGCTCAAGGCCTCAACGGATGGAAGGCGAAGGCAAGGTACCTATCCGCTCGCCTGTGATCGAAGCGAGCGGTTCAAGCGAAGCTTGGTATGTACCTCCTTGGCCTATCGCTCACTGCGGCCTCGCTGGGTGAGCTTTTTCAGCATCCTCTGGAGCTATGTTGCATATCATGATGGCCCACTCTACTGTGTTCACCGATGAAGAGACTGTGTTGTTGGCCGACGCACAGTTCTTTCTGAAAAAGGCCGCGATCACGACAAAAATACGAGCCATGCTTGAGGCCACGCATGGCGCATTGCAGAATGAGCTGGCAGGTCTGTCGCTTGTTGCCCCTCCTGATTTCGATCCACACCTCCATCAGCTGGTCAAAGGCGAGCATCTGGAAGATTTCCCGTATCAATACCTTGATTGTCCTAAACACTTCTCCGGCGGGAACACGTTCACGTTCCGGACGCTGGTCTGGTGGGGACATCATGTGGCCTATGCGCTCTTGCTGGAAGGCTCGGAGATCGGGCGATACAAGCGCCAGCTACTCGGTCGATTTCATCAGCTCGCAGGCAAAGACCTCGAAATTTCGCTGGCCCCATCGTTATGGGAGTGGAAATGCGGGGAGGGCTATACGCTGCCGATCACTCATGACCGGAAGGCCCAGATTGCTGCCGTGCTGGCTGAACGGTCGTTTCTGAAGGTCGTGCGCTGTGTGCCTTTGGGTGATCCTCGAGTACAGGAGGGTCAGTTGGCTCAGCTGGCGTGCGAAACCTTTCGGGCACTGTTCCCCCTCGTCACCCCGTAACTTATTTATCCTAATTGTCTCCGGCACCAAACTTGGGTAGACTGGGCCGCCACTCTTTTTGACCTTTGACCGGGAGGAGCCTGTGAAGCAATCGTCATTGCGTGTTGTGGGCTGTGCCATCATGATGGCGACCATGCTGGCCGGCTGTAGGGGAACCGGAGAGGTGCGGTATCTGGATTTGCGGGAGAAGCCTCCGATGGTGCAGGTGACCGACATCGAGCCGGTCAAGATCGTCATCGAACCGTTTGACGATCGACGGGGGGACAAGAGCCGTGTGGGCACGCGCACGCATCTCTGGGGCGGCACCACGCAGTTCGATGTGTTGGGTGATCGGCCTGCAGGCGCGATCACGCAGCGACTCGCCGATCGCTTAAAAACTCGCGGGTGGCGAGATCGGGTGTGGAATGTGCGTGTGGCTCCGGCCGGGTCTGCCACGGATGCTGATATTATCATCAGCGGGCAGGTGCAGGACTTTTCCGTGACCGTGAAGAGCCGCGTCTTGTCCACCGTCATTGATACCAGCAGCCGGTTGACGGTTCAGGCTCGGAATCTCGTCGACCGAAGCACCACCATTCGTACCATTGAAGGGGGTCGGAGTCGAACGGTGTTCTGGTTCAATGAAGATGACGTGCGCGAACAACTGGCGGCGACCTTGAAAGACGGACTGGATCGGCTGATCGCCGACACGATGATCGACAACAAGGCGTTGCGCCCGGCTCGCCGTCTCCTGCAAGAGTGAACTATTGTGACGCAGTCGTGAGAGGCGCTGTGCGCCTGAGCGGTGACGGCACCCGCAATCTATTGTCAAGGATCCCCCAGAGTGCGTGAGCGGCGATGGGAAACGACGGCACCACTAACCTTCGGTCAGGCGCTTGCCGTCGGGGACCGACTCGCCACGCTCGGGCTCAAGTCGGTCTCGCCTGCCAGCGACGTGATCTGCTACGTGGAGGAATGGGCTGTCGAGTCCGCTGACGACTTCGATCAGCTGGATCCCTGGGCGACGGAAGATGTCACGCTGGTGCATATGCGTGAGCAGTGGCGCGGCGACTTTTTCCTTCTGTCTGGAGCCTATCATACGGTCTACGAGCGCTTTCAGGATATCGGCACCTACTGCTCTATCAGCCATCCGTGGCGCATCCGAGACGTGCTGCGGTTTCATGAGCAACGTGGCATGTTCTGGATCGGGTTCCGGCATGCGCACTCATTTATCCGGATCCGCCTTCAAACGCAGGAGGTCATCACGCCCGGTGAAACACGTGGTGATCTCGAACGGGCTCGCTGGTTAGACGAGCGGCGCGCCGCATTTCTGGAAGCCATCGCCATCGTGAATGTGCCGGTTGAAACCTCTGTCGAAAAGAATGCGGTGGTGCTCAAGTCGTCTGATACGACTGTTCCATTTTTCTGCTCCTGGCCCGATGCGTTTGGTCCCTGCCAGTTCGAGTACAACACGTCCGATGCGTTTGAGTTTCTGGTGCCGGCCAGCAAGCTCGCGGAGACATTCGGCCCGGAACCGGCCGGTGTTCGAGCCTATCTGACAGGGTTTTCCGAAGCAGCACTGACGGAATTCCAGCAGATCGAGCCTGGAGCACGGCTTGCCTATCGGTGCTCAGTGCATTGTCCATTGGATGATCTCCCCGAAGTGCTGCAGGCGATTCAACCGCACGGCCTTCTGTACGCCACGCTCTGTGAGTTTCAGACGCAGGAGCTCTTGCCCGAATCGGACGATGCCTCCGCGATCATTGGCATTGTCGGGGTCAACGGACAGTTCAAGATCGAGGTGCGGCTCAATCAGGCACCCCTTCCCGAAGAAGCGATGGCGCCCTGGTTGGAACGGGTGATCGGTCATCCCGTTGCCTACGCTCCGTTGCCCGCATTTGTGTGACAGGATGCTCAACAAGGCGTCCATCGTTCTTCTCGCCTCAAAAAAATCCTCAACGGACCCCAGAGGGCACGCTTCCAGTATTGTTCTTGTCTGCGGCCTCGCCTGGGATAAGGCGCGTCTTGGCGCACCGGGGTAGGGCGGGTGATGAACGACGACCGTTTTGAGCATCCCGAGAATCCGTCTCCGACATGGTGTGGGTGGCCGCACGATTCGGTATGTGCCGTGAATCATCAAACGGGATTTCGCACAGGAGCGGCATGAGGCCTCTGGTAAAGATTCAGTCCGTTCTCGCCAAACCGTTCATGCCGGCCGTGTTTTTTCTCTCGGGTGTGACCTATGACACGCTCACGCTTACACGGATCGACCGGTTGCTCGATAATTTGATCTTGCTGCTCTATCTGGTCTTGCTCGGTGCGTTAATCGTTTTGACCGGACGAGTGGGTGTCGCTGCGGTGGAGGGTGATGAGCAGGCCAGTGCTCCGGGCCTAGTCCGAAAGCTGGTCCAAGCCAGGCCCTACTATCCAATGGCCATGCAGTTTCTCTTGGGCGGCCTGTTCAGCGCCTATACCATTTTCTATTCGAAAAGCGCCACGTTCACCGGTACGGCGGTCTTCTTTGCCCTACTGATTCTGCTCTTGGTGGCCAATGAGTTTTTGCGTGACCGACTGTCGAATCTCAAGCTGCTGATCAGTCTCTATGCGGTGGTCTGTTTTGCGTTCTTCACGTTCTTTTTGCCCGTCATCACTGGTGTCATGAATGCAGCGATTTTTGTGATTGGGGCCATCGTGAGTGTCTTGGTGACGTTGCGCGTGGCTCAGTTGATCTATCGGAATAATCTCGATCGATCGCGACGTGAAGCCATTGGGGTGGCGGCTCCTGCTGCGGCACTGATCGGCCTGCTGGTGGGATTCTATTTTCTGAATTGGATTCCGCCCGTGCCGCTCGCGATGAAGTTCGGCGGGATGTATCACGAGATCAAGCGAACCGGTGACCAGTTTGAATTGTCGTTCGAGAAACGGTGGTATCAAGTCTGGAAACGTTCAGATACGACCTTCCCGGAAAATGAGCCGATCTATTGCTTCACCGCTGTGTTTGCGCCGGTTGATCTCCACACCACGATCTATCACCACTGGTACTACCGTCCGAACGACAGCCGACCGTTTGTACATGCGGACAAAATCCCGCTCAAGATTTCAGGAGGACGCGAGGGAGGGTATCGGGCGTACAGTTTTAAGCAGGGGTTGGATCCAGGCGACTGGCGGGTCGATATCGAAGCGGCCGACGGCCGTATCATTGGACGGGTGTCAGTGATGGTTGAGGGCCAACGTGAAGCGAATCCGCCGCTGACGACTCTGTCGTATTGAGCTCTGATCATGAAACGGTTGAGCGGCCTCACATTACTCGAGGAGCGGGAAGGGGCCGGACAAGTAGCTCAGAAAGGCGACCATGCTGTCTATAACGTGCGGCTCTATCTGAATAAGGGAGACGAGGTACTGCTCAATGAGAAACAGGCGGAGTATGCGCCAAAAGAGAAGATCCGGATCCAGGATGGCGTCACGCTGATCGATCGTACCGTCACACTCGGTCGTCGTGAAGTGATGGCCGGTATCGAGCAGGCGCTGATTGGCATGACAGTCGGCGGCTATCGGAAGGTGCGCATCAGCCCCCATTTGGCCTATCGGGACAAAGGTCTTCCGGAGCTCATTCCGCCTCATGCTGTGCTGGTGGCAGAGATTTGGTTGCGGGCGGTGTTGGAAGCGAGTACAGTGCGGGCCCAATGAGCCATCGGACTCTTCCTCCTTGCCCCCCCAGCCCCAACTGCGTGTCGACTCAGGCGACTGATACGCAGCATGCCGTTCCGCCTCTCCAGTACAAGAAGGCTCGAGTGGAAGCCAAAGAGGCGTTGAAAGCGGTGCTCGCAACATTGTCTCGGAGTAAGCTCGTCGAAGAGGACGAGTCCTATCTCCACTATGAGTTCACCAGCCTGCTGCTTCGATTTGTCGATGACGTGGAGTTTCTCTTCGACGATGCTGCCAAGACCATTCACTTTCGATCGGCTTCCCGGACCGGCTATAGCGATCTCGGTGTCAATCGGCAACGGATGGAACAGGTACGAGCTTTGGTGGCCGGGAAGATCTAGCCATTTCGCCAATTGTCTTTGGCACGTTCTATCCTCCTGTTATGATTTCGGCGACAGGAGGCTCATGTATGGGATTTAAGCGCAAGCAATCACGGGTACAGAGTGGGCGTATCGGCAGGTTGCAACGAGGAATTCTCGTGGTTCCTTGTACAGTGGTCGATGTCAGCGATTCGGGTGTGCAACTTGAAACCCAGTTGGTAATGAAGCCAGGGGAGATCGTACAACTTTTGATCGAGTGTGGAAAAGAGGAGACTCTCACGTGTGAGGTAGAGGTCGTACATGTGCGTGCGCCAAAGATAGGCGCAAAAATCACGTCGATCACCCCCGAGAATCAAGCACGGTTCGCCCGCATGATTGACGATGATGTGCAGAACGCATTTACGCGACATTCAGTGTGGCGGGCCGTTTATTCCGGCGATATCATTTGATCGAGTGCCTCATTCAAGCCAGCCACAGTAGAGTACTCGCCCTGACTCCATAGGTGAGTTCAGAAGACTTGTCCTTTTCCCCTCCTCTCGTTGCTCGCGAAAACATCCGTAAGCCAGTGATGTTATGCCTTTCTCTCATTCTTGTCTGGGAGAGGACGCAACGCTGTGCCAGTTGCGTTCACCTGTTACTATCTCTGGGTGGCTTTGAAGGGTTCCCAGGAGTGAGGTGGGGCTATTCGTGAAGAACAGGGTTAGTGGGCTGGTGCCTGAGGCTTCGGTCCCAGCCGGCGCGTATGTTGGAAAACGCACTTAGGGCAGGTGTAATGAATGAATTGGTCGCCGCCCACGAGCCGCTTCCGCATGAGCACCTTGCACCACGTGCAGAGGCGCTCGGGTAGCTCGATTCGAGGTGTGTCTCGGATGAGATCTGGAGAGGACGACATAAGAGGTATTGTCCCTGAGAGATGAAACCTTGTCAACCGATTGATAGGGCTTTTTCACCAGAGCCGAAAATTTTTCCACCCCTTCACGTGCGAGAGAAACAAATCATGGTATAGTTCACGCATGGTAGTCTTCATGTGCTCAACCTCCTTACAGAAAGGGAACCCCCCTCTATGAGTACCTCGGCTAGTTCCGAGTCCACAATCTTACCATCCAACGCCCCTGCGGCTGCTGCCCGACCAGTTCAAGACATGGTGGGAAGCGGTAAGGCATGGGGACTTTGCACCGCCGTTGACCTCCACGATTGCAATCCAAAACTTATCCGAGATGCGGACTATATCAAGCGCTACGTCGTTGAGCTGTGTGAGCTCATTGACATGAAGCGTTTTGGTGAATGTCAGGTCGTCGATTTTGGCGATGGGCCTGTGGCCGGCTACTCCATGGTGCAGTTGATCTCCACCTCGTTGATCAGCGGCCATTTCGCGAACGAAACCAATCACGCCTACCTCGACATTTTCAGTTGCAAGGGGTATGACCCCGCAGTGGTCGAGTCGTTCTCGAAGGAGTTTTTCGGTGCCAGTCGTAGTGTTGCGACCGCCACACTCCGGTACTAAACCCTTCTTTTGTATTGACTGTGCTTCGGGGGCGTGAGCATAGCGCCCCCGAAGGCTTTAACCATTTGTTGCCATAGGTATTGTCTTCACATGAAAGCCACGACTGTCAGAGAGGTGTTCGACTCCCTCCCCTCAAAACTTGATCAGGATGCCGCTGAGGATCTTGAGGCTGTCTACCAGTTCGACCTCCGTGGGAACCAAGGCGGTCAGTACCATCTGCTGGTGCACAATGGGACCTGCATCGTGAAGGATGGAACGCATGCCGATCCGCATGTGACTCTCTCGATGACTGGAGAGGATTGCATCGGGATCCTGAACGGGCATCTCAGCGGAATGACGATGGCGATGTCGGGGCGTTTGCAGATTGCCGGGGATATCGGACTGGCTATGCAGCTGAAGTCCTTGTTCCCAAACATTGTCGAGCGCTAACGCAGGCTATTCCGGAACCGAGGTGGCGCCAATGGAGGCCACTTCCTGATCGTTCGCTGATTCTTCGAGTCTCCTCGGGAAATATTCCTCTAAAATCAAATACATCGTTGGAACGAGAAACAATGTGAGGAGGGTAGACACGCTCAACCCTCCGACGACCGCCCTTGCGAGAGGCGCGTTTGTTTCACCACCGGTTCCGAGTCCGATTGCCATGGGAAGTAGCCCAAAGACCGTGGCGAGGGAGGTCATGAGAATCGGGCGCAGCCTGGTTCGTGCGGCAGTCACAACGGCATGATGAAGTCCTTCGCCTCTGCGACGGAGGACATTGGTGTAATCGACCAATAAGACGCCGTTTGAGACGACAATGCCCAACATCATGATAATCCCCATCAACGACGTGGTGGAGAGTGTCGTATCCGTCAGAAACAGGATCAAGATGACACCGGGGAAGCCCATCGGCACGGAAAACATGATGATAAAGGGGTCGATGAGTGATTTAAATTGGGCGGCCATGACCATGTAGACCAACATGAGTGCCAGGATGGTCGCAAACTGCAATCCTTGAAAGGTTTCGCGCTGCTGCTGAATCTGCCCCGCCAGCTTGAGGCTGAACCCTGCCGGCAACTGGAGTGTGGCGAAGGCGGACTCTAGGTCTTCGGCGATATCACCGAGGGGTCGGGTGGTGGGATTGGCCGTGATGTGGACCACGCGCTGAAAATGTTTTCGATCGACCTTCACCGGTCCTGCGTTCAACTTGAGGGACGCAACATTCTTCAGGAGGACAGGCTCGCCGGTTTTGGCGATAAGCAGAATATTCTCCAGATCACTGAGATTCTTTCGGTGTGCCTCGGCCAGCCAGGCGCTGATGAAATACTCATTACCGCTTTGCGGATCTGTATAAATGATTGGGTCGGTCTGACCGTTTCCATTCAGGGAAAATAGGACTGTATTGGCCACGTCGGCTTCGCTGATGCCGAGCAGAGCCGCCTTCTCTCGATCCACTGTCACGTTGACTTCCGGATAGTTTTCTTCCCGACTCGGTTCGATATCCGCCAGGCCTGGAGTCTGCTCCATGATCTCCTTGACGCGGGCAATGACGTCTCTCGCTTTTTCGAAGTCATAACCATAGATTTCCACATCAATGGCCTTTTGGGAGCCGAAGCTGGTGACGCGTTTGACGAGCCCTCCGGGGTCGAAATACATCGACACTCCTGGGAACAGTTTGACGATCTTCGGGCGCACATCGTTCATGATCTCGACTTGCGTTCTGGCCCGCTTGTCCGGTGAGACGAGGTACACTTGCATCGACGATGTATGGGGGCCCGTGTTGGGGTTGAAGAGTGACGCGCGACCTTGCGACAGGATACCCGTACTGGAGACGATCGTCTCCAATTCGGTTGCGGGAATATTGGCTCGGAGCACCCGTTCGACTTCTGAGACTTGCTGTTCGGTCTTTTCAACCCGCTGGCCGACCGGTGCCCGCAGGACGATGCGAAACTGACTCTCATCGGAAACCGGAAGGAACTCCGTCCCGATCATCGGAACCAACGTGAGCGATCCGACAAAGATCAGCAACACCATGGCGATAAAGGTTCGGCGATGTCCCAGGACCCACTGCAACGATTCTTCGTAACTTCTATCGAGCGCCTCATATCGGCGACGACTCCAATCCATCAGTGCGGTAAACCAGGACGGCATGGTCCGCCGAGCGTCTTGTTCAGACTTGAGGAACTTGTAGCAGAGTGCCGGCGTCACTGTGCGGGAGACGAGGAAGGACGTGAAGAGCGCAATCGCGATGGTCACGGTTAACGGTATTAGCAACAGACGTGCGACACCGACAACGAAAAACATCGGGAGGAAGACCACCACCGTGGTGACGGTCGACGCGAGGATCGGCATGGTGACTTCCCGAGCGGCATTGAGGATGCTGTTCCACCGATTGGGGTTGGTATTGAGGTGGCGCTGAATATTTTCCAGTTCCACGATGGAGTCATCAACCAGCCGGCCGATCCCCAGCGCAAGCCCGCCGAGCGTAAAGACGTTCAGGGTTTGGCCGGTAAAATAGAGGACAACAAACGTCACGAGCATGGAGAGCGGAATGGCCACGGAAATAATGACGGTACTTGTGAGGTTTCGCAAGAAGATCAGAATCACGGCTGAGGCCAGCAGCGACCCATGGAGGGCTTGTTCAGTAAGATTGTGAATAGATTGTCGGATATAGAGAGATTGATCGAATGAAATGCCGAGTTTCACCCCCTCGGGGATGCCAAACATCTTAGGGAGGGCTGCGCGAAGGGCATCCACAACCTCGACCGTGTTGGCGATCGGTTGCTTGTTCACACGAAGAAACACCGATCTGTCACCGTCGGCATGAACGATGTTTGTTTGGATATCGGATGAGTCCGTCACGGTCCCTACATCACGCACGCGGACCGGACTGCCCTGCGGATTGACCTTCACGATGACGTCCTGGATCGGCTCGACCGTTCGGAACTGATTGTTCGTAAAGACGTTATAGTCAAGGTTCCCGGCTTTGATGTCACCGGACGGCAGAATTAAATTGGAGGCTTTGACGGATTTCACGACGTCAAGAATGGAGAGTCCGCGGGCGCTGAGGAGTGCCGGGTCGAGGTTGATATTGATCTGACGAATCTTGCCGCCCTCGACTGTGGCCGCTGCAACGTTGGCGATCTGCTCGATCTGTGGGGCGATGGTGTTGTACGCAAGATCATAGAGTGCTCGCTCGTCCAGCTCATCGCTCGACACCGAAACAATGGAAACGGGGATATTGGAGACGTCGAACTTCACGATAAAGGGCTGTAGGATCCCCGGTGGGAGGCTGTTCAGAATCTGCGTGATGCGTTGCATCACTTCCATCTGTCCAACATTGATGTCTGCCCCCCAGTTGAACCAGATCTGGACGGCCCCGAGACCCTGCTTACTGAACGATTCGACATGCTCGACATTGGAAGCGGAGCTGACGGCTTTTTCGATGGGATAGACGACGCTCTGCTCGATGTCGAGCGGGGGCGCCCCCTTGTACACGACACCCACAAAAGCGACTGGGACCTGGATCTGCGGGAAGAGATCAACTGGTAGGCGTTGAAGGGACGTCAGCCCCAGTACCACCATCGCGAGCGATAACATCAGAATGCCGATGCGATTGCGCAGTGCGAGTAGAGTGAGCCACATTCTAGGTTGGTGGGGAAACCGAGGTAAATCGTGAGGCCAAGGAAGCCGAACTCTTCAGCCTTATCACCCGTTACCCTTCACTCCTCACTTGGTTGAGCGGTTGAGTCTGGACGGGTGTGCCATCGTGCACCAAGTCTTTGCCTGCGACGATGATCTGTTCTCGACCCGTCAAGCCTTTGGTGATTTCTACATGGTTGCCGTTACGGGCCCCGATCTCGATATCCACTCGCTGGGCTTTCCCCTCTTGGACGATATAGATATATTGCATGTTTTCGAGTCGACTGACAGCCTCAATGGGAATCTGCAATGCTCGGTGATGGGTTCCCACCATGACTTCGACTCGGGCAAACATCCCGCCTTTTAATCGACGATCCTTATTCGATAAGTCAATTTCCACCGTCATGGTACGTGTTGCGCGATTCAAGGCCTGGACGACACGCGTGACGGTTCCTTCGAATACGTAATCTGGGTACGCTTCGGCACGGAGCTCGGTCTTTTGACCTACCTTCACGAGTGGAATGTCTCGCTCGACGACTTCGATCAGTACACGAACCGTATGGATGTCGTGTAGGCTCATGATGCCTCGTGACATAGTCGACGTGCTGGCAGTCGCGCTGCTGACACAGGCCCCGGTATCTAAATTTCGTTCTGCGATATAGCCGGGAAATGGGGCTCGGATGTACGAGTAGGCTAAGCGTGTTTCCGCCTGAGCCAGGGCCACCTCCATTTGGGTGACCTGAGCTTGGAGGGATTCTTGTGCGGCGCTGGCGGCGTCGAAGTTGACCAGAGCCGTATCGAGGTCTTGCTGTGAGACAAATTGGTCCTTGATGAGAGTCTGCACGCGTTCGAACGTCAGCTTGGCGTTGCGGACGGCCGCATCCTGTTGTGAGACCTTCGCCTTGGCGGCAGCCAGATTGGCTTTTGCCTGATTGACGGCATGTTGATAGTCCGTATGATCGATTTCAACGAGCAACTGGTTCGCTCTGACGTAATCGCCCTTATCGACATGGAGCTTGGTGATGTATCCGTCAACCCGAGAGAAGATATTGACGACTTGATTAGGCGAGATGTCCGCTGTGTAGGTCAGACGAATATCGAGATCCTGTCGGAGCGGAGACACAGTACCGACCGTGATGAGCCGTGCCGTCTTCTTGTCGGTTTTGGAGCCTGTGCTCAGGCGAAAGGCTACAAGAACGGTGATCGCAATGAAGATAATGATTCCGAGAGTGACGAATGGATGTCGGAGGAGTCGACTCATGGTAGTGCCTGTCGTTTACGCGCCCGTCGCTAGCTTCGTGCAAGTCGGAGCATGCGCATTTTATGAGAAAATTGCGTTGTACAGGGCATGCTTGGTCGGAAAGTGTTTGCAGAGTGAGCGCCTCACTGATGCCCGTGGCCCTGCTGTTTATGGCTGTAGGTTGGGGATGGTTGATGTCGTTGACGAGAAGATGTCCGTGTCCTATTCATGGTGAGTAAGCAGTCACTCACCATGAATTAGCATGGTGCGCGTCCAGAAGACAAGGTGACATGAATCGCTAGGGATGAACATCCCCGACTAGGCTCTGATAGTAGGGTCATTGAACCGACTCCGCTTGGGCAGCCGATTGGGCGTGGAGCAGCGCCCGCAACCGATCGCCATCGCGGAGGCTCATTCCATTCAGTTCCACGCCAAACAGAGATCCCTTTGTCCAGGAGACTATCACTTCCGAAACGAATAGGGGCTCCTCCTCGTCCGGAAGATATAAGAACAAGGTCAATTCCATACCAATCTTGACGGGACAGTTTCCACGAATGCCCACCCCACCTTCGGATAGGTCTACAGCGCTACCGTCTCCAATAAGAACGTCGTCCCCGTTGATTCCTGAGTACATAAGCTCCAAGGAGACGAAACTTCTTCTCATTCTGCGACGCTCAATCGAATGCGATGAGTAAGGCACTTCCGACTGTCTCAAGTGTTTCATCTGACTCATCGTTATACCTCCTGGTTATGTCCCCATTTGGATGGGATTGATCGACTCAATCCTGACTTGCTAAACGCTTGAGTCTCAAAGGCTCTTTCTGTCTTGCCCCGGTGCAGTCTGTATTGGAGATTTCGTATGGATGAAGGCTAGCGCGGAGTGTTGACCTTGCCTTCCCACCAAAGGAGGGGGAGTGGCCAAACCGGAAGGGGGGTGAGGGTAATGGACAATAATTCAGTCTGTTATGTACTTACTTGAAGGGAGGCCTGGTTCCGAACGTCGTACTGTAGAGGTCTTATGAGTTGATGAGCGTCATGAAATGGATCGAGGCACTGTAGACAGGAGGGGATAAGGGCCGGACTATATCATCAGCCGGAATCGAGTTCGTTGATCACTCACGGTTTGATGGGAGATGCTTTTCAAAATGAAAGATTGCAACCGCTTCCGATGGTCTTGGTTCAGATCCATAAATCGGACAGAAAATTGACAACCCGATACCCACACAACATGTGCTGATTTCAATGAAAGCTGAGGTAATCCATCGGGAAGCGCAATGGTAAGTGTCAATAATGTGCCTCGTGTTACCGGGCGGTCGCTGATGATTTGGCAACCAGAAACGGATATATTTTTGGTGAGTCCCTCTCCTTGGTGAGGCTGTGTCGGAACTTCACCGACATAGCGCACTCGACACGTGATCGTTACACGTTCCGCATAACGGCCATCCAACGGAACATAGGACTTTCGATTATTCATTGTAAGTGTCATCATCATAGCTTCGTCCAGAATATTTTCCCAATCAATTCAATAATGGGAATCTATTCCTGTTGAATGCCCGCATAGAAACTGTAGCGATTTGATAGGCGCTCTCTTCAATGCAAATAGCAGCCACGCCAGCCCGCTCACGATCATTGGTAGTCCGTATGACGCTCAGCGTGTCTCTGTATTCTGTGGCGCAGTCGGCGACACCGGAATGCTCACAATCTTCACGATATTACGGTCAACGTCGAGCTACTCGCTAGAGGTCATGAAGCTGGCGTTGGGAATACATCTCACGGAAGCCGAGATCGCAAAGCCATGGCCCAGACGCCTTCGAAGCCGCACGGCTGATCAGGTGAGCACTCAATGCATCGTGGGCACCGATGACCTTCAGTCGTGCCTGGTTCTTTCATGCGGCAGGAAGTTTTGCAGCGTGTGTCACCATGTGGTCCCACACGATGCGAAAGAGTGCAGTCTCTTGCCAACGGAAAGTTTAAGAAATTATCTATCCATGGTTAGAAGACTGTCGCGGAAGTCCCGTCCGATAGTTTCTCAGGGAGTGTCAGGCTTTCAAAAAATATGATGCCACGATCAGTTCCAGTCTCGAACCGCAACGCCACTTCCGTATGAAAGCCGTGCCACACATAAACTTTCACCGGGCCGACCGTGATTTGGCCCGGTGTTCGGTCGAGTGGGCCATACTTGGATTGAAGGTAGGTTAAGGTTCTTTCATGAGTCTCACTTCCACTGTAGCGAACAGTCACGCGGCCGAACTTCTTTCCAAACGTGGTAAATCGTATGGAATCGATGGGTATCGTGCCAAGCGCAGGAGCCTGTTTTGTTTGTTCATAGATCTCTAGGCGACCGGCATCTTCGGCGCGCACAAATTGTTCCATTTCTGCAAGTGATGTTCCCCAGGGAATACCTTCGAAGCCATTGGGATCATCGACGAGTGGAACGGCCAACAACGGTGTCGCTGTAGGCAGCACGCAGAAGAGCACTGCTGCGAGGAGCATCGTTCGTTTACAAAAACCCGCGTTCATCGATCTACTCTGCGGAGTCGGTGATATAGTCGTTGAACCGTGGTGCGAGCGTACGGCTATCGATGAATATGTAGCCGCGCTCGGTACTGGCTTGGTAGGTCAGCGTGATTTCGGTATCTGAACCGCGCCACGTGTATTGCTGATTGAGACCTCGTGCCATCTGCCCGGGAATACGCTCCAGCCCACCGAATTGATTTTCCAAGAAGCGCAGCACGTGTTTGTGAACTTGTTCCCCTTGGTATCGGATCATGACACGCGCAAATTGATCATCCAGGGACACGTAGAGGATGCTGGTCATTTCTGTTTCCGCGAATGACGCCGGCTCTCTCTTACAAAGATATTCGATGATATGTGGACCTGCCCGTATCGTTTCCAGGTCCTGGCGTGAGGACAAGGAAGTGCCCCAAAGAATATCGTGAAATCCCTTCGGGTCATTCATCATGGGAACAGCCCATGCTGAATGAGCACCGATCACGACGGTGACGATCAAAGCTAACGGCAAGGTCTTGTGTGTTGGTTGGGTGCGCGCGCGCATCTTCTGTTAACGAAGTCGGATATAACCCCTTGAGTTCTAACTCCAAGTGCAACACTTCAAGCCCGGATGGGCTACGGTGTTGCCATGCCCACGAGATCCTATCGACACCTGAGTGCCGAAGAACGTGAAACTGTCAGCCTGGGGCTGGCCCAGGGCCATTCGCTGCGGGAGCTGGCGCGGTGCTTGGGGCGGTCGTCCAGCACGGTGAGTCGCGAAGTGGCGCGCAATGTGACACGGGGCCGACCGTATCGAGCCTGCACGGCACACACGATCGCAGCCGGTCGAGCCTGTCAGCCGCGACGCCGGCGGAAACTCGTGGATCCTTGGCTGTGGCAATATGTGCAGAACCATCTGGCTGAGGGCTGCTCGCCGGAGCAGATTGCCGGCCGCCTCCGACGCGCGTATCCTGGCGACATGAAGAAGCACCTCTCGGCAGAAACCATCTATGCGGCGCTGTATGTGTTGCCACGTGGTACGCTGCGGAGCGCACTGCTGGCGTCGCTGCGTCAGGCGCGCAAAGCGCGTCGGCCTCGAGCGCGCGGCACGGATCGACGTGGCCAGATCCCCAATATGACGCCGATTGCCGACCGTCCGGCCGACGTGGCGACTCGCATCGTGCCGGGCCACTGGGAAGGCGACCTGATCAAGGGAGCACGCAATGGCTCGGCCGTCGGGACTCTGGTGGAGCGAACGACCCGCTTGGTCATTCTGGCCAGAATGGAGGGGAGCGATGCGAGGAGTGCCCGCGAGGGGTTCACGAAGAAACTTCGGCACGTGCCTGCGCTGCTGCGCAAAACGCTGACCTATGATCGCGGGAAAGAGATGGCCGAGCATGAACGCCTGACCGAGCGCCTTGCGATCCAGGTCTTCTTCGCCGATCCCTACAGCCCGTGGCAACGCGGGACCAATGAGAACACCAACGGGTTGCGGCGTCAGTATTTGCCCAAAGGCACGGACCTGTCGGGCTATACCCAGCGTGAGTTGAATGCCATTGCCCATCGGTTGAATACGCGTCCCCGCAAATGTTTGGACTTTGCCACGCCCCTGGAGGTCTATGCGCAGCTGCGCCATTATTCACCCGTTGCACTTGGAACTTGAAACCGCCCCCTAATTGCTACTCACGCTACCATGCGAGAGAGTTCAACTCAATCACGGATCTTTCTTGAGAACCTCGCAGAGCGTATCTTATAATGCGCCGGCTTTCTGCAGATGTGTCTCAAGATGTCAGGGGGGAAACATTCAGTGATTGAAAGCGACGTGTTCGTCCAAACAATGCAGGACATGGGAGTGAACTTTTTTACCGGTGTGCCAGATTCGATTCTGGGTGGGATCATTGCGGAACTCATGAACCGTCGGCTCTACACCCCCGCGGTTCGTGAGGATGAAGCGGTTGGCATGGCTGCGGGCGCCTATATGGCGGGGAAAACCCCCGCCGTGCTCATGCAGAATTCAGGACTGGGTACCTCTCTCAATGCACTCATTTCTCTGAATATGATTTATCAACAACCCTGCATACTGATTGTTTCCTGGCGTGGGCAGGGAGGGAAGGATGCTCCTGAACATTTGGTGATGGGAGAGGTGATGCCGCAATTGCTTGATACCGTCAAGATCCCGCACCGGACCCTGACCGAAAAAACAGTGATTGAAGATTTCAGGTGGGTTGCTGAGACATTCATGAAGCAGCGGATTCCGGTCGCCTTGTTTATCACCAAAGGCGTGGTCAAGGGGTTGCATCCATGAGGCCCGAACAAGGCACGTTGATCAGTCGGGCGCAGGCCATGGAGGCCTTGTTGGAGTTGCTGACCGATCAGCCGGTCATTATCTGCAACGGGTTTCCCTCGCGTGAAGCGCACAAGATTGCGGATCGCCCTACCCATTTCTATATGATCGGCTCTATGGGGAATGCTTCGGCTATTGCCCTCGGTGTTGCGCTCGCCAAGCCAAATAAACAGGTGATTACCTTCGATGGCGACGGGAATGTGCTCATGGGAATGGGTACACTCGCGACGGTTGCTGCGTTGAGACCCAAGAACTTTATCCATGTCGTCTTCGACAATGAAGTGTACGGAACGACCGGGAACCAGCCGACGATCTCCAATGTGGTGCCGCTGGAGAAAGTGGCGAAGTCGGCGGGCTACGTGAATGTGGAACGGGTCCTTGATCGCGACGATCTCGTCTACGAGTTCAAGGATATGCTGAAGAAGGATGGGCCTAGCCTGTTGCTCATCAAGGTGAACGAATTTGTGGAAGATGCCGGTCGCGTCCTACACGATCCGCCGGACATCACCCGTCGATTCATGAAGGCGATTGAATAGTCGCCTAGCTGTCAGCTGTCAATTTCCGAAAGAGCTGATCGCTGATTGCTGAAAGCGAGAATATGATTCTCCTCAATCCAGGTCCCGTGAACGTGTCCGAGCGGGTGCGGCAGGCGCTGCTGAAACCCGATATCTGTCATCGAGAAGATGAATTTCTAGAACTGCTTCACCGCATCCAAGCCAAGCTGCTCAAAGCCTTTGTCCCCGGAGCCGAATCGGACTACGTTGCCGTCCTGATGACTGGATCGGGGACGGCTGTCGTCGAAGCCGCCCTGATGTCGTCGCTTCCTCACGGTCGCCGTATGCTCATCCTCAACAACGGGGTCTATGGTGAACGGATGTCCCAGATCGTGGGTCTCCATCGCCTGGGGGTGAGCGAGTTGAAGTACGACTGGACGGTTCGGCCAGACCCTGAGAAGCTGCTACTGGCCTTGCGACAGCATCAGGAAGTGCATGCTGTCGGCATGGTGTACCATGAGACCACCACTGGACTCCTCAACCCTGTCCATGAGATCGCCGAGATCGTCGACAATCAGAATCGCGTATTTGTGCTGGATGCCGTCAGTGCGCTGGCAGGTGAAACGCTGAATATTGCCAAGTCCCACATCTATATGGTGACGGGGACGGCGGGAAAGTGCATTCAGGGGTTTCCAGGCGTCTCGTTCGTGCTCGTGCGAAAGGGGTTTGTCGAGAGAATGCGCGCATATCCGAAGCGCTCGTGGTATCTCCATCTGACCCATTACATCGACAATGAGGGGCGAGGCACGATTCCATTCACACCTGCAGTGCAGGTCTACTATGCTTTTGACGAAGCACTTAATGAGTTGCTTGAGGAAGGCGTGGCCAATCGCATCCAGCGGTATAAGAAGATGGCGACCCTGATTCGTGAACGAATGGCCAAGTTCGGTGTGAAGGCGCTTCTCCCAGCGGACCGGCAATCGAACACTATCACGGCCTATCACCTGCCGGACGGGGTTTCTTACCAGACGTTGCATGACCGCCTGAAGCAGCAGGGCTATGTCATTTATGCCGGACAAGGCAACTTGGAAAACAAGATTTTTCGCGTGGCCAATATGGGGGCACTGTCCGAGGCGCAGTTTGGTGGATTTCTCGACGCCTTCGAACAGGTCTGCCAATCGATATGAAGGCGGTCATTCTGGCAGCGGGAGTCGGAAAACGTTTGTGGGAAGTGACCCAGCATCACCCGAAATGCCTCATCAAGATTGGCGATCGGTCGCTCCTGCATCGCTATCTAGAGTCGCTGGTTTCCGTGGGGATTCGCCGGGCTGAGATTGTTGTCGGGTACAAACAGGAGATGATCCGTGCGGCGGTCGAGCAGGATTCCTGTGGCGTCAACGTCACGTTTTTGGTCAATGAGCAGTTTCATAGGGGCAGTATTTCCTCCTTGTGGATTGCACGAACCGCGCTCGACGACGACACCATTGTGATGGATGCCGATGTGCTGTTCCATCCGAACATCCTACGACGTCTCGTGTCGTCACCCTGTGAGAATGCGCTGTTGATGGATGAGACGGTACAGCAAACTGGAGAGGAGTGCATGGTGGTCGTGGCCGGGGACCGAGTGATTGCGCTGACGAAGAATATGCCGGAACGTTACGATTACGCCGGTGAAGGGGTTGGATTTCTTCGGATTCGGCATGCCGACACGCCGCATGTTGTCTCGTCGCTCCGTGGCTACATCGACCGAGGCTCATGGGAGATGGAGTATGAGGACGCGCTGCGGCCGTATTTTCAGGATGTGCGGGTTGGCTATGAACGAATTGGAGGGCTGCCCTGGACTGAGATTGATTTCATTGAAGACGTAAGAAAAGCTGAATTGGAAGTTTTGCCAAAACTATGAGAAAGTCTTCGTTATAGTACGCTGTTCGATGAAGAGAGACCCTACGCAAGGGAACATTGGTGAGCAGACGCAGGTGTCTAGGGAACCATGAGTAAGAGCATCCTCCAAAGAAGAGTCGAGATTCAAGGGTTGGCCACGGCGATTCTGCTACCGTCCGTCGGGGTATTCATCGGTCCGATCGGGACGCAGGTCGACGACGTAGGGCCCCTGACAAGTGTCGTGGGGATCGGGCTCTTTCAACGAACCGTACTCACCTTGCAGCGGGCGGGGATTCGTCAATTAATCGTCCTGTCCGGTTCTGAGGAGGAACAGCTGAAACAGGCGCTCGGCAAAGGGCCACGCGTCACGATTCCCGTCCGATGGATGCCGATCCGTGAATTTCCTCTCGATGATCCTCGGACCTGGGAAGCCTTGGCGGCTGAAGTGCATGGCTTTGCGTTGCTCGCGAGCGTCAATAGCGTGTTCTCTCGAGGGTTGATTGAACGGTTGCGGCGTGAGGTGCAGGATGGTCAGGCCATTGTGGTCTCGCAAGCCTCACAGGGGCAGGTCGATCAGTTCATGGTGCAGAGCCTGCGAGCGAAAGTCCATTCTGATCGCCCGACGAGTTTCGCCCCTTCTCGTTTCGACAGTCCGGCCTTACGTGTGGCTGAGCTTGTGGTCGTGCCGGCAAGCCTGATGAGCACCACGAATCAAGCCGTGAGTGAGAAGGGAAGCCCTCCGATCCGCCAGTGGCTTGAGCGGGCTGCGACGGATGGTCGAGTGCATGTTGTCTCGGCCGAGGCGAAGCAGGGGAATTGGTATCAACCTGTTCGGACGCTGTCTGACGTTCAAGCAGCCGAAAAGAAGCTGTTCAATTCGCTCAAGGGGGAGTTCGAAGGGTTTGTCGATCGCTATTTCAATCGCAAAGTCTCTCGCTGGTTTACCCGCCTGTTTCTCGCCATGGGGCTGTCGCCCAATTCCATCACGGTCCTTGCCGGGCTAGTTGGTCTGCTGGCGGCTGCAGGATTTGGGATGGGTACTTATAGCGCCGGTATCGTGGCAGCTCTCTTGTTTCAATTGGCGGCCGTCATCGATTGCTGCGACGGTGAAGTCGCGCGGTTGACCTTTACTGAGTCGCCGCTTGGCGCCTGGCTGGATATCGTGTTGGACAACATCGTGCACATGGCGATTTTTGCGGGTATCGCCGTGGGACTCTATACGACTCACATCGGACAAGCGGACGACTGGGTTCCACTCGCTCTCGGCACCGCCGCGGTGTTTGGCAACGGTTTCTCTCTCGTACTCGTCGAAAAGGCGCAAAAGATTAAAGCGGTGAGTGGCTGGAGCACCCCTGCCCATGCAGCTTGGGCGGACGTGATGTTGAAAAATGTGGCCAGCAGAGATTTTTCGGTAGCGCTGTTGGGCTTTGCCCTGTTCGACCAGCTGTATTGGTTTCTCATCTTTGCGGCAGCCGGCGCATTGCTGTTTGCTGGTGCCATGGGCTGGGTCATCCGCCCATCCGCAGTCTCATCTCCTCGGCCATAAATGCCCCGTTCGCTATCCGACTAACGTGTTGCGCTATATCCTACTAGCTCTTGGCCTCATCGTTCTTGGCTTTCTTGTCTGGCAGATTGGACCCGGTAACATCTACGATGCGGCGTTGCGGCTAGGCCCCCTTCCCCTGGTGATCATCCTGATTCCCTCTCTCCTTATGTATGTGATCGAGGCATATGGCTGGAAGCTGGTGTTGGGGGCATTCGCGCAAGTGATCCCGTTTTGGCGGCTCCTCACCATCAGGACCGCCGGGGAGGTTGTGAATATGACGACACCCACAGCCTACATGGGCGGCGAACCGCTGAAGGCCTATCTGTTGAAACAATACAATGTTCCGATGGCGGAAGGGGCCGCGTCCGTGGTGATTGCCAAGACGACTCTCACGATTGCCGAGGTGTTCTATATTCTCGTCGGGATCGCCATTGGATTTTTGATCTTGGGCACCGGTAGCTCGGCGGGCCAGACCATCACGGCTGCGGTGGTGAGTGTGACAGTATTGGTCTGTTCGATCGCCGGGTTTGTCTTTGTCCAACAGCGTGGGCTCTTTGCCTCGATGCTGGCAATCATTAAGAAGCTGGGAGTGCGGATCCAGGTTCTAGAAGCGCAAGAGGAACACCTACGCTCGATCGACCAGACCATTCTGAATTTCTACAGCCAGCATCGTGGGACGTTTGCGCTCTCAACCGGAGTGTGCTTTTTCGGCTGGCTGGCCGAATCGTTAGAAGTTTTTGTGATCCTCTATTTCCTAGGCGATTCCGCCAGTCTGTGGTCGGTCATCTCGATGGGTGCCTTGGCAGCCCTCATTAAAGGCGGGACCTTTTTCATCCCTGGTAGTCTCGGGGCGCAGGATGCCGGTAATCTCCTCTTGCTGCAGGCCTTCGGCTACAGCGATGTGACGGGCATCACCTTTGCGTTGCTCCGACGATTCCGCGAAGTGGTCTGGATTGGCATCGGACTCTTGTGTCTGGCCCTAGTGGGAAAAGGCAGGAGACTTCGGGATCAAGAAGGTGAAAGTCCTTCTTGAGTGATCGTGTGGAGCCGTTCGACCATCCGATCCCACACAAAGTTATGGAGCCGAAAATCAGCCGCCCGCTCCACCCTGTGAAACTGAAGTCCCATTCGATTCCCTTGCACCCATCGGACTTCCGCTTCCTCGACCGGGAGTGACTGTACCTGATCCGGGAGGATGAGCCGCATCCGTAGTGTGGTTCCCTCTGGGATGGTATCGGCGCATTCGATCGCGCAGCCGAACACCGTCAGGTTCATGACTGTTCCTTCCGCGACCGTTTCCGCATCGGAAAACATCACGGGGTATTGCATGGCAAGCGGGACGCGATAGTGATGGCGTTGATGGGGGCGTGTGGATTCCACGGTGACCCAGTGTAGTCGGCCTTGTGCGGAAGAATGAATCCCCCTTTCGCGGGGACGGCACGGACCCTCCAGAGTTGTCCGGGTCTTTTCACCGTGAGGGCCGTGCCTATTTAGGCGGAGTAGTGCTTACTAAGGTGTTCGCGCTGGAATTGGATGATATGCCGGGTCAGCAGTTCTCGATCCGCATTGACCATCCTGATGAAGCGGCCATGGAGGCGATACGTATTGAGCGGGTAGGGGATGGGATCCACACGCAATACCTCGAGGGAGGCCTTGAAGAGCGTCTTGCCGGGAAGAAGCAGGGTGCAGGAGAGAATAGCGTTCACCTCGAAGGTCTGGTTCAGCGTGACGCCGATCCCGCCGGCACTGATATTGACAGACCGCTGGATGAGCGTTTCTTCTGCTGTGTCGCCCTCAGACTGAAGACAGATGGGTAAGGGAACGGTGATGCGATAAAATTCGCGGCGGTCTGCCGGAGACGGCTGTGGGGTCGGGGTGTCCGATGCCATAGTAGGGAGGAGTATACCAAGTCGAGTGTGCCAAATCGAAGTCACCGAAGAAAAAGAAGGCGAAAATAAGCAGGAAGGCTCGGAAGTAAAGTGGTCAGCCCCTCCTACGTTTCACCGCGGTGACCACGAGTTGCTCTGGCATTAGGGTGGTGTAAGAAGGGGCTAAGGCATTTATATCAGTGAGGGTTAGAAGCGCTCTGTAATGCGATCGAGGTCGTCGGGCCCGCCGATATTATTATAGAGCATACTACCGGGATCGTTGTTCACCGCCAATTGGTAGTACAGGAGCCCGACGTTTTTCCCGACCATTTTCGTAAGCCGGCATTGCGCCAGGTCTTCGTCCCGTTGATCCAGCGAGAATAATGGTCCATGAGGCAAGTGAAGGGGGAGTGTCCGTGGATGCATACGTGCGCTGGAGACGACCGCGTATCGGCCACCTTCGCGATGCGAAAAGACGTATTGCCAGGAGGACTGCTCCCGATACATGTCCTGTGCTGTCACGCCGATCACAATTGCGTCGGGTTGAGCAGCCAGCTCGGCTAACTGCCGTTTCATCCTCTCGATCACGCGCTCGGCCACGAGTTGTTTGCGAGAGGGATCCCAGAGGCTCTCATCCTCCAACGGCAACGGGGGAAGGGTGGTGACTGGGATGCGCCAGGTGTCGGTGTAATGGGCTGTCAATCGGGACAGCGTGGTGTGTGGGAAGTCTCCAATTGGCACGAGATACAGTGTGCGAGAGCCGACCTGATTTGTAGCGAGTCCGGTAGGGTGATCGGTGCAGTTGGGTTCCGGATGAGCGGAGAAGTTCGAGAACAATGCGAGCACCGCCACAATGACCGCAAACTCCGGCCATCGGCGTTTCATCCAGTACAACCAACGAGATACAAATGAGGGACGCTCAGAGGTCTCCGGAGTCGAGTCTGCTGTACTGTTGAGGCCAGGTTTGAGCGGCAGGGGCGGGATACGTTTCAGGGCCTTCTTCTTCCACTGGAGCTTCATCTGTGACCCGAGAACGAGAATATAGGTGTTGCTTGGAAGAGTGATCTCTTGTGAGAGCTTCTCAAGCAGCGCGTCGTTCTTCGCATCCTCTCGCCACTCATACCAGCGGTATCGGGGGATGACGACCAGGACGTAGGCAGGAACGGCCGGCATGACTTGCACCTGCTTCCGCGTCAGGTAGGCTTCTCCCACTTCCGCAAGGGCGGAGAGTTCGTTCGCAAGCTTGCGGGTCTCCTCACGTGACAGGTCGTGCGGGAGGAACACGTCATCTGGTTCGACATGCTGCCGCTCTTCTTCCACCTTCAGTAAGAGCTCGCAGCGTTCCAGCGCCTGTTCGCGATACTTGGCTGCTTCATGCTCCTGGCCAGTGCGGATCAAGAACTCCTCTGCCAGTGCGGCGGCGGCGAGAAACGCTTCTGGATCTTTGGCGCCTGCTTGTTCAAGCCGTTCCAATCCGGCACGGTCCCCTTGCGCAAGGAGCAACCGCCCCAAGGCGAAATTCGCGCCGGCATGGTCGGGTGAACGGTCCAACAGTTGGCGAAACAGCGGAATCGCGGCTGTCGCTCCTTCGAGAAGGTTGGTCTTCGTCGCGTATTCCCACAGTTCATCTTCAGATAATGGCTCAGCGATCGACTTTTCCCACAGCTCGACCACACGGGCCTGAGCGGCTTGCTTCTCGTCGTAATTCCGCTTCCACGTCTCCTTGATGTGTTCGGCCCATTCCCGGTTGAGCTGGTCGCACAATTCGTCACACGTCTTCCCCAGGTAGTAGTGGGCTGCGTGGTCCTGCTCCGTGCCAAGCAATTGAGGAATGGCGGAAGAGGCAGGCTCGGGCGCTGTCTTTGCAGGGAGCTTTGCGAGGGCCGTCAGTCGATCGGCCAACGAGGGATGCGTATCGGCATAGCCCGTCTTGTCGTGCATCGCTTCGCTGAAGAATCGTGGAATCAGCTCACGATGGGCGGGAACCAGAATCGTGTGTGCCAAGTCATGCAAATAGGCATCGGGCGGGTTGGCCGTCTCTTTGTTTCGCTGGTCGAGCGACGACCAGAATGATTCTCGTAGCAGGCGTCCAACGACGGAGAGAGACGCGAGAGCATCCTTCATGCAATGCGGGCTGACCAGCTGGGCGGCGTTCCGGTCGGCTTCATACTCTTGCTCGCGGGCCATAACGAACGAATAGGCATTGAAGAACGGCGCGTACCATCCCAGAAACTTCGTAAACACGAACGACGCCCAGTGTCGGCGTACGGTCATTTCCTGGAGCAGCTGCGACCAGGTCACGCGGGCGCGATAGATCCAGGTGAAGAAGCGACCGTGTTGGCTCCCAAGATGGCCGAACTCGTGCGCCAGCACCGCGCGAAACTGGGCTGGGGTAAGGGTGAGCAGGAGTGAAAGTCCCAGCAACAGATAATTGCGTTGCCAGCCGAAGATGCCGAGTCTGGGCACCTGTACCACCGCGGCATTCAATTCATTGACGATCAGAACATGGTGAAAGGCCGGCGTGCCGAGGGCGTTCCGGATCTTATCGATCAGGAGAAAGAGGCGCGGTGCATGCTCGCGCTGGAGTTCGATGCCGGTCGGGGGCTCCAACCGGACCCAGAGAGCACGAACGATCGCAGTGGCAAGGACAATGAGCGCGATGCCCACCTTGAAGAGGAGGGTATGTCCGCTTGAGCCGTCTTTGATGAGGACAAAACAACTGAGGGTCAGGGCAATGACAGCCCCAAGCACGGCGAACACGTAGGCGTAGCCAGAAAAAGCAAGCAGGGCAACCTTCAGCTTGTATTGAGCCGGATGGGCCTTCGCGTACCCTTCCAGTTCGCGGACGAGTTGTTCGAAGCGCTTCTCGGTCATCGGATGGAGTGAATGGCGGTGTTTCAGTCAGTTTAGGAGAGAAGGGCAGGTTCTCAAAGGAGATTGTATTTTAGCGACTAACAGGAAGGTTGTTCAGATTTGAGGATCAATGAGGAGGGAGCGAGGACGTTCTTGATGACCGTGGCGAGGCCATGGAGCGGAAGAGGGTCGCGGTCGGATCTAGTGTGCTTTACCTCATCGGAATCAGGTGATATGATGGATCTACATTGTAGTACCATTGAGAGGAAGAAGATATGATCAAAAAACTGACCAAGCATGGCAATAGTCTTGCTCTTGTGATTGATCGGGGCGTACTCGATCTGTTGGAGATTGATGCGGAGACGCCGCTCAACATCAAGACGGACGGGAAGTGCCTCATCGTGACGCCCGCACAAGATGCCGCTCGCCAAAAGAAATTCCGCGCGGCCCTGGCCAAGGTGAATAGGCAATACGGTCCGGCGTTGAAAAAACTTGCGGAATAGAGAATGGAACCACTATTTCTCACATTGGAGGAAGTCCTGGAGATCCACCGTGATGAAATTGAACGGCATGGTGGGACGCTGGGAGTCCGTGACAATGGGCTGCTTGAATCTGCGGTCGCTACTCCTCAGTCCGGATTTGGTGGGCACTATCTGCACGGTGATTTGTATGAAATGGCCGCAGCCTATCTCTTTCACCTTGTGCAAAATCATCCGTTCTTAGATGGAAATAAGCGGGTGGGGGCAGCCACGGCTCTTGTGTTTCTGACTATGAATGGCGTTGAAACAAAGATGACAAATCAGGTGCTGGTCGATATGGTGCTTGCAGTGGCCAAAGGGAAGATGGACAAACCGGCCATCGCAGACTTCTTCCGCAAGCATTCCCGCTCGTAATTCAGACCCTCGGTTCTGCCATCTGCCACTAGCCACACCCTATTTGCTCTTTAGGCAAGGACGCCGACCATTCGGATCAGTAGGAGCATTGATGTGAAAGAGGCAACGAAGGTTAGTTCCCTGTATTCATCGCAAGATGCCAGCGTCGCAGGTGCTTCAGATTGGGTAATTTCGTCTTGCCGTTGAACAGGTAGTTGCCGAGGACGCCGTACAGATTGTAATCCACGAACAACGGGCGATCTGTCAGCAGAAACGGCGAAGCCGCCAGCATGTCGTCGATCGGTTTCAAGAGTTCCGAAAACTGAGCGCACAGATATCGGCGGTGGCTGGTCCATTCCCGGACGCAGCACTTTCCAAACTTCCGTTCTTTGTGGCGAATGAGCATCGTCCGTTCGATGAGTGGGCGTGTCGGAATCACATACGTATCGTTCACCTTGAATCCGACCGACTCTAGATCGTTCTCAATATAGCGTGAGAGAATCAACTGGAGCCCATCGAAGTCTTTTGGAAAGAGGTTGAGCCGATAACGCCGATCCACGTAATGTGCCACCTCCTGTCCGAAATCCGTGATATCGCAGATCCCACGCTTTCCATCGAGTAGGCAGGGCACCGTGTGACCCTGGCCCTTCGTCGCGTTAATGATTGGAGCTCGATCATGGTAGGGGATGTTGTGGAGTCGAATCGGAATGCGATGGCGCGTCAAGATGTGCCTGATCGTGATGCAGAAGGGGGACCAAGGAAATTGGATGAGGGTGAGCATGGGGGTCTATATGACGCAAGCGAGGTGAAATCGCAAGCGTGTAGTGCTCCCCTAAAATCAAGCCACCTGAGTTGACTGTTGCGCCCGGTATTG
>CAKKRK010000047.1 GCA_919902665.1 Nitrospiraceae bacterium
AACTGCCGAAGCGTCCGGTCGGTAAACCGCATCCCCACCGCAGCCGTGCTGCTCGTAACTTCCACCACGCGGAACTCCACGGACCCAGACGTAAACTTATTCCCAAAGTAGGGAAACATCGTGTAGATCTGCGAGAGCGAAAAGGGGCGAGTCAGGGCCAGCATGATGGGAGACACTTTTTCAGCCCCTGCTTTAAACGCAAAGCGGGGATCGCCCGAGATCCGCTCACAGAACTCATAGAGATACGACGTAAATTCGTACGAGTAGCTGTTCCACGGATTCTTCAACAGCTCCGGAGTCACATGATAGATGGGATCCTTAATGCGATCATTTAAGAGGCGACACAACTCCTCAACTGCTTCTTTTCCTGCCGACGCTCCTCCCGCAGACGTCACTAACTTCTCTAAAAAGACCGTCACCGCTCTGATGCTGACGCCGCCAAGGTCTCGGATCGTCTGACCCTGTTCATCCAACCCGAACGGGCGAAACACCATGGCGCCCTGCTCAAGAATGGTTCGATCTTTTGGTAAGAGTTCGATGTTCGGGAAAGACTTAGCCTCGACAATGTCGAGCGTGCTGCTTGTCATGGCGGCATCCCCCCAGACGACAGGTCTATGGGACGGAACTGGGCGCGGTGTTGAGCGCAGTCAGCCAGTACGGCAGCCGAGGGATCGTACAGAGCCAGAGGTGTTGATCACCTGCTCAGTTCACCTACGGGAATAGCACGTATGGCTCGCGGAGTATATCGACGACCGCGTGAGCTTTGCAATACGAAGGTTGAGCCCCTTCCATCTGTGGGGAGAAGCCGGTCAAAAGGTGGGACTGGCTGTGGGGAAAATACCTGAGGGACTGACCCTCTCGGTTCGTGGGAGACGTGTATCCGCAGAGTGCCAAAGGAAGCACGCTGCTAGTGTCTCACTGACCGCTTGAGCTTTTTTTCAACGCTGGCCACCTTGCTCTGGAGGCGTCCGGAATGGCCCTTTCGGTAATCAACTTTGATCGTACAGGAAATGCGGTTGCAATCCTTTTTCATCCGTTCATAGCATCGCTGCACCACCGAAAAGACTTCCTCCCATTCGCCTTCTAAGACCGTGCCCATCGGATTTAATCGATACGCGACCCCACTCTTATCAATAATATCGAGAGAACGGGCCACATATTTCCCGACACTCTCGCCCTTTCCCAACGGCGACATGCTGAACTCCAGTAGGACCATTGTGCCTCCTATTGTTGCGTGGCATCAGGTTGTGCATTCGTCACAGCCTGAGCCCGCCCTTCCAACCAGACATTGGGATATCGCACCTTGCCGAGAAAACGAAAACCGTCTAACGCGTCGCGCAGGAGTGCCCGCCGCTTCTCGGCATCCGGCTCATTCGCCTTGGCCTGTTCACGTAGTTGCCCGAGCCACTCGACGAACTCGATGAATTCTGCATCGAGGATCTGCTCCAAATCCTCTTTCATGAATCCAGAAAGAGCCGGTGCCACCCCGCTTGTACTGATCGCAACTCGCACATGTCCCGCTGCCACGACGGCGGGCATCGTGACGCTGCTTGCCTCTGGGTAGTCTACTGACCAGAGCAGCACACGCTTTTCTCTGGCTTGAGCCACCAACATTTGAGCAAAGTCACGATCGCCCCGAAGGGTATTGAGAATGAGAATGACGTGTTCGAGATCCGTGTCACGAAAATGTCGCCCTCGATGGATAATCTTACCCGAAGCCGCCAGCAGGCGTAACGGTTCATTCAGTGTGGGACTGATCACCGTGACTCGCGCACCAGACTCGAGCAGGCGCTGAGATTTTTCCGATGCCTCCTCATCGCCACCGATCACCAGGACCGGCCAGCCTCTTACATCCAAGACCAAGGGAAAACCAGGATTGGCAACCATGACATGACTCCCAATTTGACTGAATGGCTCAGTATCTGAGAATGAACCTCCATCATGCAAGTGGGATTTCTGAAATCCATAGCTCATTTCCCATTTTGGTCAGTTCGTCGCTATAATGCAGTACACTCGAATGAGTGGAATGATTTCGTGGGCAATATTGGAAGACTGTCCGGAGGGGGCGGGTGCGGACCGATTGGCTCCTGACGATGACGTCAACCCAGCGCGCTAGGTGTCGGCCGGATCTGCATCTAGCTCCATATTCCAATAGAGATAATCACGCCAGCTTTCCGGCGTGTTGCGAATGCCGATGGTAATGGTAATGACGGGGCTCCATCGAGGTTTCACCGGCCGCTTTTTCAACTTCATGCTGGCTTCTTCTGGCGTCCGCCCGCTCTTCCGATTGTTGCAGCGCCAGCAGGCAGTGACGATGTTTTCCCACGTCTTTTTCCCACCTTTGGCGATGGGCACGACATGATCAAATGTCAGTTCTTCAGTCCGAAATCTGTGATTGCAGTATTGGCAGCAGTACCCATCTCGCGTAAAAATGTTGATGCGGGAAAACTTGACGGCGCGATGACTGTCCTTCAACTTCACCAGCCTCAACAGGCGCATCACCGCGGGAAGCTTGATCGACAGAGAAATCCCATGGATTTCCCTATCGTAGACCTCCAAGACTTCGACTTTTCCTTGCCAGAGGAGAGAGATCGCTTTTTGCCAATGCACAACCCGGAGGGGTTCATACGTCGAGTTGAGCAGGAGGGTCATTTCCATAGAAGAACCTCATCCCCAATCGGACCTCCAGGCCAGTCACGGAGTTTATCCGAGGGGCATAGCTACCCGCTGCTATTTCTATGCCATAAGGTGGCATTGAAATCAAGCAAGCGCCCTTCTGATGCCACATACGGCAGACCGAGCGAGAGATGACGATCATGAGCGATTTCGTGAGAGTGGCCTTTACGCACGAGATTCCACCCGGCACAGGACGAACGGTTGAAGTCGATGGGATCTGGATTGCGGTCTTCAACGTGGATGGAACTTTTCACGCAATCGATAATTCCTGCCCCCACGCGGGCGGCCCGCTCGGAGAAGGGAAACTGTGCGACGCGGTTGTCGAATGTCCCTGGCATGGCTGGAAATTCAGCGTGATCTCAGGAGAACGCGTCGGCAATCCGAATTTTCAGGTGGTGCGCTGCGAAGTTCGAATCCAAGAGAATGAAGTTCAGATCGCCATCCCACCGACACTCAGAGAACCGGTCTAACTTTTTGACGGACCAGGCGGTGAAGGTACTGTTCCGTCCTCAACATCAGGCGCTTTCGGCGTCACTCCGTCCGCCGGTAGCGAGGCCGCATTGACCTTCTTGAGTTTCAGATGGGCATGCCAAATGAATTCTCGCTCGAACCATTGGCCTCGCACCCCCTGATCGCGAAGCTGCACACGGATCTCGTAGATATCCCCCTCGACATGCTTCACTCGCCATTCACCGAGTCGAACCCCTTGCCCACGATCCTTCATCATACGAACATGCTCGTTCATAGCCTGTAGGACTGTCGGGTGACCGATCGCCTGAGAGCTCTGCACCAACGCCAACGCCTCAACTTCTCGCTGGTCTCTCGACGGGGTTGTCGATGGTAGCGTGGTCCATGCATAGTAGAGTCCACCCAGCAGTAGGATTGCGACGACTGCATAGCGGATCAGGTGAGTGGCGAGCGATCGCGAAAAGATACGGCTGTTAGTCATGCAGATGTTGTCTCAGTGTAGAAGAACCAACTCGTGGAACCTTGTGACCTGCACGGCATCTTAGGAAGGCCGGAACGCCATGTCAATGCAGCGTCGAGACCCGGTCGTGACGAGTGCCGCTTGTTTGGCGAAAAGCCGGTGTGTTACAAGTACGGGAAGGTTCTAAGATGGTCGGGCACAGAATGAGTACGGTGCATGAAGTTCTTTTTATACGGTGATCTCCTCAATCCTTCGCAACTCAAGCGGCGAGCCCCGGAACATAGATTTCTCTACCTCGCCACCTTGTCGGACCATACGGTGAAATTTTGCCGATGGTCGTCGCAATGGCGGTGCGGGCTTGCCAGTATCGTACCTTCACAAGGTGAAAAGACTTGGGGCGGGGTGTTTGAACTCACAGACGAAGATATAAAAAGCATGGACCAGTTTGAGCAGGATGTGCCGCAGGGCACGTACCGCCACCTGCAAGTCACCATCTCGACCGATCGCGGAGAGAAGGAACTGGTCACCACCTACGCAGCGAACCCGATCGGGAAGTTTAAACCCAAAGACCACTACCTGGACTGGGTGCTGAAGGGACTCAAAGAGTGGAAGCTTCCGGAAGACGTGATCCAGCAATGGGCGTCATATAGGCCGAGGTAATGCAGGAACTCATAGCTGACAGCTTTCAGCTATCAACCATCAAATAGCTTTTACGTTTGAGCCGACGGCTGATTGCTGACAGCTGGTAGCTCGACTTAGATTGAGGAGATTATGCCAAAACCAAAATATCATATTCTTGTCTGCACCAATTCTCGCCCTCCTGGTCACCCCAAACCATCGTGCGGGTCAGCGGGTGCTGCACAGCTGCTGATGGCGTTCAACATGGGGCTGATGCAACGTTCTGTCCCACCGGGGGAAGTGTTGGTCAGCGCGACAGGCTGCCTTGGTCCTTGCGAGCAGGGTCCGACGGTCGTCGTCTATCCTGACAATACCTGGTATTCCAAGGTCACTGAGGGGGACGTCGCTACCATCCTTGATGAACATGTCGCGAAAGGGACACCGGCCGCGAAGCTGAATCCAGACTCTGTGTGGAAATAAGCTGAGCCCCTGGATGGTCGGCTTCGAGCGGTCAGGTGAGACTGACGCTTGATTGCTTCAGCTGATGGCTGATAGGTTCCCTTTGACACATGAGTACACCAACTCATCACGAACACAAAGACCATGCACCCAGCTCAATTGGGTGCATGGTCATTACCTGTAGTGATACCCGCACACAAGAAACCGACACCAGTGGTCAGCTGATTCGCACGCTCCTTGAAGCGCGAGGCCATACTGTAGTCGGATATCATCTCGTGAAGGACGATCCGGCCCAGATCCAGTGGTGGATCGCGCGCGGCGTGATCAACGACGCGGTGCAGGCTATCATCATCAACGGCGGTACCGGCATTTCCAGGCGGGATTCCACGTTCGAAGCGGTAGACGAGATGTTAGAAAAACGCCTCGCCGGATTCGGCGAAATCTTTCGGTTACTCACCTATCAAGACATCGGCTCACCGGCGATTATGAGCCGAGCGACTGCCGGTGTCATCAAAGGCCGTATTCTCTTTTCTACTCCCGGCTCAGAAAACGCCGTCCGCCTCGCGATGGAAAAGCTCATTCTTCCCGAACTCGGACATCTCGTGAAAGAACTCAACAAGTAACGGTAATGGGGAGGTCGCTTCGACCGACGAGAAGTGGGTTCGCTTCTGCAACCGCAAATAAGCGTGGAAGGAGAAACAGGGCAACCGGTGCGACCTTGGCGGATAGTCGGAGCCAGTGGCCCGCATTCCCCTTACTACTTACCCTTTACCCCTCACCGTTCTTAGTCTTGTGTGATCTTCGGTTCCTCGTACGTCACTTCCGTTGAAATCTTCGACTGCGCATAGCGCTTATAGTGTAACAGGAGGTCGCGCACGGAGACGACGCCAGAAATCTGCCCGTTCTTGGTGACGCCGAGATGGCGCACACCCAGATCGGCCATCATATCCTGCGCATCATCGATCGACTGACTCCCCTCGATCGTACAAATCGGCGTCGTCATGATCTTCTCGACAGTCAACTTGCCCAATGGCTTTCCGCTCGCCACGGCACGCCGAACGATGTCGGTGTCCGTCACCACCCCAACCAATTGTTTACCCTTCTTCACGAAGAGCGATCCCACCCGCGCCGCACGCATCGTCTTGGCGACACTGGCAATCGACATTTTTGGTCCTACACTCTTGGGGTTCTTGTTCATAATCTTTGCGACAGTGGACATGCTTCCTCCTTTACCTTCGAATGGACTGACACGAAAGAACGCCGGCCACGCTCACTATTGATTGGACTCAGGGTAGCACAGAATGGCAGGGAGGCTCAAAACAGGAAACGACACAACCCAGGACTCAGCAAGTCTCTTAGAAGTTTAGCGTTCCTTCGACGACCATCACACAATGCCCACCGACCTTCACACCTTGAATGATATCGTCGTCCGATTCTACTTGAACGAGAATCCGTGATGGCCGATCGATTTCATAG
>CAKKRK010000048.1 GCA_919902665.1 Nitrospiraceae bacterium
CCTTCTTCTCTTCGCCGAAGGTGTCGGCATGGCCGCCCTTCTTCTCTTCCTTCTTCTTCTCGTCTCCGTAGATCGCCTCAACTACCTGTCCAGGCTTCTTGTCCTTGCCGCCTTCCTTTGGGCCTTCCGCAAACGCCGGGGCGCTGAATGTGATCGCCACGACCACTGCCATCACTGCCAGCAACATGCTTTTCATCACGTATTCCCTCCTTGAGATTATCAATAGGTACCGACTATTCGGTACCTATGCAGGCAGGGGAGCAAGCTCAGTGCCAGTCTGCATTCACCAGAGCGCTGCGCCAGTTGCGCTATGAAATCAGTAGGTTCAAAACTCACCGCACGGAAAAGAGATTCTCCCTTGGGCTACATTCTGTAGCAGGATGCCACGGATCTCTACGACATTGCCACAGAACCAGGCCCACAGCCTATGCCGCGATTTGTCTCCCGACCCGATTCACAGTCCTCTCAAATCATGGTATCTTCCGTCCTCGTTGTCGCGAGTCAGTCGGGACTTGTGCACCTAGTTGAGACAGCCACCAACTAGACAACGCATCGTGCTGAACAAGGCCCCTCAATGCCTAATGAAGGAGAATCTGACCAATGTTGCTGAAGGGGAAAAAAGGACTCATCATCGGTGTTGCCAATAAACACAGTATTGCCTGGGCCATCGCCCAATCAGTGGCTAGCCAGGGAGCTCAGCTCCTTTTTAACTATCAAAACGAACGGCTGAAACAAAATGTGGAGGAGTTGGCTGCCACCTTACCCGGGGCGAAAGCATTCCCCTGCGACGTGAGCAATGACGGGGAGATCACCTCGCTCATGCAACAAGTCCAGAAAGAAGTCGGCCAGATCGATTTCCTTGTCCACTCCTTGGCATTCGCTCCGCGCGAAGAACTCGCGGGTCAATTTGTGAATACGAGTCGACAGGGGTTTGCCATGGCGCTCGACATCAGCGCCTATTCGCTCGTGGCCGTCACCAGGGCCGCCATGCCGTTGATGACTGCCGGGGGCTCCATCGTCACGCTTACCTATCTGGGGAGCGAGCGCGTCGTGCCTCACTATAACGTCATGGGGGTCGCCAAAGCTGCGCTTGAAGCCACGGTCCGCTACTTGGCGTATGACCTCGGTCCACAGAATGTCCGGGTGAATGCCATCTCCGCAGGGCCGATTAAGACTCTTGCCGCACGAGGGGTCTCGGGCATTTCTAAAATGGTCGATCTGCATAAGGAATTTGCCCCACTCCGTCGTCCAACCGAACAAGGTGAGGTCGGCGACACGGCCTTGTTCCTGGTCAGCTCATTGGGACGGGGTATTACCGGTGAAGTGATCTACGTGGATGGCGGATTCAATATTCTGGGCATGATGGCTCCCAGTGAACAGGCGAGCTCCTGACCTATCGGCGGCACAGACCTCTGTTCACAAGTGGGTCGTAACATGTCCATCGGTCGTCACTGTTCATCGGATGAACCGAGTACGATGACAACGAAATCGCTTTTAATCAATCAGTTATACACGCGTCCGCACAGGTGCTGGGTGGCACCCTGTTTGCGGTCACCTCAGCCGGTTACTTGCATGGTGCTGTTGTCCCGTTGGATGTCTGACTGATGGGGATGAACACTCTCGTCCTGGTGGGGGTTGTGGCAAGTGGCTTGTTCTGCCTGCCGATACCGTCTTCCGCGCTGGAGTCAGGCGAGCATCTTACCAAACAAGCTCTTGACGAATGTCATCGCGGGAGACTGGCCGTGGATCGTGCGACGCGCCTCGCCCATTTTCAACAGGGGCAGATCATGGGGGAGCGCGCGGTGGCTGAGGATGAGGGAAGCGCCGATGCCCACTTTGCGTTATTCTGTAATCTCGGAGAGCTGCTCCGTGTCGACGGAGAATCCCTCACCTCGCTCTTTGGGCTCCGCCGCATGATGAACGAACTGGACCGAGCCCTTGAACTTAATCCAGCTCACATCGATGCGCTCTCGGCGAAAGGAACATTACTCGTGAAGCTGCCGAGCCTATTGGGGGGCGATGCTGAAAAAGGAGAGGCGCTTTTGGAGCAGGTGGTGAGCCGAGCGCCGAAAGCCGTCAATGCTCGCTTATCCCTTGCCAAAGTTCGATGCGAGCATGGTCGACATCAGGAAGCTGTGATGCTGGCGTCCGATGCCTTAACCCTCGCGCAACAACACAACCAGGCCGACTTTATCCCAGAAGCGCGAATGGTGCTTGAACAGCTCCAGGCCAACGCCGCCAAAGCGACCTACAAGGCTCACTTCTAACCTTCTGCTGCCACGTCGGCCTTGATCTGATCGTAATCAAGACTCATCGAGTGTTCTCCGCAACGCCTTCACGCGTCCCTGCCGTTTCTTTCCCTCAATCCGCCGATTCTGTGAACCCTTCGTCGGCTTGG
>CAKKRK010000049.1 GCA_919902665.1 Nitrospiraceae bacterium
CCATAATGTGACCTCCTTGTTAGACGACCCTCCGCATCGATGCCCTCGTCATGAATGATCGAAGCCCCGCCAGTTCCTCCAGTGCGTGGATTTCGAGAACTCATAGCCACGCAAGGCGAGGAGCAGCAGCAAAGCATACTCCTCGAACTATGAAGATCTGATTGGGAACTCATGAAGAATTGTTAATGATCAGACTGTAGGCCCGATCTGAACGCGAATCCTTCCATGAGCCAGCCCCTCCAGCCGTTTCTTCCTACCTACTCAACCCCTCACATGGCGATATATTTCACCGACATCCTCGCCCGCAGCTGTCGGCGGACCGACGGTGCACTCAAAATGTCAGAGGGATACGGTGACGCAACGTATTCAGGGGTGATGGAGCAACTTGGTCGACAAAGACGCGACTACTTCATTCTGGTGAGGAATGGGTTCCTGATCCAACCACGCATCACCTTCCGGCTGATGACCAGCCTCTGCTGTCAGCGATGTAAAGTCAAAGAGTCGTGGATCCATCAAGAGCGAGGGCGCGACGTTGGTCAATGCCGCGGCGATGCTGTCGGAACAGCCGGGCGACTCTCGCTCCCATTGCTGAAGAAATGCTTTCACTTTCTTTCGCTTCAAATTCTCTTGAGAGCCGCAGAGGTCGCAGGGAATGATGGGAAATTCTCTCAGCTCCGCATACCGTGCAAGATCGGCCTCTTTCACCAACGCCAGCGGACGGATGACCAGATGCTGTCCATCCTTTGAACGCAGTTTTGGTGGAATCGCCTTCAACTTGCCTGTATAGAAGAGATTCAGAAAGAGCGTTTCGACAATGTCATCCCGATGATGCCCGAGCGCAATTTTCGTGGCCCCTAGCTCACTGGCGATTCGATAGAGATGTCCCCTGCGAAGGCGCGAGCACAAGGAGCACGTCGTCTGCCCTTCGGGAATCAGTCGTTTCACAATCGAATAGGTATCGCGTGACTCGATGTGGAAGCGGACTCCCCGACTGGTCAGATAATCTGGCAGGACGTCCGCTGGAAATCCTGGCTGCTTCTGGTCGAGGTTGACGGCAATCAAGTCAAAATGGATCGGTGCACGGGGTTGCAGCACGAGTAGGATGTCGAGTAAACCATAGCTATCTTTGCCGCCCGACAGACACACCATAACCTTGTCACCGTCCTCAATGAGGCGATAGTCGGCGATCGCTTGCCCAACTAGGCGGCAGAGGCGTGTCTGAAGCTTCTCGGTTTCTTCGTCGAGTTTACGACGTGGCGTGGCGGCGGCAGAAATAGGCATGGCGCGATTGTAGCCGCTCTGGAGCTATCCTGTCGACCGTCCGCTGGTACATGGAGCAGACGAACCACCTATGAGGCAGTCCATTCTCTTTGTCTGCACGGGAAACGTGTTCCGCAGCGTAGCGGCCGAATATGCGGTCCGGGCACAGAGTAATCCACAGTCCTGCTACCGAGTTGAGTCAGCTGGCATCAAAGCCTCGCCTCAATCGGTTCCCCTGGTGGTCTGTAACCCATTGATCCAGAAAGGCATCGACCCTTCTGCGCACATTCCACAAGCACTGACCAAGGAGCTGATCGATCGGGTTGATCTTATTATTGCCATGAGTCTGAACCATCGTGAGTTTATTCAGCGGCAATTCGGTCTGACGCCTCCACTCTTCAATGAGGTGGCACTCGGCGAAGAAACCCCGATTCTCGACCTGCACGAAGCTCTACCAGATTGGGAGCGTGATCTTGTCCAAGCGCGAGACTATGTGGAGTCGGTCATCGACCACATTTGGGCATCCGTACCAGCATTGATGGCACGACTTTCACAGTTTCCTGGACACCAAGGTCCCATGAAACCGTAATCGCAGTTCAAACTGGAACAAGTGTGGACAATTTGTTCCTCCTCTCGCTCCTTGTAGATCAGTCGCATCAGCCTCGCCAGCAGCTTGAACCAATAATGCTATAGTTTTTCATGGGCCATACCGACAGGCCCTATGGAGGATGAAGTGTCTCATGGACCGTACGGTTTCCGACGTGCTCAAGACTCCGGCTGTTGGCCACGACGAACCGACATGGGCCTCCTGGCCAGACGACGCGTTATTGGACCTCCCGATGTGCGATCTGCACCTCGGACTCAAGAGCGGGTTTCTCGAACAGCCAATCGCAGAGTTGACCCGTGAGCTGGAAGAACGTCGCTTACTGTTTCGCCCACACTTCTGGCTCTCCAATGAATGGTTCACACCCGATGGGGTTCCCGGCATTGCGATTCCCTTCTACCTCGCTCATCCTCGCCTTGCGAAACTCGAACTAGCCCAAATGCTCGAAGTCGAAGGCGGAACAACGGAATGGTGCCTGCGCATTCTTCGCCACGAAGCCGGCCATGCCATCGAGAACGCGTACAAGATCCGGCGGCGCAAAACCCGCCAGCAGATTTTCGGTAAGTCGTCCCAACAGTATCCGATGTACTACTCGCCTCGTCCCTATAGCCGGAGTTTCGTCCGCCACTTGGATTTATGGTATGCGCAGAGTCATCCGGATGAAGACTTCGCTGAAACCTTTGCCGTCTGGCTGACACCGGACTCCCTATGGGAGGAGCGATATCGTGGCTGGCCCGTTCTGAAGAAGCTCCGATATGTCGATGGCCTCATGAACAACCTCCAGGGCATCTCCCCTCCCGTCACCACACATGAAGAAATCGATCCGCTTCCCAATCTCAAGAAGACCCTTCGCGAACACTATGAGCGAAAGCGAAGACATTATGGGGTTGAGCGCCAGTCGCAGTATGACCCGGATCTCAAGCGGCTCTTCTCCCACCTGCCCAACCATGCACATAGGCCAAGTGCGGCCACCTTTCTCAATCGGTTTCGCCGCGAAGTTCGACGCAAGGTCGCGAGTTGGACCGGCGAGTATCAATACACGATCGACCAAGTGCTGGAGGACATGATCCGGCGATGCCGTGAATTGAATCTTCGCGTCCCCGTAGCAGAAGAGCAGGCCAAACTTGATTTCACCATCCTCCTGACCGTCCACACCATGAACTTTCTGCGGAGTGGGCGCCATCGGGTGGCCTTATGAAGCGACTGCGCGTCCTCGTCCTTATGCATGAAGACCTCGTCCCGCCGGAGCAGGTGAATGGTCACGATCTGGAAACCGTCGCGTGGCGGACAGAGCACGATGTCGTCTCCACATTGAAGAAGCTGGGGCATGAGGTCCTCCCACTCGGCGTTAAGAGCGAGCTCGACGTGATCCACTCTGCCATCGAGAGTTGGAAGCCGGACATCGCCTTCAACCTTCTCGAAGAATTTGATGGCATCGCCGTCTACGATCAGCACGTCGTATCGTACCTTGAACTCCTGCACCTCCCCTACACCGGCTGTAATCCGCGCGGCCTGATGCTGGCACGGGACAAGGCGCTGACCAAGAAAGTGTTATCCTTTCACCACATCCCCTATCCAGAATTCATCGAAGTCCCTCAGGGGCGTACGGTCAGGCGGCCCAAATGGCTCTCCTTTCCATTGATCGTCAAATCCGTCAGCGAAGAAGCCTCATTGGGCATCTCTCAGGCCTCGATCGTCGAGGACGACGACAAGCTGAGCGAACGAGTGGCGTTCATCCATAATAGTGTGGGCAGTGGCGCCCTGATCGAGCGGTATATCGAGGGGCGTGAATTCTACGTGGGGATCATCGGCAACGGCCAGCTGCAAGTGCTGCCGGTGTGGGAACTCATCATGGACAAGCTGCCTGAGGACGCCAAGCGCATTGCGACCGAGCGGGTGAAGTGGAGCCGGAAGTATCAGCAGAAGTACGGCATCACATCACGAGAGGCTGACAACCTGCCGAAGGGAAAAGCCGAAGACATTCAGGATCTATCGAAACAAGTGTATCGGGCGCTTGGACTCAGCGGCTATGCGCGGATCGATATGAGGATGGCAGATGACGGACAACTCTATGTCCTGGAAGCTAACCCCAACCCACAGATCGCGGAGGATGAAGACTTCGCCGATTCGGCAAAGAAAGCGGACTATCATTACAAGGAACTACTCCAAGAACTCCTGAACGTCGGCCTTCGCTGGCGCCCGGCTAAAGCAGCGTAACGGAGAGAGACGGAGTTCTGAACAGATCATTTTCCATAATCCACGCGTTCAGCAATACCGATCGTCCCTTCAAAACATTTCATCGATCTCATCCCCACGAGCGCAACTCAGCTCCACATTCATGACAGCGCCAGTTTCCACACGGAAGCCGAGGCCATGAACTTCACCTCATGAGTGATTCCATCGCCTTCTCATCAACCACATTGAATCGGTGATGCCCATGGGATATGGTTTGCCGTGTGTCTTACGTAGAGAGCTTGGTGGATCCCAGCCTGCTAGAAATCACTCTCAACCTGGGTCACTCCGAACAGGCTGAAGAAGGAGCACATCATGAATCACGTTGGCGTGATCTGCCCGAATACTCCGGGACATGTGAATGCGATGCTGGCGCTGGCGGATGCGACCCGTGCCCGTGGACACCGGGTCACCTTTTTCCTGTTGGGCAAACCTCCCGCATCGATCGCGACAGCTGGGTTCGAGACCGTCTCTCTGGGTGGGACCGTCTTTCCGGCTGATGCGTACCAGGCCGAATTTCAGAAGCTCGGCTCGCTACAAGACCGGGCGGCGCTCAAGCACACACTTGCGATCGGAGCACGTGCCACTGATGCCGTTCTAGAAGTCGGGCCGGCCGTAGTACGCACCGCTGGTGTAACGGCTCTGGTGGTCGATCAAGTCTCGTTTCCCGGTGGGACGTTCGCCGACCAGTTAGGGCTCCCCTTCGCCACGGTCTGTAATGCGCTCCTCCTGAACCCTGACCCCGCCGTCCCGCCCTACTTTACACACTGGTACCCTCGGGATGCTTGGTGGGCGAGGATTCGCAACCGGATCGCCTGGATGGGGCTGAATCGACTATATGCTCCCATCATGACACGCATTCAAGACCACCGTCGAAAGCTGGGTCTCTCGATCCCAACTGGCATCTCACACATCTGGTCCGACAAGCTACAAATCAGCCAACAACCCGAACTCTTCGAATTCCCTCGGCGTGAATTGCCGAAACAGGTCCGGTTCGTTGGTCCTCTCCATCGATCATCTGACTCTCAGCCGGTTCCATTCCCCTGGGAGCGTCTTGATGGGAGACCACTGATCTACGCGTCGCTGGGTACGCTCCAGAACCGTGTCGCAGGAATGTTCCGGGTGATTGCGGAGGCCTGTGAAGGACTTGACGCCCAATTAGTCATCTCGACGGGGAATGGAATGTCTCCAGAGGCGCTGGGCAAACTCCCCGGGGATCCGATGGTGGTCTCCTATGCCCCTCAGCTGGACCTACTCCGCCGATCTACTCTTGCGGTGACCCATGCTGGGCTCAACACCGTACTCGAAGCGCTTAGTACCGGGCTTCCGATGGTGGCGATCCCCGTGACGAATGACCAGCCAGGGATTGCTGCACGCATCGCCTGGATCGGAGCCGGTGAAGCCATTCCAAACAAGAACGTGACGCTCCAGACGCTGCGTGCGGCGGTTGTTCGCGTGCGGTCGAACCCATCGTACCGTGCAGCAGCCGAGCAGGTCCGAGATGCTATCAAGACTGGTGGCGGCGCACCACGAGCCGCAGAGCTGATCGAGCACACCTTGGGACTCAAGACCTGATGAAAATCTGATGGTCATGATCGTGCAAATTGCCCTGCTCAGCCGCTACGCAGCAACCGATCATCCGGTGCGAAGCCCTGGGCTGGACGTGAACGCCCCCTACCGCTTGTCCTGACCTCACGAACCGGCTAGGATCCCTTCAGCATGCACACCATCTACTCGTTGAGTCGTGTAATCCTCATGTCCGTATCGAACCGCTCGCGGAGAGTGTTCGACGAGTTGTGGTGCAATATGGATTCATGGAGACTCCGGACATTACTCGCCTGCTCACAGCCTGCCGGACACAGGGGTTAGACGTCGATCTTGACGGAGCGACGTTCTTCCTGAGCCGCGTGAATTCCCTCGCCACACCGAAGCCGGGCATGGCGCTCTGGCGGGAACGCCTTTTCATCTTCCTCAGCCGTAACTCCCAGCGCGCCAGTTCGTTCTTTCATATTCCCGCTGAACAGGTTGTCGAAATCGGCGTCGTGGTGGAAATCTAGTCCATACAGGCTGGAGACGACTGCCATTCGCCGCGTTTTCCATCTTTACTCTCTTTTCAGTTTCTGCGAGAATTCACCACGATGTGCTGAGACTTCAGTAAGTCCTGCCGTCCCACCACTCACCAAGTTTTCACAACACGTACGAGCGAGTTTGGTTATGGCGCGCTTGAGTGGCCGAAGGTGAGTCACTTTTGTTCAATAAGGAAATTCAATGAAAGTTTTAGTCACGGGAGCGAATGGGTTTGTTGGAGCCCATCTGTGTCGACGTCTTGTTGAGCGAGGAGCAGATGTTCGGGCATTGGTGCGGCAAGGCTCTGATCAAAGCGAGCTGAAGGGACAGTCCGTCGACATCGTTCACGGAGACATTCTGGATCTCGCGAGTTTAGAGCGGGCCACCCAAGGCTGTGAGCAGGTGTATCACCTGGCGGCGAACGTGAAGTTTTTCACCAGAAATCCTGAGGCCATGCGTGCCGCCAATACACAGGGCACGCGCAACGTGCTCACTGCGGCTCGCAAGGCCGGCGTTCGAAAAATGATTCATACCAGCACCGCCGCGGTCCTCCGGCGTGGAACGAATTCGCCCTCGGCAGACGAAACCATGCTCAAGGACGATCATGAAGCCGTTGGCGTCTACGAGCTATCGAAGTTAGAAGCGGATCGCGTCGCCATGGAGGCCTGTGCAGAGGGGCTTCCGGTGATCATCATCAATCTTGCCGCGCCGATCGGTCCTGGCGATGCAAAACCCTCCCCTATTGGTCACACCATCATTCAATTTCTCAAAGGGAGATTCCCCGTATACACCAACTCAGGCTTGAATGTCGTGGATGTTCGAGATGCCGCAGAAGGCCATTGTCTGGCTGCAGAGAAGGGAACAATCGGACATCGCTACATCCTCGGAGGAGAGAACATTTCCTTGAAAGACTTTCTTGGTGTACTGGGAGAGTTGTCGGGAGTCCCCTCGCCAACGATACAAGTGCCCTACGCGTTGACCCTGATCGGTGGTGTGATGGGTGAGATCACTGGCCGGCTCACCAATAAGGAACCCTTGGCCTGTCTGGCCTCGGTGCGAATGGGAAAATATCCGCATTATGTCAGCATCGACAAAGCAAAGCGCGAACTGGGATATCGTCCCGGTCCCATTCGAGCCTCGTTACAAGAAGAAATAGAATGGTTTCGTGCACACGGCATGGTGTAACCGAGAACCACCACCCTGGCTCGACTCGTTATTGAGAATAGGACGCACGCTAATCCCTGGATCTGCGAGTTATCGAGACTATCCGGCTGCACCGGCTCAGGGACGATTCGCCAGGATCTATTCCACACAAGCCTGTCCGGGATGAACTGCGCGAGAGGGAGTTTTCCAATCGAGTCTTTGAGTCCACCCGCGTAGTCGTTCCTTAACTCAAAGCTGCCCTCCGGCCAACAGTGGGTCAGTTTGAGTTCGCTTAATCCCTGGCATCTACGGTTCATCACTAAGGGTCCATGGCTTACGAACTCAATTGCACAGTGTTCACTTTGGGCTATTTTCTGTTTCTGGAAGATGTTACGGTGCTCGTGCCATGCGATACACGACCCGCCTGCGGCTCGCGGTACACACCATGGTGCTGCGACGCCTGATGCATGGCTTAGGGGCTGGACCCTCAACCTGAGAGTGAACGAGAACCTATCTCAAAATTGATTTTGAGAAGAGTCGGAACGAAGATCAGAACCTTACAACATTGGATTCTATCGTCTGTTTCATCACTGCCTCATGGTGAAACACCTTCTTGTCTCGCGCTGTCTCAGGTGACGACCCAAATCTGGTCATACCATGTGTAATGATCAATTTTCCCGCAGAGGTGTAGAGGTCTGTCCTGTCTGGCACAACATGTGACATGTATTTTCAACGTGAGATACGTTCGAGACTCAGCCATAGAACAACCCGCGCTCAAAGGAGGCATTCATGAAATCTCTTCTATTACTCATCGAAGGTGATGATGAATTACGACCGGTTGTCAAGGAGCTTCAGGCCACGCCTGTGCCCGGGCTGCAAAATCCGTTTGAGGGGACTCTATCCAATAAGACGAAAATCATTGCGGTAACCACCGGCGTTGGTCCCGAACAGGCCTATCGGGTGACCGCCGACGCGATCCGGCAATTCAACCCTGATTACGTGCTCTCGGCCGGAACCTGTGGCGCGTTGGTTCAGGGTCTCGAGGTGTCGGATTGGGTGGTAACAGGAGATGTGCGTGCGATTGGGCAGGCGAAACAGCAATGGTCTACGCTCGAGACGCTTCGAGACAACGACGAGACCGCAGCGCCACGTCTCGGCCAAGCCCTCAAACAGACCCCACGGTGGCATGAGGGAAGATTGGTGACCGTTGCTGATGAACCGATCCATTGTGCCATGGCCAAGGCCGAGATCGCAGCGCTCCATGACGCAATTGCGGTGGACATGGAAAGTTATGGCATCGCACGGGCAGCCGTCGAGAATGGGCTTCCATGGGTTGTGGCGCGAGTCGTCGTCGATACTCCAGCCCTGCCCTTGCCGGACTTCGGCGCCATGAACGTACGCACAGGGCGTCCTCCCCTTTCAGGCATCGCGAAATATGTCCTCATGAACCCGTTTGCGGGACCCCAAAGATTACACGGATTATGGTCCCTGGTGCAGACCTACGCGTTTCACCTTGTCAGAGTCTTGCCGGAATTCACCGATGGGTCGAGGGTCTCTGCCCCGAGAGAAGAGTGTCAACTCGTGTAATCGCTCATGGCTCCATGAGCGTTCCCAAGACACCACCCTCGCCTGTCGATCACGTGATCGTCGTCCAGGTCCGTGTGTCATAGGCTCCTGATCCACGGTGACCGTAAGGCTTCCTGTTCTGGCAGCCAGAATCCCTGCACCGCGAGAGAACTGACTCGCTTCTTCTCTTGGGAAAGAACGCCCATCGGGCCTACTGCCATGCATGCTATGTGGAGCACGGCTCACATGACACATCCTTAGACACCACTCCTTTTCTGTTTCATCTTGAGTCAGCTCCAAGTGAGAGCTCTCTCATTAATATTGAGCATTCCGCCTCTCTATGAAATAGTGTTGGAGCGGTGCGTGTCACGCCAATCTACATCAGCTCCCAGCTTGATCATATGTGGAGGCCTTACCTCATGAAACTGATACTCACAGCTTGCCGACGTGCGGTGTGGCTACCGACCCTGCTGGTCTTGGTAACGGGCTGCGCCCACTCGACCATGCAAGGACGTTCGTCGCAGGAAGATCTCGGGATGGGAATCGTATCGGGAACATTGGGTGAACAGCAACGTGTGGCCCTATGCACCGGAACCCCATCCTCCATCTCGGTCATCGGCCATGTGCAGGCTGTGGAAGGCGGCGCGTACCTAATTCGGGACGCCCAGGGGCAGGAAGTCCGTATTCCGCATGATGAAAATACCAAGATCGACCGACCGGCCCATGTGGGGGACCGCATTCAATCATGGCTCGACCGCCACGGCCGTGCCGTGCTGATCCGCAGCCTGGATGGGAATGGGCGATAGCACTCGTCCAGGCTCCAGTAAGTCGGAACCTCTTCGAACAAACCGGATCGTCTCGATCATGTAAGTCTTGGTAGACCTGGATGAACCGTTAAGCCGCGCATCCCGTGCACATCCGGCGACTAATAAGCATGCTTCCCTTGCCCATCTCGCCTGTCCCATTAGGAGTCGAACCTCCGCGTTGACGCTCATGAGCACCCCGGGGCTCATCCCCTCCTAGCCAAAATGCCCCGTCTGATGAATGCACCGCTCAACTCATCACGAGAGAATCGTTGGAAGCCCGGATCGCCGAAGCGAGGCGAAGACGATCGGCACATGACCGACCTCGGTCCATGACAGCACCGCCATCTCAGGCTCGACGCTGAACGATTGGAGCAGCCAGAGTGCACCGAGAAAGAGGCCAATGATGGCAGGCCAGATCATCGAGAGGGCCCCAATCACAAAGACGAACGTGATGGCCGACAACGTCAACTGGAGAAACTGGCTCTTGGCTGTGATCATATAGTCCTCACTCGTTCTCTAGCCCCTAGATTCATTCAGCGGATCCCCCATATTCTCCTACACTGCTCCACGAGCAAGGAGCGGGCCATGGTGATTTTACTTATAACGACTTGAATTTACACCATTATGCTGTTGTTTGGCAGCAGGGGCCTCACACGACGTATCTATTTCGATTCACCGTGAGTATCCGAACAGATTCATCGAGGTGGGGGACTCCAGAGCAGATAGCCAAAACGCAGATGCTGATAAAGGGCAGGCCGTGGACTAAGCGCCGTGGCTGCTTGACTGATATCTCCTGTATGGCTTGCTGCGTCATGTCTTCAGCTCAGTCGACCTTCACGTGGAGCACTCTCCCGGCTTCTGGAGATACAGGTGATCGACGCCGTGGAGAGTTCGAGCTCATGCATGATCCCGGCATCCGTTATACCCAGGACCACTAGATGTGGTGGGCTGACAGCCTGGAACACCTATTACTTTTTGATCCCTATCACGCCTCTCAACGAGATGCCCTGCAGGCCTTGCTGGACGCGACATCCAGTCAAAATCCCCAGTTGCAAAGCGCCGCTAGACGGCGTATAGGGTAGAGTAGGGCCTGTTGGTTCTACTTATCACTCGATAAGAGCTCCCATGGGCAGTTTCATGGTTTTGGACTGATGTCGTTCCCCTGTTTCGTGACAGATTTTTCGCAGTGTGAACGGGAACGGCTGTTGCCTCCATAGTCGACTTCAAAACTTGACTCCAGACAGCGGAGTCGCTGCAACTTCATCATTGAGTGAGGTGAGATATGATTATGAAGCTGGTCGCTTTCGCGTTTCTCTTCACCTTCACGGTCAATGGACAGGAATCGAGTCAGGCTGCGGCCACTCAGTCCATTGCCGACAGCCAGCCGACCGCGGTTCAGTCGGACAATGGTCAACGTTCTCTTCTGGCCATGCTCGTCGGGCTCTTGACCTCAACCGATGCTCGGCACGCTCAACAGGACAACGAGGCGGGCTCGTATGTTCACAAAGTCGACGGCGACGAGACGTCACTTGCTCCGTCAATTACGCCTATGACGTCGATTACGATCGACACACCTCAGAGCCAATCTTCGGAAGCAGAGAAGGAAACAGTGCGGTTGGAACAACTCCTTGAACAGCTCACGGCTAAAGAAAAGGAGTTGTCCCTTCTGCGAGAGAAGACGACAGCGGCAGCAAATCAGGTGACTGTCGAAAAGACTCGCGCGGAAGCCTTGGAAGCGCAGCTGACCCAAAAGGAGCAGGAACTCGCAGGGCTCTGCACCCAACGGGACACCCACCAGAACATGTCGCAAGAGCTGAACCGGACACGAAGCAGCCTGGAGTTGGCCAGACAACAAGTCTTCGACATTGAGCGGCAATTTGCCACCAACAATGACCAGCTTGATACTGCGATGCAACGGATTGCGGACCTTGACCTGCAATTGGTGGCGAAAGAGCAGGAATTCCAGCTGGCCAAGGCCAACATGGATATGGAAATCGCCGCTCGCGACTCTCAGCTCGTGCAGGCGAAACGCCTGCTCACGAGCCTAGGTAAGAGCTTGCCGAAACCGGTCAAACTGCCTTCCTACGCCAAGAATGCACTGCCTCAGCCAGCCATCACGACGGCGCGTGCCACGACTGACCTCTCTCGGGTCAGCGAGAAGCTGGCGAGCGCCCTCCAGGACGAACTCAAACGAGGCACCGTGGTGTTAGAGCAGCGCGGCGACAAACTCACGCTCGCATTGTCGTCGGGTGAACTGTTTGGCATAGGACGAGTGACCATGACGGCGGCGGGAACCTCCTTAGTCAAGCGAATCGGCGTGGCCTTGCGTAAATTCCGTCCCGAGAGCGTCGAAGTCGCCGGACATACCGACAGCATACCGGTCAAGTACAATCCTCGTCGGCCGTTTAAGGATAACGCTGAGCTTTCTCAGGCGCGCGCCGAAAATGCCGGCAAGGCGTTGGTTAAGGGAGGGTTAGGGGTCGACCGCGTTAGAGCTGTCGGGTATGCGGACGCACGGCCCATCGCGACCAACGATACAGAAGAAGGCCGGAGCAAGAACCGGCGGGTTGAGATTGTCGTGACCCAATCACCTCAGCCAATCGCCTCCACAGGTGAAACAGACGAGCAGGTTACACGCAACACGCGTGACACATCCCAATACAGTGGAATGGTCAAAAAAGTTTCGAATCGCTGATACTCAACAGACAACCATGTCGGCCTATGGGAGGCCGACATGGTTCGGTCGGTTTCCTACAAAGCTGCCCCTACCTGTTTAGAGTCCCGCCCTCTCTTGTATGTTCTGAAGGACAGGTGAATCACCGCAATGTTTTCCATCCAAGCCGCCACTTGAGGGCATGACGCACCCTGCAGTATTCTACACACCAACAGGGAAACCCTTATGACTCCTACTCAAGCCGCAGCTGCCTTATTCAACACTATGCCGCAACCTCTCACCATGTCTCAGCTTGAGGAATACGGAGTCGAGGCATCGGAATCGACCTCCGGCCAAATCGCTCGCGAAATCTTGTCATTAAATCTGTATTGGATCCTGGCTGCAGTGGATGCGCACATCCCTGCCAAGTACAGGGCTGCCATTACGGAGACCCTGTTGGAGTCTGTCCGGAAGGCCTGGTGGGAATCAGGATGGTGCGGAGCTGGCACCTGGGACGAGTATCAACCGGAACTGAACGACCGGCAAGCGCACTATGCACGCCTGATCGATCAGGAAGGGATCAATCCTATGGGTGTTTGCGCAGAGACGGCGTCACTGATGGAGGATCAAGGCATCATTTCGCCGGAGGATCGAGCAAAGCTGCTCGTGTTACTGATCGACTATGCACCAGCTTCGGAATACGGCAAGTTGCTCGAAGAGGTGGGATAAACTACAGGCTCACAAATACCGGTGTGACAATACCTTGCCGCTGTCGTCCAATTCGTAGAGGAGCGGCACACCGGTCGGGATGTTGAGTTCCAAGACCTCTTCCTTCGACAATTGATCGAGCTCCATCACCAACGCACGAAGGCTGTTGCCATGCGCCGCAATGATGATAGTTTCCCCCTTCAATAAGCAGGGCTTAATCATCTTCTCATAATAGGGCAACGCTCGCTCGGCCGTATCCTTGAGGCTTTCTCCACCAGGCGGTTTCACATCATAGCTCCGTCGCCAGATTTTCACTTGCGCATCACCGTACTTCTTGGTAGTTTCGGCCTTATTCAGTCCTTGAAGATCTCCGTACATCCGCTCGTTTAATGCCTTGTCCTTCTCGATCGGGATGGTCGTTTGCCCAATGGCCTCCAAGACAAACCTCAAGGTCTCATTCGCACGAGTGAGCACCGAGGTAAACGCCCGGTCAAAGCGAAACCCACGGAGCTTTTCACCGGCTTGTTTGGCCTCCTCGATCCCTTTTGGAGAGAGCGGGACGTCCACCCAACCGGTAAAACGGTTTTCCAGGTTCCATTGCGACTCCCCATGCCGAAGCAAGACTAATCGAGCCATCGCAGATCCTTTGCTATTAACTTGAACATCTCATCAGGGGCCAAAGCATACTGAATTGTCGTGCCAAGTCAAGCCTGTGACAGCAAGACCGCTTGCTTGGCTGGTCGACCAGGTGCTTGCTCCAGATCGGGCGGGCCTTCTTGTACCATCTTCGTCAATGTCGCCAGGAAGATGATGTAGAAAAACACACCGACCCAGATAACATAGGGCTGCACCCCACCTGATTCCTTCAGTACGGTTTCTTGCACGGCAACATTCATCCCGCCAGCTTTCTTGATTTCACCGATGTGCTCACGACAATGCCAAAAATACAGATAGTTCGCAGTCGCTCCCGCCATGACGCTCCACACGATGCCGGCGGAAAAATCTCCTGTGAGATAGGTCGAGACCATCGGGCCGACCGCGTAGACGAACGCGTGCAGATACATCTTCCGGTACAAAAACCACAGGAAGGAGATATAGAGAAAGGCCGGCCAGTTCCACGAAAGCGCAAACTTGGGCTGACCATTCGACGAAAATTTCTTAAACACGGTCAGGTAGTGGTCAGCGTTGGGACCGAGGAATTGGCGCCAGAGCGTGTCCTCGTTTTGAATCGGCTGAGCAGTGGACCTGTCAGTAGCGGCCTCTGCGGCAGTCGTGGCCTCAGCCAGTTTGGCTCCACACTGATGACAGAAATGGGCCTCGTCGGAGTTCTGTTGACTGCACTGACTGCACATCATCATGGCGACGCAGCTTACCACACTCGGAACAGGAGGATACCACCTATCGCGTAATAGCTGATTGGAGAGTGTTGTGCACGCGACTTCTGACGGTAATTTCCCGATGCTCCGCTTATTGCTCTTCCCATTGCCCCTGTGCTAGCTTTTCCTTCTTTCTTAAGGGGATACGTCGTCATGCCGACCGAAGAACTGAAAGATGATGCCGCCAAATATCTGATGCAGACCTACACGCGCCAGCCGGTTTCGATTGTACGGGGGCGAGGCGCAAAGGTCTACGATCTGGAGGGGCGAGAGTACCTCGATTTCGTCGGCGGGATTGCCGTCAATATATTGGGGCATGGTCATCCTGACCTGGTTCAAGCCATCCAACGCCAGGCCGCCCAACTGATCCATACGTCCAACCTGTATTACACCGAACCGCAAGTGAAACTGGCACGCCTGCTGGTGGATCATTCATTCGCCGACCGCGTGTTTTTCTGTAACAGCGGAGCCGAAGCCAATGAAGCGGCGATTAAGCTGGCTCGACGGTACGGGCATGAACGACATGGGCCCGATCGTTATGAAGTCATCACGATGAAGAATTCGTTCCATGGCCGTACGCTGGGCATGCTCACGGCCACGGGACAGGAGAAGGTTCAGAAGGGTTTCGAACCGCTGATGCCCGGGTTTGCCTATGCCCCGTTCAATAATTTCGGCGCGATCGAGTCCATGGTCAATGAGAAGACTGCAGCGATCATGCTGGAACCGATTCAGGCGGAAGGCGGCGTGCATGTGGCCGACCGGG
>CAKKRK010000050.1 GCA_919902665.1 Nitrospiraceae bacterium
GCCAGGCACCACTTATGAACTGGTAAAAACTGTCCAACCAACCGGAGCCACCTCTAAGTTCTTCGATATTGTTCGCTAAAAGTGGCGTCATAACAATTGACATGTCGGTCATAGAAAACATCCTATGGAGACTTATTGGAGCATCGCGCTTATCGGCAGGATTTAATTCCAACCCGCCAATTCCTAATTGCATATGTGCCGTAGCTGGCACCCGCGTTTTGAGTTGGTCGAACACCATTAATGCTTCGACTTGCACAGTGTTTCGAAGTTCTTCTATAGCTCGCTGCCGTTCTTTATTAAGAAGATCGTTAAATCCTATTTCTGTGACCTCTCTCTTCTTCTTTTTATTATCTAGCTCACTCATTTGATTTTGATGATGTGAGTAGATGCCGCGAAGTGCTTTAACGACTCTCAATGCTTTTGTTCTTAATTCCCCATCCGTCAGTTCTATGTACGGATTAACGGCTGGACTCCCTATTCCAATCACAGATTTAAGCCGAGAGTTTTCACTTTTTACTTCCCCAAAATACCAGTTCCAAAAGGTTGTACACGCAACAATCATCACTACCATCAGTGCGCAAATGGGTCCCTTGGCTGGCTTCATGAGAGCAAGGTTGTCCGTGATGTATTTGAGAAAAGCGTCCATCGCGCACCCCTCCTGTAAGGTTGCACGATCATACCGCACCCTATATCAAGCAAGAAATCGAGAAGTTTAATAAGTAATTGAGCACGAAACGATGAGGGACTACTATCAGGCCCTATAGTCTCTGAGCCTGTAGGGGCTTCAAGTCTCGCCCCCCCTCATATTCAAGATCTGCTACCAAGACATGACAAACTGACCCGATCTCGCCCAATGTCGGGGGAGTCTTGAGTTGTGGTTTCTTGTGGGGTTAGGTTGTCTGAGGTAGGGCTCTCTGAATTTTGTAAACCGCAGGTCGCACGATTCATGTAGCGCACCTCCTCACTGGCCCTTGACACATCAAATTTTATTGTTATACAGTTCACTCATGGTTACCAGTGTTCTCTCGACCAAGAAAGCGGTTGCGCTGTTTCACGCCCTGTCGGATGAGACTCGCTTGGAGTTGCTGGACCGTTTAAAAGAGGGAGAGCAATGTGTCTGTGAACTAATGGATTCGATGAAAGCCGCGCAGTCACGGCTGTCGTTTCACCTCAAGGTACTCAAGGATGCGGGGCTGGTCGAGGATCGCCGGGAGGGGCGATGGATGTATTACTCGCTCAGTCCTCAGGCGATGGAAGAGCTGGAAGAGTTGGTGGGTTCTCTCAAGAAAGCAGCAAGGTCGGCAGTTTCTTCTAAACGTTGCTGCTGATTTTTTAGCCCTTATAAATCAACATTTCTTGATTGGAGGTTCATCATGAATGACGCACAAACGCTCAAAGACGAAATCAAGACCAGATACGGTCAGGCGGCTCTGCAGGCGCAGAAACAGGAGCGGCGTTCCTGCTGCGGGACGGGGACTGTCTTGCAGGCGGGGCAGCTCGATCCTATCACCAGCAATCTTTACAGCGACCGCGAAGCGGCCACACTGCCTCAGGATGCCGTGGCGGCGTCGCTCGGCTGCGGGAATCCGACAGCGTTGGCACAGATCGCCCCTGGGGACACCGTCTTGGATTTGGGATCCGGGGGTGGCATCGATGTGCTGCTCTCCGCACGGCGGGTCGGGCCGACAGGTAAGGTCTACGGTCTGGACATGACTGACGAAATGTTAGATCTCGCGCGGGCCAATCAGGCCAAGGCCGGAGTGACGAACGTGGAATTTCTGAAGGGTGACATCGAACATATTCCCTTGCCCGATAACACGGTCGATCTCATCATTTCGAACTGCGTAATCAATCTATCGCCGGACAAAGACTTGGTGTTGGCTGAAGCCTTTCGGGTATTGAAGCCAGGCGGGCGGCTGGCGGTGTCGGACATTGTTGTCCGGGGGGAGATCCCGCAAGCAGTCCGGCGTAGTATCGAACTGTGGGCCGGGTGTGTCGCTGGCGCGTTAGAGGAAAAAGAGTACCTCACGAAGCTTGAGCGAGCCGGGTTCGAACAAGTCTCGATCGAGCCAACAAGAGTCTATACGGCTGCCGATGCACGGGAGCTGTTCGAGGGAACTGATCTCGACCTCAATACCATCGCGCCGCTCGTCGACGGCAAGTTCCTCAGCGGGTTTGTCCGGGCGACGAAACCGGAGGCCAGTCCCGTGGCCTGTTGCTCGACTACCTGCTGTTCATGAAACAGCGCCTGTTGTTCCTCTGTACGGGGAATTCGGCCCGGAGCCAGATGGCGGAAGGACTCCTCTGTCATCTGGCTGGCGACCAGTTCGATGTCTACAGTGCGGGGACGCATCCGGTCGGTCTGAACCTCGGAGCTGTGGCGGCGATGCAGGAGCTTGGAGTCGATATTTCAGCACAGCGGTCAAAGAGCATGGACGAGTTCGTTGACCAGGCGTTCGACTATGTCATTACCGTCTGCGATCGGGCCAAGGAGTCGTGCCCCCGTTGGCCACATACGGGGCGGTTGCTTCATTGGAGCTTTGACGATCCAGCCGCTACGATAGGATCTCCGGAAGAACAACGGAAAGCCTTCCGAACGGTGAGAGAACAGATCAAGGCACATATCGAAGGATTCATCACGGCCCCGTAATGATATGCCCGCTCGGTTTCTCTTCCCCTTCACTCCATTCCGCCACAGCTTGCGCCATTTCTTCCAGCCGCTGAGCGGCACGGCCAAAGACGCTGTCGGACGGGTAGGTCCCATCAAGGTCTCGTCCGCCGGCTGCAACGCCCGTGAGCAGTTCCAGCGCTTCTTCGATTGTGTTCACGGCATACACGGAGAAGTGTCCTGATTCCACAGCCTCGACGACGTCGCGCCGAAGGGCCAAATGCTTGGTGTTGCGAGCGGGGATGATCACGCCTTGTTTGCCGGTCAACCCCCTGCGGGAACAGGACTCGAAGAACCCCTCGATCTTTTCGTTCGCGCCCCCAATCGGCTGGATCTCGCCCAACTGGTTGACGGAACCGGTCACGGCCAGCCATTGATGGATCGGCAGATCGGCGAGGCTGGAGAGAATCGCGGCGAGTTCGGCCACCGCGGCGCTGTCCCCTTCCACCTCCGAGTAGGTTTGCTCGAATGTCAACGAGGCGCTCATGGCGAAGGGGTAGGATCCGGCAAATTTCCCGGCAAGAAATCCAGCCAGTGTCAGGACTCCTTTACTATGGATCATCCCGGCGAGTTCCGCTTCGCGCTGAATGTCGATCACGCCCTTGGCACCGATGTAGGTTCGAGCCGTAATGCGCGTGGGACGTCCGAACGAATAGTCGCCAAGCTGATGGACTGAGAGGCCGTTGACCTGGCCGACGACGTCGCCGTCGAGGTCGATCATCAATGTGCCTTCTTTGATCTCATCCTGGATCCAGTGTTCCGCCAAATTCGAGCGATGGCGCTTATGTGAGACGGCGGCATCGACATCCGCGCGAGACACGAAGGAATGGCCTTCTTTCCTAGCCCAGTACCCCGCCTCGCGGATGAGATCGCTCACGAGGCTGAACCGCAACGACAGTCGGTCGTGTCGATCGGCGAAGCGAAGCCCCTGCCGGATGATTTCAGCGACCGCATCGACGCCGAAGTGCGGCAGCCCTTCTTCACGGCAGAGTTTGGCGATGAACCGGGCATATTGGCGATCCTGTCGCTCGCTTCTCTCCACCTCGGTGTCGAAGTCCACCTTCACCTTGAAGAGCTTGCTGAAGTCTTCTTCGTGCGCTTGCAGGAGATGGTAGAGGATGGGCGGCCCGACCATGATGACTTTTACATTTACCGGGATCGGTTCCGGCCTCAGCCCCGCCGTCGAGAATCCGTAGAATTCTCCGGGGTCTTCGATCTTCACCTCTCCTGTCTTGATCACGCGCTTTAACGCATCCCAGGAAAACGGTTGGCGCAGCATGTCCAAGGCATTCACGATCAAGTAGCCACCGTTGGCCAGCAACACGGCACCCGCGTGGATCTCCGTGAAATCGGTGTACATCACCCCCATGTGCGCCCGCCGTTCGATCTTCCCGATCAGGTTCGTATAGGTCGGGTGAGATTCGTCGATCACGGGGGCGCCGTCCGTCGGGTCGTGCTGCACGATGAGATTGACGAGAAAGCGCGACAGGTCCGGACGTTTGAATTCCAAACCTGGGATGGCGAGAGTGGGTCCCTCGCGAGGAAGAAAATCCTTGTAGTGCTGCACGATGTCGTCACGAACACGCTCTAAAAACGTCGAGGTTGCCGGGATGTCTTGGTAGGCCTGCCGCATGGTTTCGTAGCGGCCCTCCAAGACATTGGTGACCAGCTGACGGTCGAGGTGGCGCTGCTGGTGTTCAGCTTCCTTCTCAAGGCCGTGGATGCGGACATGGAACTCGCGGATTTCTCCTTCAAGGGTCTTGCGTCGTTCATTCAGGTCCCGCTGCTCCTCCTCGGTCATCGCCTCCATGTCGGCGGCCGCCATGGGCTTACCGGCCTTGAGCGGCACAATCCCGAAACCCACTGAGGTCTCTTCAAAGCCGAATCCACGAGTCCGGGTGAATTCCGTCAATTCCTGGAAGAGCGATTTTTTCTTCGCATCGATATCGTCGTGCAGTTTGGCCTTGGCATCGAGATATTTCTTGCTCTCAAACGCCATGGGAATGTCGCGTCGCAATCCGTCGATGAACCCAGCCATTTCTCGTTTAAACGAGGCCCCCTGTCCAGCCGGAAGAGCCAAACAGATCGGCCGAGAAGGGTTCTGGAAGTTATTGACATAACACCAGTCAGACGGGGCGAGTGCAGCTTGGGCCATGCGCTTGACCATCTGCCGAACGAGCGTGCTCTTTCCCGTACCGGCGGGACCCGAGACGTAGAGATTGAATCCGGGACTCTTCATGTTCAGCCCGAATTCCATGGCCTCGACAGCCCGTTCCTGTCCAATGATGTCAGTGAGGGGCTCCAGCTCGCCGGTATCCTCGAAACCAAGCTGCCCAGGGTCGATCACAGGGGCGAGCATCGAGACAGGAACTTTGAATTTGTCCATTGTCATCTAGAGCACCTTTGCTATTGGCGGCAGGAGAGTGACAACTGTTGCCTGTGGACCTTTGTCACCCTGGTCAAGGCCGAAGACGACTTCAGTACCGTCCTCGAGTTTCTTGAACGTGAGCCCCTGCAGGGCATTGGCATGAAAATACACCTCGCCGCCTCCTTCTTTGAGGATGAAGCCGTATCGTTCCTTGGGGAAGAGCTTGCAGATCACGCCGCGATGGGGCGGCACGGGCGGCAGGCGTACTTTGGTCTGGGCCCGCTTTTCTCGATACTTGCGGAGTTCGATGCTGATTGCCTGAAACGCAGACCGAATGGCCTCCTCAAACGTCTTGTCTTCCTTTCTGGCCGTCAGCGTGTGGCGTCCCGGCAGGGTGACAACCACGAGCGCTTCCGCGACATTTGCGAGTTTCTTGTGGTGCCGGTTCTTGATCAACGTGACTCGACCGTGAATCAAATCGTCATGTCCTCGTCGGAGGTCATCCATCCGAGCTTCAATCTCTGTTTTCCAACGGGGGGTCATGGCGACATTACGGCTTTGTATTTCCAGTTCCATTGTGTCTCCACATCGTAATAGTTCAGTCTCTTTCACCGACCGGAGATCGCAAACGATATGCCGACAGGACAAGGGCTAAGGGGTGTCGGTAAATCAGCAAGGACTGGATGTTTTATGACCCCGGTCATTTCGACCGATTCCAATATGGGGCATTTGTCCACAGTGCCACTCTGACCGGTGGAGCTCAATGCGACAGCGTGCTTTCATTCAGCGGCCTTCCCAAGCATTTGGAAGAGCGATGGCGGGAACGTGAATTGCGAAGGCTTCATGCATGCCGGTGTTAACAAAACAAGCCCTGGAGCGCTATCTCCAGACCCGCTTTGGCCCAACGGCGCGATTGTTGTCCTACGGAGTCATCGGGAAAGAGAGTTCCAAGGGAGAGCAAAAACGGTATGGGTACGGCACACCCGTCAAATTGACGTTCCGAGTCGGGCGGCTGGTTCAGTCCGCGGTGCTCGAAACGATGAAGCCTGGTCCGTTCGGGCACGAACATATGGCCGATCGTGCTCAGGCGATGCTGTGGGACTACGATTCGTATGGGCGGCTTCCGCGCCATGTGAAGGCCCTCGATGTGGGGGCGTCCGACGCCGACCAGGCGCTCTTTTCCCTCGCGGAGGCCCGTGAATTCTTCGTGCTGAATGAATGGACCGATGGCGCAAGCTATCATGCGGATCTTGCACGACTGGCGAAAGGCGCGAGGTTACGAAAGTTAGACCGGCAACGCACCGTCGCGTTGGCTCGTTACTTGGCTCAAATCCATGCCAAGAAACGGCGAGACGCTGATCTTTACAAGCGTCGGTTGCGTGAATTGATCGGCCACGGCGAATGCATTATGGGCTTGACCGACAGCTATCCCAAGCGTTGTGGCTTTATCACAGGCGATCTGTTGCGCACGGTGGAGGAAGCCTGCAACCAGTGGCGGTGGCGCCTTCATGACAAGGTCAATCGTCTATCCCAGGTTCATGGGGATTTCCATCCCTACAATGTACTGTTCCGTACCGGGACGGATTTTGCGGTGTTGGATCGATCACGAGGGGAATGGGGCGAGCCGGCGGACGACGTGACCGCGATGACGATCAACTATCTCCTTAACTCATTGATCAGCCGGGGCAAGCTCCAGGGGTCGTTTGAGATCTTGTTCCGATTGTTTTGGGACACCTATGTGGAGGTCAGCGGCGACAAAGAAGTTACGGAAACGGCTGCGCCGTTCTTCGCTTTTCGCGGCCTGGTCGTGGCCAGCCCGCTCTGGTATCCCAATCTGTCGATCGACATCCGACGCAGCCTCTTCCGATTCATTGAAAACGTACTCGACGTGCCGCGTTTTGAGCCGGAGCGGGTGAATGAGTATTGTGGACTCTAGCCCGGATAATTCACGACTCGTGACATAAAAAAGCCATCGAGGCTCCGAA